>DXGJ01000032.1 GCA_019113985.1 Candidatus Levilactobacillus faecigallinarum
GCTGCAGTTGATGCAGTCTTCGATTCTGTCCAAGCAACGTTAGCAAAGGGCGAAAAGGTTCAACTGATCGGCTTTGGTAACTTTGAAGTACGTGAACGTGCAGCTCGTAAGGGCCGTAACCCACAAACTGGACAAGAAATCCAAATTCCTGCAAGCAAAGTACCTGCATTTAAGCCAGGTAAAGCCTTAAAGGATGCCGTTAAATAATGTTTATCAACTATTTAATGGATAAAGGGCCAGGACGGTATTTGCCGGACTGGTTTTTTATTACCATTAATTTTAAATCCGAAAAAACCTGTTAAAACTTTTAGGAGGTGGGTCAGTAATGAGTTACGCACAAACCGCATTGGACCAGCTAGAAAAGGGGCAGATCGACGCGTTCAAGAAACAATACGCGTTGGCCCTGCGGCACGACGACGATGACACGCTCTTCAGCTTGGCCGAGGAGCTGTATTCCCTGGGATTCTTGAACCAGTCACGTCGAATCTACGAAAAGTTACTCGCGAAGTACCCCGACGAAGACGAGTTGCGCACGAACCTGGCTGACATCGCCATCGATGAAGATAAGGACGACCAGGCCCTCGACTACCTGAACCAGGTCAAGCCCTCGTCACCGGCTTACGTGGAGTCCCTCATGGTGGCAGCGGACCTGTATCAGACGCAGGAACTCTTTGAGGTCAGTGAACAGAAGCTCCTGACGGCAAAGCAGTTGGCGCCGGACGAACTCGTGATCACGTTTGCCCTGGCGGAGCTTTACTTCACCATGCGCGAGTTCCGGAAGGCCATTCCGCTGTACCTCGAGCTGATTACGGCAGGGACGACCAGCATGTCGCAGGTCAACCTGGTGGAGCGGTTGGGGGTGGCCTACGCCAACGCCGGCCGCTTCGAGCAAGCCATCGGCTACCTGAAGCAGATTCACTCCGGTGACATGACCCCCGACGTGAAGTTTGAAACGGCCTTTACCTACCTACAGTTGAAGGAACGGCCGACTGCCATTCGTCTGTTCGACGAGTTAAAGGACAGTGACCCACACTACACGTCGTTGTACCCGTATCTGGGGCAGGCTCTCGAGGAGGAGAACCGGCTTGATGAGGCCCTAAATGCCCTCCAAGAAGGGTTAGGGGTCGACCAGTACAACGAGAAGCTCTGGCTTCAGGCGGCTCACGTGGCGACGAAGCTGGCCGATGAGGACCTAGCCGAGAAGTACCTGAAGCAGGGTCACGAACTCGATAACGACGATTTAGGGGCCGTTATCCAGCTGAGTAACCTGTATGTGAAGCAGGAGCGCTGGGACGAGACGGTAGCGCTGGTGCAGCCTTATATTAAGGATGAGAACACTGATCCGCAGCTGTACTGGAACCTGGCTGTCGCGGAAGAGCATCTGGAGGACTTTACCGCTGCTCGGCAGTACTACGATGCTGCGGTACCGTTCTTTATGGACCAGGCGGACTTCTTGAAGCCGGCCATCTACTTCTACCGAGAAGAGGGGGCCAGTGACATGGTCCAGAAACTTCTAGTGGCGTACCTGAAGGTGGTTCCTGACGACCAAGAGATGGCCCTGTTACTGGAAGGGTATCAGGATTAACGATTACTAGTAGCAAAGCTTTATGAGCGCTTAACGGCGTTTATAAAGCTTTTTTTAATGGCGGGAATTGGGATGGGAGTAGTTGTAAAATTATTAGTTAGAACATAAAAATTACTTTAACTTTTATAAATAAACTAATAGCAGCCGCAAAACCCGCGGCTGCAAGATCAACAGAAATAACACCAAATTTGTGGATTGGCAAGGCTCTATTGCAAGTAATCGGGATGTGGGCACCTTTAGGCCGGCCGCTGGACCGGATGCGCCAGAGAAGCCGTTAGGCAAAATAAATACCGACCGGCAATCCGGTCGGTATTTATTGGTTGTACTGAAAGTTAAAGTTACCGGTGAAATAAGCGGTTCAACCCAAAGCGCGGTCGCTCGAACGAGAAGCCTTCGCCCAGGGCCTCGGTCACACTGATGACCGAGACGAACGCCCGGGGGTCGTACTTGTTGATGATTTGACGGACGCTGTGTAATTCGTGGGGTGAGACCACCACGTAGATCATCTTGCGGGGCTGATGCGAGTAGCCCCCTTCGCTAGTTACAAGGCTGACACCGCGTTCTAGCTTATCCATAATCTCATCCGTAATTTCCTGATAGTGCTCGGACACGATGATTAAGCCCCGGGCGGCGTAGGCTCCGGCCTGCATGAAGTTGACAATGCGGGCGAAAATGTAGGAATAGATCAAGGTGTAGGCCATGTGCTGGATGTCGATGTAGACTAGAGAAATCACCAGAATCACCACGTCCAGGTACAGTAAGGTCTGACCCATGGGCACGCCCCGGAAGCGTTCCATGATGCGGGCCACGATATCGGTCCCGCCTGTGGTACCCCCGTAGCGGTACAGCAGACCGGAGCCACTACCGCCAACGATGCCGGCCGCCAGTGACGAGAGTAGCAGGTCCCCGTGCAGGTCAATGGTTAGGGGCACCCGTTGCCAGATCCACAAGAACAGCGATAGCATCAGGGTCCCGTAGATGGTGTAGATTAGGGATTGTTTGCCCAAGAACCGCCACCCAATTAGGAGCAGGGGTGCGTTGATCAGGATGGTGGTGTAAGCCGGGTCCATCCGGAACAGGGCCCGAAAGATCAGAGTAATCCCCGAAATTCCCCCGTCTGCCAGGTGATTGGCGATGTTAAAGAAGACCAGGCTGAAAGCCATGGTCGCACATCCAATACCAATCATGAGTAAATCGACTAACTTTACCGATTCGTCTTCTACTTGCGTCATGACGTCCCCTCCGTTCATAAAAACACTTATAGTCCCATCATAGCATACCTCCCGTGAAGACCACGGGAAATCTGACTGGTCGCGTGGGGCTTTGCATTCATTTCTCCGGCTGAATCTGTTAAACTTAGACGGGTAGAGAACAGCGAAATAACGTTGGCAGAAGGGAACGACTGTATTTGAAACTAGAACACTTACCACAGGAATTTGAAGCAGCACGACCGGTCTTACAGACCATCGAGCAGGCGGGGTACCAAGCCTATTTTGTCGGTGGTAGCGTGCGGGACACGATTCTAGGCAAGTCCATCCACGACGTTGACATCGCCACTAGTGCTTATCCCGATGAGATCAAGCACCTCTTTAAGCGGACGGTGGACACGGGTATCGACCACGGCACCGTGATGATTCTGGACCACGGAACCGGCTACGAGACCACGACCTTTCGTTCCGAGTCGACCTATACCGATTTCCGGCGGCCCGATCACGTGACCTTTGTCCGGTCGTTGGCCGAAGACCTGAAACGCCGGGACTTCACCATTAACGCGCTGGCCATGCGGGAGAACGGGGAGGTCATCGACCTGTTTGACGGTCTAGCGGACCTAAAGCACCACCAGATTCGGGCCGTGGGGGATCCGCAGGAACGGTTCCATGAGGACGCCTTGCGGATGATGCGGGCCGTCCGATTCGCGAGTCAACTGGACTTTGCCATCGTACCCGCGACCGAAGACGCGATTACTGCCCACGCGGACCTGTTGGCCAAGATTGCGGTCGAACGGACCCAAGTTGAGCTGATCAAGCTTTTCACGGGGCAGACACCCCAGCGCGGGCTTAAGCCATTTCTAGAGACGGGACTCTGGCAGTACTGTCCCGAATTCGGTGACCAACAGGCGTCCCTGACCACGGTTCAACAGCGCCTGACGCAGGGGGTCCGAGACGAGACCACGGCCTGGACGCTCCTGGCGAGTGCCTTTGGCCTGACGGGGCCAGCGGTGGCCCACTTCTTGAAGGCCTGGAAGACCTCGAACCAGACCATCACTGCCGTGCAGACGGCGACGACCGCCGTTGCGGAACTCCAACGGGGCCCACTCGATGCTTGGCAACTCTATGCCTGTGGCGCCGACCTTTTGCCGGTGGCGAACCAGGTCGCGGTGATTCTGGGCAGTCCCGACCGATTGGACGCCCTACAAGCGGCTTGGGCTGACTTGCCCATGCACCAGAAGCAAGACCTAGCCGTGACCGGTCGCGACCTGATGCAGGCGGGAATCCAACCTGGCCCCATCTTGGGCCAACTTCTGAAGCAACTTGAACACGAGGTCGTTTTGGGACAGATAGTGAATGACCGGACCGTTCTGATTACCCGGTCAACGACCTTAGCGAATTCGAAATAAGAAAGAGATAAAACTATGCAAACATTACGTGCCGAACATTTACACCGAACTTACGGAGAGAAGACCCTCTTCGACGATTTAAACTTTATCATTAACGAACACGACCGCATTGGTCTGATCGGGGTCAACGGAAGTGGGAAGACCTCCCTGTTAAACACCTTGGCTGGGATCAACAACGACCAGACGGGCACTTTAACCACGCCTAAGGACTACACGATTGGGTATCTGACCCAAAAGCCGGCCTTGGACGAGAGCTTAACCGTCATGGACGCCGTCTTCTCCGGTAACCAGTCCGTTTTCGTGACCATCCGGCGCTATGAAGCCGCTTTGGCCGCTTACGGGGAACATCCCGAAGATGAGAAGGCCCAGAAGCGTTACCTGGACGCCGAGGCCCAGATGAACGAAGAGGATGCTTGGACCGCCGAGAGTGACGTGAAGACCATCCTAACGCAACTGAAAATCACCGATCTCTCGCAGTCCATCAAGACCCTTTCCGGGGGCCAGGTCAAGCGGGTCGGCTTAGCCCAGGTCTTGATTCAATCGCCCGACCTGTTACTCCTCGACGAACCCACCAACCACCTGGATTTTGACTCCATCGCGTGGTTGCAGCAGTACCTGAGTAGCTATAAGGGCGCCTTACTGGTCGTGACCCATGACCGGTACTTCCTGGACCAGATTGCCAACCAAATCTGGGAACTGGATTTCGGGAAGCTGTACCAATACCCTGGTAATTACCAGGCCTACGTTCAGGAAAAGGCTGAACGGGTCAGTCAGGAAGCCGATGCCGAGCAGAAGTCACAGCGCCTGTACCAACAGGAACTTGCGTGGATGAAGGCGGGGGCCAAAGCCCGGTCGACCAAGCAAAACGCGCGAATCAACCGGTTCCACGAGCTGGCAGCTCAGCAGGGAACCCGGCAAGTCCAACAAAACGTCGCCATCTCTTTGGGGCAACAACGCCTAGGGAAAAAGGTCATCGAGCTGAAGGACGCGACCCTGACGCTGGGGGACCACCTGATTCTAAAGGACTTCAGTGACCTGATTCAGGGAGGCGAGCGCATCGGAATCAGCGGTGAGAACGGGGCCGGCAAGTCCAGCCTATTAAACGTAATCGCCGGCAAGTTACCGCTAGATTCCGGCATTATTGACGTTGGGGAGACCGTCAAGTTGGCCTACTACACTCAACAGATTGAACCAATTCCCGAGGATAAGCGGATGATCAACTACCTCTCCGAAATCGGCCAACACGTGACCGACAAGGCGGGGAATTCCGTGAGTGTCACCGAATTATTGGAGCAGTTCCTGTTCCCCCGGTTCATGCACGGTACCCTGATTCGTAAGCTCTCCGGGGGCGAAAAGCGTCGGTTGTACCTGTTGAAGCTGTTGATGGAACAACCCAACGTCCTGCTGCTGGACGAACCCACCAATGACCTGGACATCAGTACGTTAACGGTGCTGGAAGATTACATCGCCCAATTTGCGGGGACCGTCATTACGGTCTCCCATGACCGGTACTTCCTGGACAAAGTCGCCGACCGCCTGCTGATTTTCGACGGTAATGGGCAGATTGAACGCTACTCAGGTCAATTTAGTGACTACTTAGCGGCGGCACAGGAGGCCAGCAAGGTCAAGCCGGCCAAGGCTAAGGTCGCCACTAAACCGGCCGCCGATGCAGCGCCCGCTGAACCCAAAAAGAAGGTTAAGTTGACCTACGCCGAGCAGAAGGAGTGGGAGGGTATCGAAGGCGAGATCGACAGCCTTGAGACCCAGAAAGCCGACGTTCAGGAAGCCATGAATCAGAACGGGGCCAACTACGATAAGTTGGCCGATCTCCAAGCACAGCTCGACGACCTCGACAAGCAACTCGATGCCAAGGTCGCACGTTGGGAATATCTCAGTGAGTACGCAGAAGGCTAGGAGGCACAGTAACGTATGTTAGAAGATGCTTATTTGAATTTGGCGCGGACGGTCTTGAACGACGGCCACACCAAAACCGACCGGACCGGTACCGGGACCATCAGTTTATTTGGTTACCAGATGCGGTTCAACCTACAGGAGGGCTTTCCCCTGTTGACCACCAAGAAGGTTCCGTTTGGCTTGATTAAGTCGGAACTCTTATGGTTCCTACGGGGGGACACCAATATTCGGTTCCTCCTACAACACCATAACCATATTTGGGACGAATGGGCCTTTCAGCGTTTCATCGAAAGTGCCGACTATCATGGTCCCGACATGCACGACTTCGGCCGGCGTTCCCTAGTGGATGCTGACTTTAACCAGCAGTATCAGGCCGAGAAAACGGCCTTTTGTGACCGCATCGTTAACGATGCAACCTTCGCCGAGCAGTACGGTGACCTGGGCCTGGTCTACGGCAGCCAGTGGCGGGCCTGGCAGGGGCATCACGGTGAGACCATCGACCAATTGGCCAACGTGATCGACACCCTGCGGACCCACCCGGATTCCCGGCGAATGATTGTGTCGGCCTGGAACCCGGCCGACGTGCCATCGATGGCGCTGCCACCGTGTCACACGTTGTTCCAGTTCTACGTTAATGATGGTAAGCTGAGCTGTCAGCTCTACCAGCGGAGCGCCGATATCTTCCTGGGCGTACCCTTTAACATTGCGAGCTACGCCTTGTTGACCTCGTTGATCGCTAAGGAAGTCGGCTTAGAGGTCGGGGACTTCGTGCACACGCTGGGGGATGCCCACATCTACAGTAACCACATCGACCAGATCAAGACGCAGTTGGCGCGGACGCCGAAGGCTGCTCCCCAGCTCTGGCTCAATCCGGACAAGTCGAGTATCTTTGACTACGAGATGGCCGATATCAAAGTCACCGGGTACGATCCAGCGCCGGCCATTAAGGCGCCGGTCGCCGTTTAAGGAGGACATCGCATGTTAATTTTTCTCTGGGCCGAGGGCAATAACGGGGTCATCGGGTACCATGGTGAGCTTCCCTGGCATTTACCGGCCGACATGCACTACTTCAAGACCAGTACTACCGGCCATACCGTCATCGCGGGCGCCCGGACCTTCGCGTCGTTCCACCGACCATTGCCTAACCGGCGCAACGTGGTGGTCAGTCACCGCCCAGCCAGTGAGTTCCCGGCGGGGGTGACCGTCCTGGATTCGCTAGACGCCGTGCGGGCCTACGCTGCCGAGCACGCCGCCGAACAGCTCTTTGTGGTGGGCGGTGCACAACTGTTTGCTGGGCTGCTAGACGACGTGGATTTGCTCTACCGGACCACGATTGCGGCGGACTTCCCGGGCGACACCTGGATGCCGGCCATCGACTACACGCAGTTTACGCGTATCGGTCGGCAGGTCGGGATCCGCGACGACCAGAATCCGTATGACTACGTATTTGAACAGTTTAAACGCAACTAAATAAAAAGGCTCATCGGTGCGTGCCCGTGGCATGCCCTGATGAGCCTTTTTGGCTAAGCGTCGTAAATTGTTGGAAAGTGAAAGATGACAAAGCCAGCAAGTGTGAGGAGTCCGGCTAGAACAAGCGTTACGACCAGGACGGCTGACCAGCCTAGCCCGGTTCCCAGCCAACCAAAGACGATGGGGCCACCCGCAGCCAATAGGTAGCCAGCTGCTTGCGCCATCCCCGAAAGGTCGGCAGTCTCCGCCCCGGTCGTTGTCTTTTGTGTGAAGAAGACGATTGCCAGGTTAAAGGCTGCCCCGGCACCCAGGCCAATCAAAAGGCACAACGCCACTGCTAGGGATAAGGAACGAATTGGGAGCAAGAAGCCCCCAACTCCCGCGATAAAGCCAAGTCCGATGATGCTGAGCATTGCCAAAACGCCCCGCGGGTGTGGTGAAGTGATGGGGACGATGTAGGCCATTGGGAGGTTACTAAGCTGCATGACGGTAACCAGGGTTCCTGCGGTGATTGGCGAGAAACCCTTGTCGACCAGAATGGTGGGCAACCAGGTAATCAGGGAATAGTAGACCAGTGCCTGGAGGCCGAAGAATGTGGTAATGACCCAGGCCAATCGCGTCCGCCAAACGCTGATGTGGGGGCTACCGGTTGTTTCGGCAAGGTGTGTCCCTGATGTATCAGGACGATTGTAGCGAAGATTAGGCAACCAGACGACTAAGTTGACTAGGGAAATTACCGAGAGTAGGCCCATGGTCGTCGTCAGCGACCAGTGAGCAGCAAGCATCCCCGAAATTCCGGTCCCCAGTGCGCCAATCAGGAGCATCGACAACGTATACGCACTAGTGGCAACCGCTAGCTTGGTGGGGAAATTGTCCTTGATAACGGCGGGAATCAAGACGTTGCCCCCGTCGATGCCAATACCAACCATGAGGGTCCCCACAAATAGCCAACTGGCGGTCGGCACTAGCCGAAGATAACTGCCCAAGGCGGTTAGAACCAGCAAGAGGTAAATTACCAAATTGTTCCCCCAGTGCCGTCCCCAATGAGCGATTAGCGGGGACATCACGGCAAAGGCCAATAAAGGGATGGCGGTCAGCAGACCGGCCTGGGTACTGGGTAACCCCAGGTGATGCTGAAGTCCTGGAAGGAGACCAGGCATCATGGTAATCGGTAAACGCATATTAGCAGCGACTAAGACCATTCCCAGGGTCAGGTAAGGACTGTGTTTGGTGGCATCCAACATAAGGGTTCCTTCTTTCTTTGTTCGATGGTTATCGAACTAAAAGGTAAAAATTACAGGGTTGCTAAGAACCCTGGTAAGATTTGTTCAAACGCCTGGATGTTCAACGACAAGTATTTGGTCTGAGCGACCTGGCGGGTATTGGTCAAACCGACTAACCGCAGTGCCTTAAAATGATAGGACACGGTTGACTTGCTGATACTCAGTTGTTCTCCAATCTCAGAGCAAGTCAGCTCACGGTGCGCACGGAATAACGTGCGAATAATCCGTAAGCGGTTTGGTTCGGCCAAGGCTTTAAAAATAGCGGCCCGTTGTTGGTCGGAAACCGAGGACACACTTTGTTTGATATTCATAGAACTAAGTATATCCGCGTTCGTCCAAAAGACAAGTTTATCTTATCGAAAAAGCGCGGTGGATTCGGTCGATTCCCGAAACCCACCGCGCTTAGCCAACCGTGTTTGATTCGTCAGCTCCGTAACCGGCTTACGCGTAAAATAAAATCGAGAAGTACATCAGGCCGGTGCCCAGCATCACGAATAGATGCCAGATGACGTGACCGAACGGCACCCCCTTGAAACTGTAAATGACCGCCCCCAGCGTGAAAGCGACGCCCCCGGCAAATAATAAGCCGAAGCCAATTGGTCCCAGGCCGGCGTATAGGGGCTTGATGCCTAACAGGCACATCCAACCCATGATCACGTAGATCACGGTCGACAGGATTTGGTGTTGGCCTAACCAGATGGCCTTGTAGACGATGCCCAGGATGGCCATGGCCCAGATGACCCCAAACATGGTCCAGCCGAGCCCACCGCCAATCACCAGAAGCGTGTAAGGGGTGTAGGTCCCGGCAATCAAGAGATAGATGGCACAGTGGTCAAAGATTTGAAAAACGTGGTGGGCTCGGGTGAAGACCAGGCTGTGAAAGAGGGTCGAGGCCAAGTAAAACAGGACCATGATGGCGCCGTAGATGCTAAAGGTCACGATGCGCATCTTGCCACCCTCGGCGACGGCCCGGAGAATCAAGATCACCAGTCCGGCGATGCTTAGGCCGGCCCCAATGCCGTGGGTGACGGCGTTTAGGACTTCGTTAACGATTTGATAGGTACGACTACGTGGTGGTTCCAACGGAAAGCCTCCTCCATTTTCTGAAACGTTTTGTTTTGGTTCAGCTGAAAAAAATCCCTAATTCTGCTATACTGTTACCGTATGTTTCATTACGTATATTGTAGCATAAACCAAATTTCTGGTCAGAAAGAGTGGGATCCCTATGGCTAACATTAAAATCGTCACGGATTCGTCTGCCGGGTTAACCGAGCAACAGGTCCAAGATAACCATATTACCATCGTTCCGTTGACGGTCATGATCGATGATACCATCTACGTAGAACGCGAATCGATCACCAATAAAGAATTTATCGACAAAATGAAGACGGCAAAGACGCTACCAAAAACCAGTCAGCCGCCATTAGGATCCTTTGTGGAGACCTTTGACAAGTTAGGAGCCGATGGCAGTTCCGTCATCTGCTTCACCATGCTAGAGGCCATCAGCGGGACCATCCACGCAGCCGAACAAGCAGCTAAGCTCTCGAAGGCCGACGTTACGGTCGTCGATAGTCAGTACACGGACCAAGCCCTGGCCTTTCAGGTCATCGAAGCGGCCCAGCTTGCCGCACAGGGGGCCGATAAAGAAACGATTCTGGAACGGGCCCGTAAGGTTCGCGACAACACCAAGTTGTTCATGGGTATCGTGACCCTGGAAAACATCTTAAAGGGTGGTCGATTAGGCCGCGCCGCGGGGATGCTGACGTCACTGCTCAACATCAAGATCGTGCTACAGGTCACGGGTGGCGAACTGAAGGTCCGGGCCAAGGGTCGGGGCATGAAGACCATCGACCGGTACTTCGAGAAGGTCTTTGAGGAAATCAAGAATACACCGAACATCAAGGCCATTGGTATCTCGCAGGTCGAGGCCTACGAGAACGTAGATAAAATCAAGGCCCGGTTGAGTGAACTCCTACCGGGGATGCCGGTGCTGGTACGGGAGACCGTGCCCATTATTGCGACCCATGGTGGTCCCGGAGCCTTTGCCCTGATGTACTACACGGATCCAGCCAAATAACGAATACGACGAATCACGGGAAAAGGGGTGGCCACGTCACCCGCTTTTTCTTTATCCGGTGATATTTAGACGTCGGCATACCACGTCGAAGGGAAGTGACGGGCAGTTTTCGCCCGATTCAAATGAAAAATATCAAGACACTCAGTAAAGTTCTGGGTATCGTGCTCTTACTGGTGGTGGCCGTCTTGGCGGTGCTGACTTACTGGCACCCCGGTACACGGACGACCAAGACGACCACCACGGTCAAGACCGAAAATCGGCGGTCGACCGTCCGCTTGGTCGCCTTGGGCGATTCTCTGACTCAGGGCGTCGGTGACCAACAGGACCAGGGCGGTTATACGGGGCGTATCAAGGCCATGGTCCATCAGAAGGATCACGTTAAGGTCATCATGCACAACTACGGCCTGGCCGGTGACCGGAGCGACCAGATCGAACAGCGTCTGACCAAGAGCACCGAGCAACAGACCCAACTCAAGCGGGCTCAGGCGATTACCCTGACCGTGGGGGGCAACGACCTGTTACAGACGCTGACCAAGAACGTCACCATTAACCAGCAGTCGCGGTTGGACCGGCAGTTGGACCAGGCCGAGGAGACTTACGACCAGAAGCTGACCAGTCTGTTGGCGACGATTCGCAAGTATAACCCCAAGGCCCCCATCTACCTCTATAGCATCTATAATCCGATTTACGTTTACTTCGCAAACCTTAAGCAAATCACCAACGCGGTCGATGACTGGAACCAGGTGACCAGCAAGGTGGTTCGCCACACATCGAACCTCTACCTGGTCGACATCAACCGGGCATTGTCCGTGGGGCAGTTCACCTCAATTACCCAGCAGGCTAAGCTGAAGCGCGATGCCCAGAAGAGTAACGACGGGAAACTGTCGACCGAGTCCTTCCAGAAACAGATTTTGGCCAGTGACAGTAATGACGAGCTGAACGACTACTTGTCGCCCGCCGACCATTTCCACCCCAACGCAAAGGGGTACCGGTTAATGACGGAAAAACTTTACGCTCAGATGCAAGCGCACCAACAGTGGCTACAGAAATAAGGAGGCGTTGCCCGGATGCAACGACAAAAAACGGCGCCCACCCCGCGTAATTGGTGGAAAATGAGCTTTTTAGGCCTGATTGGTCTTTTGATTATTGGCTTTGTAATATTTATAGTTATGGCGACCCGTCCCGTGAAGGTCGCGGCAACCGCTACGGCGTCGGCTGATACCACTAACATTGACGTGACCCTGAACAAGAAACAGGTCAACGCCCTGGCGGACTACTACGTGGACAAGTCCCTGAAGAACCAGAGTATGAAGTACCGCTTCCAGGTGGCCGACCGGGCCATGCTGACGGGGTCGACCGAAGTCTTGGGCGCTCACGTGAACTTCTCGCTCCTGTTCAAGCCGACCGTGTTACCATCGGGGGACGTGCAACTAAAGGCCCAGAAACTGTCCATCGGAGCCTTACCGGTGCCGGTCAGCTTCGTGATGAACTACATTGCTAAGAACTACCCGCTGCCCAAGTGGGTTGCCATGGATAGTGGCCAAAAGACCATGACCTTGCACCTGACGGCCATTGGCAACGGCAAGAAGTTGTCCTACGCGGCCAAGACCATCGACCTGTCCGGCAAAGGGAAGTTTGTCTTCCAGGCCCGGATTCCCCAGAATTAAAGAAGGAGGCGTGCTATGCCCAAAACGTTTTATCAATTTCTAATGACGCAACGCAACACGGAGAGCTACGATCCCGTGGCGAACTTTGCGAACAACGCATTCTTCGACAGCGCCTTTCCCAAGCAAGAAACGGATTTCGAAACTTTATCCAAGTACCTGGAAGAAAACGCCAGCTATTTACCGTCGATGACCATCTTCGACGATGCTTGGCGGTTGTACCAGGATTACCTGGCATAAGTCATGCTAAAAGAGCCATCAAAGTGGCGGGCAACCGTTTGCGACTTTGATGGCTTTTTGAATCCCAAAATTGACAAGTTCGCGAAATTAGCGTTTAATGGTTTAAGAACATGAACGTATAAAATGAAAGGGGATTGTGACCCCATGGCAGAACAAACATTGGCAATCTTTAAAAAGGGAATTCCGATTTTTACCATGTTGCAAGATGAAAATCGACAACGAATTTTGGTCATGCTGTGTCGAACGGACCGGATGACCGTTAACCAGATTACCGAAAAGCTGGCCTTATCACGGCCCGCCGTTTCGCATCATCTAAAATTGATGCTGAATGCGGGAATTTTAGCGGTGAGTCAGGTCGGCACGGAACGGTACTATAGCACAGATATGGCCAAGACACTTGACCTATTGAAGGCGCTGACCAGTTCGTTAGAGGATGATTTGAAAAATAAAGCTTAGCGATAAGCCTTTATTTTTTCGGTAGGTGATTGTCGCTGCCTTTTTTACGAACACGTTTAGCGGCGTCTCTGGTCTAACTCGTGGCTACCAACAAGTATCACGCCGCGGAATGAACGATTCTCCTTTGGGGTTGGTCAGCAAAATGGTAAAATGGGACTTGCGATTAACTTCCCGTTTTATCTTTTTTTGTATTTATTGGTGAAAGATGGGATGAATTGAGACGCCCTGAACTTGAATGGTCATTGAACACATTCAAAATAAATTTGAGACACACAGGTTCCCGTAACCTGACAACTACAAAGGAGTACAACACCATGTCAGTTATACAATGGTTGAATGGCGCATTGGCTTAACTGTAAAGATAAAACAAGAATATAAATTGACAAAAAAGCCCGTTATAACGGGCTTTTTTAATACTTATTCTAAGTAGTTCTACAAAGCGTTCAAAACGTAGAATCTGATATACTGAGCAATAGTAATCAATGATTAGCAGAATAAGGCACAAAAAGTTATTGAATGGACATGTGTATGTGATTACGGTGGTGATGAAAATATGACGAAATCGACCCACAATATGAGAATATTTTAGAATATGCATAATATTACAAAATAAAAATGTAATTTACCATTTGAGAAAAAATCACATTTTTACTTTTTCGATAATATATCAATTAATTTTTCAAGAGTTTGTAGCGCTTCTTTATCGGTGACCAGTACTAGTTTACTCTCAATACGTTTTTGTATCTGCTCATCATCCGTAAATGTAAAAAACTCCGTATAGTTAACGTCCAAAGCTCCTATAAGCTTATCTAGGGTTTCTAATCGTATATTGGTTCGGAATCCTCTTTCTATACGGGAGATCACTGAGGAATCGATAGTAGCACGTTCTGCTAATTGCTCCTGAGTCAATCCGTTTGACTGTCTGAGTTGAAGTAATCGTTGAGCTACTTTTTTACCTATACTTTCCTTCTCCATTACTAATAACCGCCCCCTAAGTCCTCTTAAGCCTATAAGATTAATAAAAATGATTACAGGGACTTTTGACCTATGTTTAATGAATATATTGACTAATTGACATTAACGGCGCTATTCTCATATTACAAGGCAATATTATTTGTTAACATATAGGTTTTATTAGCATATAATCAATTTATGATTCAAAACACCAAATTTAATAGCGACATGATTTAGTGGGGATGGGAGATTCATTATTGTTCGGCATTTGTGGATGAATTAAGAACGACACAGGTCCAATGAACGTTGTTATCAGTAATTAAAAATTTATGGGGGATTTTAATATGAAAATGAAGAAACTAAGTCTGTCTTTACTCTTGAGTTTAAGTATGAGTGGTGTCCTATTAGGGCCTGGTTCGTTGACTATGGCTTCAGCTAAATCAGTTCCCGGTCTGAAGAGTTATCAATCTATCCCCAAGGTTTTACGGGGAACCTGGCGAGCAAAGGGTTATAAAAATTATCACAATGGTAAACATAATGCGAACTGGGCCTATAAATTTAATAAAAACTCCTACGCAGAAATTATTCGGGTTAAGGGGGAAAAGACTAAAACTATCAAGTTTCCACGTAAAGATATTAGTGAAATTAGTTATCAAATTAAAAGCAAACAATATATTATTGTCCCTGGATTTGCCAAGAAAAACTTAGCATATGCTGGTTATATGGGTTTAAAACCCGTCGTTCATCGGGGGAAGAAGGCCCTTGCTTTAGCACCGATAACGGGGACTCACAATACCTATCTTTATAAGGTCGGCAAGTAAGGTGTATCCACGATATGAGGGGAGTGATGACTTACGAATAAAATGAGTACAATGATGGCAACTATGGGAATTACAATGATGATGAGCGGGGCTGTATTACCAGCCGTAAACGCGAGTGCTACCGTGACACCGGCCAACACTGACCCATTTGTTTATAACAAGGGCTATGCACGTAATAATATTTGGAAAAAGGGAGTCGCCCATCGTACTTATAAAATTGCGAATAAAAAAGCTAAAGTTTATAAGATTACAGGAACTAAGAAGAATACTAAATTAAAGAGTATTCATAATTTTAAGAATTATAAGGGCAAGACTTGGACACGAACGGGAATTACGCAAATCAAACATCATGGAAATTGGATGATGTATTACTACGTTAAGTCGAATGCTAAGAATAAGGCAGCTGGCTGGGTCAAATTAACCGATGTTAAATTAAAACATCCAAAGAAAGCGGCGAAGCATGTTCAACCAGAATTTGATGTGTGGTATCGAACTCTGACTCAAGACCAACGGAATTGGTATGCGGGATGGAGTCGAAATGCGGCTACCGACCCAGATGGTAATCCATTGGAATTCTAATCAATCTTTTAAGGAACGACTTCTCGAATTGAGAAGTCGTTACAAGCTAGGGGGGCTTGTATTAATATGTAAGGGTAATGATAAGTTAGTGTTTACATAGAAGCCGAGTTGTATGATTTAGAAAGAGGTATGGTTGGGATAGGATCTTTTTATCGAATCCCATAAGTCCGCTGACGTTAGTCAGCGGACCCCTGGGGGCCATGCCCTCAAACCCCATCAAAGCTTTTGCGTCGGGTCGCTTGCGTGACCACGCCCCCTGGGGGCTGCCCCCCCATACCCCCCATTAAATCATGTAACAGGAAAGATTGATTTCTACCACTCATCAGGGTGAGAATAGGTACATAGTAGAAGACTAAACCTGAAAAACATGCAGAAAAGGGAGTAATGACTGATGAAAAAGATGACGAGTATGGTTGCCTTAATGGGCATTGGCTTGATGGTAGGCGGCACCGGAATCGATGCTTTGGGAACGACCGGCTTGACCGGGACGGATGCTACGGCGCAAGCCGCAACCTTAGAGGGAAAATATAGTCGAATTGACAAGGACGCCATGAATAGTCGGTATCAATATAAAGTTTTGAATAAAAAAGGTAAAGTTTATTCAATTAGTGGAACTAAAAAGAATGCTAAGTTAAAGACAATTCATTATTTGAAAAACTATAAGACAAAGAAGTGGACGCGAACGAAGATTACCCAGGTTAAGCATAACGGGAATTGGATGGTTTATTATTATATGAAATCCAATGCCAAAAATAAGGCCGCGGGTTGGGTTAAGTTAACGGATATGCAAGTAACTAGTCCTAAGCCTGGGAAAGCTACGAAGCATGAAGCCGCCGATTTTGATACATGGTATAAGGACTTAAGTAAGACACAACGCGGCTATTACAAAATTGCTGCGGAATCGGGTCCATTTGCACTTAATTATAAGGGTGAACAGGTTCCGTTACAAAATTTAAGTTACTAAAATGATGACAAAGGAACGACTTCTCAATTTGAGAGGTCGTTCTTTTGTCGCGCGTTTTGCCTACGCAAAACGCTATATAATGGGGCGTTCCGCCCCACATCCCAATCAATCCCGTAGTCGGATAGGCCGGGGGCTAAGTGTCAATCATCTATCCCAAGCGTCATGTCGATAAAAATATGATGGTCTCACCATTTATATGCTAAATCAATGGCTTACTGAGATGCGTAATAACAGAAATATCCGAAAGAGAGTCATTAAGCCTACACATAAACTATGTTTAGATTAATTTCCAAGTTTTCGAAGATTTCTTGTGTTGGAAACAACACAAGTATCTTAAGTAGCGTTAAAAATGGTAAAATGGAATTGTCAATTAATTCCGTTTTATCTTTTTCTTTAGAGCTATTTAGGAGAAAAAAGAAAAAGGCAGACGGTACTAACTCATATATTGCGATTGAGAGCTTTGTTGATCCACTAACGGGTAAGCGAAAGCGAGCAACTGTTTCTTTTAAGTCTGGTACGTCACGTGCAAAGGCTCAGGCCCGTCGGGAATTAGATGATAAGATAGAAGCCGCTATTAACAATCTAAAAGATGGGCAGGAGGAACGGCTCAAGTCCTACACGTTTGGAGAGTTAAAGCATGATTGGTTTGGGAGCTGGATAAAAACGGTAAAACCGCAAACAATTAAACGAGAAAAATTGGTCATTGCAAGAATATCAATGATAATTGATCAGAGTACTTTGGTTAACAAGATTACCCCATTACTAATCAAAAATTGTTTAGATGACTATCGCGAGAAATACAATTCATCTTTCTCGACCATGCAACACATCAAGTCAACGTTAAACAAAATTTTTGATTATGCCGTTCTCTACTGTGGCTTATCGTTTTCTCCAGCGCAAGTTGTTAGACTAAAGTCATCAGTTGCTGATAAGGTTGGTAAAAAAGAACGCTTGGAAAACAAATTTTTAGATGAGCGTGAAATTAAGGTCTTATTGACGGAATTGAAGAAACGACGGAATCCTACGTACTTTGATCTGACCCTTTTCCTAATTGGAACAGGTTGCAGAATTGGAGAAGCTGGTGCATTGACTAGCGATGATATTGATTTTGAGAAAAAATCAGTCGCAATAAAAGACTCCCTTCAATCTCATGACTTACGAGTTGACGATTATTATCTGGATACACCCAAAACATCGGCAGGTGAACGAACAGAGGACTTGCCAAAATTCGCTGTTGATGCCTTGAAAAGGTGCATTCAATGGAATAAACTGATGGATCAGGCACATAAGGAGTCTCCGAGTGATGAATTTCACTTCTCCAAATCAATCTTTAGAACCGAGTATGGTTCACCCATAACTTCCCATAATTTTCGTGCGATTTTAACGCGAATTAATGAGTGGCTATCCGATAACTGTGAACAAGAATATGGGTTTAAGTGGACCAAAAATGTGGTTCCTCACAGTTTTCGACATATTCATATTTCTGTTCTTCGGAGTGATCCCTCAGTTACCTTAACGGAGGTTCAGGAACGCGTGGGGCATGTAAAGGAAGAAACGACCGCCGGGTATACTCATCAGTTAACAACGTCTCAAGCAAAGTCTGTACAAGTCATCAGTAATTTTGCTGAAAAAGTTGGTATTAATTAAATCTTGTGCCCAATTTGGAATGGCCATATGGCACAAATTGGGCACAAAATCGTGTTTTAAAAAAATCAACGTCCTAGAAACGTTGATATAACAAGGAGAGAAAGCTATGAGTACCATTCAATGGTTCCCCGGCCACATGGCCAAGGCGATTCGCCAGATGGAAGAAAACGTCCACCTGGTCGATATCGTCTTCGAATTAGTGGACGCGCGCATCCCCGCCGCATCCCGCAATCCCGAGGTCAGTCGGATCAGCCGTGATAAGCCGCACCTGATCATCATGACCAAAAAGGACCTGGCCGATCCACAACAGACCGCAGCCTGGCTCAACTACTATCGGGACAACGACCAACCAGCCATCGCCATCGATTCCCGGGCCAATGTGACCCCCAAACAGATTACCAAGCTGGCCCTGAACATCCTGGCCGATAAGCTAGAAGCCGAAAAGGCCAAGGGGCTTAAGGAACGCCCAATTCGGGCCATGACCGTCGGCGTCCCCAACGTCGGCAAGTCAACGCTACTGAACCACCTGGTCAGTCGTAAGGCCGCCCAGGTGGGCGATACCCCCGGCGTCACCAAGGGGCAACAGTGGCTGCGCTCCAGTAAGCATCTGGAACTGCTCGACACCCCTGGCATCCTCTGGCCCAAGTTCAAGGACCAGGAGACCGCCCAAAAGCTGGCGCTGACCGGGGCCATCAAGGAAAAACTGTATGCCAAGGACGACGTGGCGTTATACGCGTTAAGCTTCTTTCGGCAGTATCACCTGGCCGCCCTCGAGGCCCGTTACCGGTTAACGCCGGCCGACCGGGAACTCAGTGACATTGACCTGTTACTGAAGATTACCGCCAACGTCGGCATGCGTGACGACTACGAGCGGGCCAGTGAGCGGTTGATTCTCGATGCTCGGCGGATGAAACTCGGCGGGTTCACCCTGGACCGCGCCCCACAACGGGCCACGACGCCATCCGATGACTAGCGAAAAGCGGCCCAGTCTGGTCCAATTGCGAGCCGATCTGGCTGACGTGACCGTGGCCACGGACGCTCGGCTGACCAGCCTACGTGCTGATGACCGTAAGGGGGCCCAGCAGCTCTACCAGCAGATTCAGCGGCGTCTGGCCAAGCAGGCGGCGGCCGAGGCGGCCTTTCAGGAACGCCTGCACTACGAGCGACCGTTCTGGGCCCG
>DXGJ01000033.1 GCA_019113985.1 Candidatus Levilactobacillus faecigallinarum
GTGACGGTCCCGGTCATGCTGTTCTACATGCTCAAGGACGGGGAGAAGCTGATGCCGGCGATTCGTAAATGGTTGCCGGCTAAGCACGCCGACCAGACTATGGAGCTATTGAAGCGCATGAACAGCACGATTGCCCGCTACATTGGCGGTCAAATCGTCGAGTGCCTGTTTGTGGGGACCTTCACGGGCGTGGGCTACATGGTGATCGGTCAGAAGTACGCGTTGCTGTTGGGCGTCTTTGCGGGCCTGTGCAACCTGATTCCGTACGTGGGGCCCTATCTGGGAATCCTACCAGCAATCATCGTGGCCTTCACCATCAGTACCAACATGGTCATTTACGTGATCGTGGTGGTGGTCATCGTCCAGCAAGTGGACGGCAACCTGGTCTACCCCAACATCATTGGCCGGTCGTTGCAGATTCACCCCTTAACGATTATCATTATCCTGTTGGCGGCGGGCAATATCGCGGGGTTGCTGGGGATGATCTTGGCGATTCCGCTGTACGCGGTGGTCAAGACCATCGTCCAGTACCTCTATTCCATCTGGCAACTGGAACATCCCGTGGCGTCTGACCGCGAGATTCTCAAGAAATGACTAACGTTTGCGGTTATAAGTTGACGTGACCGCTGAATATGCTACTATTTATTTTGTTATTGGATTTTTTCACCTGTTGACCACCAGTCGGCCGCTGATTGGCCGAAATCTGGTGGCCGGTGGCGAAGAATAGCGGCTAGAGCGTTCGTGAACGCGACCTAGCCTAGAACCGCCCAGTCGAGCGCAGGTGTCAGGAAAGTGCGTCACGGGCTGGAATTGATGATTTAGATGACGAAAGCTAAAGGAGGTATGGGCGTTAAGGTTAGTGACGGACGCCCAACTTAAAATGAAAAAAGTAATTACGTATGGGACATTCGATTTACTTCATAAAGGACACGTGCGGTTGTTAAAGCGGGCCCGGGAAATGGGCGACGACTTAACGGTCTGCGTTTCGACCGATGAGTTTAACGCAATCAAAGGGAAGCGCGCTTACACGTCTTACGAAGACCGGAAGTACATTTTGGAAGCGATTCGGTACGTGGACCACGTGATTCCAGAAAATAACTGGGACCAAAAGATTCGGGACGTTCAAGAAAACAACATCGACCTCTTTGTGATGGGGGACGATTGGAAGGGCAAGTTTGATTTCTTGAAGGACTACTGTGAAGTCGTTTACTTACCACGGACGGAAGGCATCTCCACGACCAAGATCAAGCACGATTTAGGTCTGACGGATTCTGACGACTGGAAGGAAGACAAGTAACGTGATGAGGCAATCCTTAGTCAGCGACTAGGGATTTTTTCATAAGGGCGCGAATATGGAGGCAAACACCGTGCAGCAGATTATATTTTTAGTGACATCTCTTGAGGGCTTACATAAGCCAAACTTCTCTCAAAAGTTGACTCAGGCCCTGCAACAGCGGGTACCGGTCAAGCTCCTGGTGGGCTTGGTCGACTTTGAGGCGAACTGGGCCGTGCGCCAATACCTCAACCGGCTTGTCCAGGACAATCCTAAGGTGAAGAACGTCGAGCTAATGACCCTGGCGGATATTGTGGCGGACCAACCCGGCCTGACGCTGACGCCGGAAGAACGCAACCAACCGGACCTAGGCGACTACGAGGAACGGCTCTTCGCCGATCAGGACCAGCAAATCAAGCGGTACCTCAAGGCGGGCCACTTAGCAGCCGAGCTACGGCAAATCAACGACGAGACACCCATGTCTCTGCGACAGTACCACGCCGACCAGGTCTCCCAGATTGATACCTACGGGTTAGACGGTCGGGTCATTGGGGTCACCCAGTACACGGCCGGTACGCCGACCAACAGCTACCTGTTGAACAAGCAGGGGGATGCTGCGTTGCGGTTCGTGCGCCACGAACGGTCGATCGAACACGTCTACAATATCGGTGCGACCTCAGCGATGGGGGAGACCGAGTTTGCCAACGCCAAGCAGGCAGTCCTAGCCGGCAATATGACGCAGCGTGAGCGCGCCAAGGCCGAAGCGAATAGTGTTGACCATACCGAGGTCATTACCACGCAGGAGGCCTACTATGGCGTTCTGGTCTACGCGACCTACCAGCGTTATTCCGACGTGTTTGCCTTTTACCAAACGGTCCTCGACCAGTTGATGACGGCCGAGACGCAACTGTACGTTGATCTGGCGGTCAACCCGGTCTTATCGCCGCGGATGCCCCATCAGCTGATCTTTAATTATTAAGGAGTTAAACCATCGTGCGTGCG
Organism: Candidatus Levilactobacillus faecigallinarum; assembly: GCA_019113985.1. Classification (GTDB taxonomy): domain Bacteria; phylum Bacillota; class Bacilli; order Lactobacillales; family Lactobacillaceae; genus Levilactobacillus; species Levilactobacillus faecigallinarum. The sequence goes on from DXGJ01000033.1 coordinate 2,276, forward strand.
ATTTTATCTGGATTACATCATAAAAAGAAATTACAGGAACTGGAACTTGAATTGATCGACGTTCCGGAACCCTTTGACGACCTGATGGTGACCTTCCTGGAGAAGCAGACCCAGGCAACGTTAACGGTACCCATCAGCCGGGTCGTGAACTCGCGAATCGTGCGGGTGCGCTTAGACGCAAACGACCTGCAGATTTTGGGGAGTGACCAGAGCGAATTCAGTTGGGAACTCTACTTAAATTTACGGCAAAACGATACCCGCGGCCTGATTCAGGTCGAGAGTGAATACTTAAGCAACCGGCACCAGTTGACCCTCACCAGCTTTTACCAGCTCAACAGTGACGCCAATGGGATGGCCCTGTTCAACCTCCATACGCAACAATCGGAGAGTGAGTTCGCCATCAATGCCATCAACTTGCAAGACAATCAATTGCAGATTACCGGGCCAAGCCGGTTGAACAATCAGCCCATCAAGAATCAACGACTGGTCCTGAAGAATGTTCAGGCCGATAGCTTTACCGAGTGGCCCATCAATAAAATGGGACTTCATGGCCTGTTCAGCGCGACGATTCCGTTGAGTGAACTGGCTGCCAACAGTACCGTGGAACTCTACATTCGGTCGACGGTCGACGGTCAGGACTTGGACCAACGCATCGTGCTGGGCAAGTCATTAGCCGGGCAAGTTACCCAGGCGATTACGGACCATCACCGGCTAGTGGTCTTACAGAAACGCTACAACAATGGGATTCGGGTCCAGGAGATGGCGGCGCCTAGCGTCAGTCAACGGTTGGCGAACCTGCCCAGCAAGGTCGGCGGCGCTACCAAGTTGTTCAGTGTCTTAATGGACAAGGTCAACTTGGTCTACATGCGCCGGCTCTTTAAGCGCGGGCACCGGGCGTTCGAGCAGCCAACCCTGATTTTTGAAAGTTTCGGTGGTCGCCAGGTCAGCGACTCACCATACGCAATTTACCAGTTGTTCAAGCAACTCTATCCGGGCTTCCGGTTCATCTGGTCGATCGACCGGTCGCAGAAGAAATTCTGTAAAGATAACGGGATTGCCTACATCGTTCGGCGCACTGCTAAATGGGTCCGGACGTTGGAGAAGGCGACCTTCTGGATCAGTAATGCGCGGTTCCCAGCCTGGGTCAAGAAGCCGAGCTACGTGACCTACATCCAGACTTGGCACGGAACGCCGTTGAAGAAGTTGGGACTGGACATCGAAAACGTCTCGATGCCGGGAACCACGACCACCAAGTATCACGCCAACTTCGTCAAGGAAGCCAACCGTTGGGACGCCCTGGTCTCGCCTAACGACTATTCGACGCAGATCTTCCGGTCGGCCTTTGGGTTTAATAATCAGGTCTTAAAGGTCGGGTATCCCCGTAACGACGAACTAATCAACAGTTCCGCCGAGGACATCGTGGCCTTGAAGCAGGAGATGGGGATTCCGCTGGACAAGAAGGTCGTCTTGTACGCGCCGACTTACCGGGATAACCAGTTCGCCGAGAAGGGGAAGTACACTTTCGAATTACCGTTCTCGTTGGACGACTTCAAGAAGCTCTACGGCGACGATGCGGTGCTGGTTCTGCGGATGCATTACTTGATTTCCAACGCTTTGGACATCAGTGGGTACGAGGACTTCGTTTACGACTTCTCGAACCATCCCAGCATCTCCGACCTGTACCTGGTCAGTGACATGTTGATCACCGACTACTCATCCGTGTTCTTCGACTACGCCTACCTGAAGCGGCCCATCGTGTTCTACCCGTACGATTACCACATGTACAAGGACGAACTCCGGGGCTTCTACCTGGACTACGAGAAGGACCTACCGGGCGAGATTGCCCACGATGAGGACCAACTGTTGCAACAGATTGGCGAGAAACTAAAGACGCCGGACATGAGCGACAACCAGAAGTTCATGGACTTCTACGACCGCTTCTGTTCCATCGACGACGGTTTAAGTTCCCTGAAAGTTGTCAACTACGTGGTTCAACAGATTGAAAACAGTTAAAACTTGTATCGGGGTTCTGATGGGTGCGCTCACCAGAACCTTTTTTGTGTTGAGGTTGGTAACAATTGGTCGTTGTTGTCCACTTCGCTGCACCGGCACTATGGTGGTGCAAATCGGCTCCGCTACGTTAATCGGGTGGTGGCAACACATAAAATGGCAACGATTGGTCGTTGTTAGCCACTCCGCTGCGCCGGCACCGCGCCATCGTAGTGGGCACGCCTCTGAAGCCTCGAAAATCACGAGTCTCCAGAGCGCGGCCTTGGTCTAAGCCGAGTAACCCCCTCGGCTAAGACCAACGACACCACGGTGGCGTAAACCGACTTCGCTGCGTTGATGGGGTGGAGACTGTCGGCATATAAACTGGCAGTGGTCAGTGTTGATGTTATTGGTGATGGGATGGCAACGAGTAAACGGGTAATGATTGGTCGTTGTTGCCTACTCCGTTACGCCGGCACCGCGGCACCGTAGTGGGCACGCCTCTGAAGCCTCGAAAATCACGAGTCTCCAGAGCGCGGCCTTGGTCTAAGCCGAGTAACCCCCTCGACTAAGACCAACGACACCACGGTGGTGCAAACCGGCTTCGCTGCGCTGATGGGGTGGGTGATGGCGGCACATAGGTTAATGCAGTTGATCCTGCTATCACTAACGTTGAACTGGCAACGTGCCAAATAGTCAGAACTAATTGTTATTGTTCACCTTGATGGATTGACGAGCAACTATGTTTCAGCTAACAGTAACTAATCGATTATTGTACCGGCAGATAACCAGACACGCGGTGTTATTGTTGAATATTTACTGATGCCAGTGGATATGTGTTAGATTGGCAGTTTAATTGAACAAATAACTTTGCCAAGTTGACGACTATGGCCGATGGTAACAGTAGCTAACGACGTGATTGATATGGCATGATTGCTGGTATTGTCGTGTAGTCACAGCTATTTATCAACATGGTCTCGTGATGCATGACCAGTAGTCGGTTGAAATCTGATTGAGTTGAGAAATTGACACGCACCAGTATCAGCGCAACGGAGCCGGTTTGAGCACCGTAGTGAAATTGTTGTTAAGCGGCGTTTTGTGCCGGTTTACAACAAGGCCGAGCTCTGGAGACCCGCGGTTTTTGCGGGGCTTCAGAGTCGTGCCCACTACGGTGCTCGGTTCCGGCGGAGTGAAGCGGCGGGCTAAAACATTGTTGCCATTTTTGTGGTTTAACCGGCCGAGCTCTGGAGACCCGCGGTTTTTGCGGGGCTTCAGAGTCGTGCCCACTACGGTGCTCGGTTTCGGCGGAGTGAAGCGGCGGGTTAAAACACTGTTGCCATTGCTGTGGTTTTTGAGAGAGTCACAAAAAATCTCCAACGCCGCGTAAGCGTTGGAGACTTAAAAAAGTTTATTTCGTTGGTTTAGCCGGCCGTTGGGTCGCGTGCTGGTAGGCGTGGGCGTTGAGCTTGGCCTGAGCCTTAGCGGAATCGGTGATGCCGCTGAAGTAGTTTTTCAGAATGATTTTGTAGGCGTGTTTGACTAACGTCACGTCCGGCGTCTTCTTGGACACCAGTTGCGTCTGCGCACGTTGCGCCCAGCGCTTGGAGCTGGCCGGCTGATTGGTGTGCGCTATCAGGTAGGTCACGTTCTTGCTGGCTTTTTTATCCTGGGGACTGACTGGCTGGTTCGGCGCCTGGCTGCTGGCCAACGAGGCGTGCATGTTGGTGGTCAGACTGGTGATCTCGTAATACTGGTTCTTCTTGACCCGTACACCCGCGTAGGTTTTGAACAGTAGGACGTTCAAGAGGCTCGCAATCACCACGATACCGACCCCGCAGAGAATCACGGTCATGGCCGGTCGCAGGGCGTGTTGCCGCCGCTTGGTCCAGATCAGGCCACCTAACCCGGCAACCGCAATGAGGGCTCCCAGGCCAAAAATCGTTTCAATGAGTATGGCTTCGGTACTCGCCAACATAGTTTTTCACCCGTTTTCTTTCAGAATTCATCTTACTATGATACCACTAAATCAGGCTGGTCGGGGAAGAAGACGGGTCCGTCCGTGAATTGTGCGGGTAAATGTGGTAAAATCAAAGCGCTGTGTAAAAACGAAACGCCCGGTATCAAACGGGCAGGATAAAAACTTAAATTTGTGAGGAAACTATATGAGCGATAAAAATTTAGCAAGCGCGGTCGATAAACGCCGGACGTTTGCCATCATCTCCCACCCCGATGCCGGGAAAACCACGATTACCGAACAATTCCTGCTGTTCGGGGGCGTGGTGCGGGAAGCCGGAACCGTTAAAGCCCGGAAGAGTGGCAACTTTGCCAAGTCCGACTGGATGGAAATCGAACAGAAGCGGGGCATCTCCGTGACCAGTTCCGTGATGCAGTTTGACTACCAAGGCAAACGCATCAACATCCTGGACACCCCCGGACACGAAGACTTCTCGGAAGATACCTACCGGACCCTGATGGCGGTCGATTCCGCGGTCATGGTCATCGACTCCGCCAAGGGGATCGAGCCCCAGACCAAGAAGTTGTTCCAGATTTGTAAGATGCGGGGCATTCCCATCTTCACCTTCATGAACAAGCTCGACCGGGATGGCCGGGACCCGCTCGACCTGATTGCCGAGCTCGAAGACGTTCTGGGCATCGAAGGCTACCCCATGAACTGGCCGATCGGGATGGGGAAAGAATTGAAGGGTCTGTACGACCGGTACCACCAACGCGTGGCACTGTTCCGCAAGGACGACCAGGACCGTCAGTACCTGCCACTGAACGAAGACGGCGACTTGGCCGTTGAGAGTCCGTTGAAGGATGATAGCTGGTACACCGAGGCCCGCGATAACATGGAAATGATTGAAGAGGCCGGCAACGCCTTTGATGAGGCTAAGATCGCCAGTGGTGACCAGACGCCAGTCTTCTTCGGCTCCGCGCTGGCCAACTTCGGGGTTCAGACGTTCCTGGAGACCTACCTGGAATACGCGCCGAAGCCCGCCGAGCACCACACGGAAGGCGGCTTTGACGTTGCGCCGACCGATCCTGAGTTCTCCGGCTTTGTTTTTAAGATCCAAGCCAACATGAACCCGCATCACCGGGACCGAATCGCCTTTGTGCGAATCTGTTCGGGTGAGTTCGACCGGGGGATGGATGTCATCCAACAACGAACCGGTAAGAAGCTCCGGCTCTCCAACGTGACCGAGTTCATGGCCGACACGCGAGAAAACGTCGAAACGGCCGTAGCCGGTGACATCATCGGACTTTACGATACCGGGAACTTCCAGATTGGTGATGCCATCTATACCGGTAAGCAGGACATTCAGTTCGAAAAGCTGCCACAATTTACGCCAGAGCTGTTCGTTCGGGTCTCCGCCAAGAACGTGATGAAGCAGAAGTCCTTCCATAAGGGCATCAACCAGCTGGTTCAGGAAGGGGCCGTTCAACTCTACACGGCGTACACCACCGGGGATTACATCCTAGGGGCCGTGGGGCAGCTGCAGTTTGAAGTCTTCCAATTCCGGATGCAAAACGAGTACAACTCGGAAGTCATCATGGAGCCGATGGGCAAGAAGACGGCGCGGTGGATCAACCCCGACCAACTGGACGAACGGATGTCCTCATCCCGGAACCTGCTGGTCAAGGATGGCCAAGGCAATCCGCTCTTCTTATTCGAGAACCGGTTCGCCGAACGGTGGTTCAAGGATAAGTATCCCGACGTTGAACTGACGTCGAAGCTCTAATCAACTAAATATATTAATGATGTCCAGTAGCCACGATTGTGGGTGCTGGATTTTTTTATGGGATTGTTTGACAAGCCAAAGGTCAAGTTTCCGAAGAAAAACTTGTTAAATTTGCCGTTTAACGATTGTACACAATTGTATTTGTTAAGCTGTATCTCGTTGTTACGAACGGAAAGATTTAGAAAGTGGGTCTCGGAATGAAATTGCGTGTTTTTTGGAGTTGTCTACTTGGTTTATGTCTGATGGGTGGTATCACTGCCTCGGCGAAGAATACAGAATTGACGCAAGATCTGACCGCTGCCCTCAAAACGGCGCCGGCCGGCTTGCCACTGGACGGGGTCTTTACCCCGGGAACCACGCCTGAAAACCAGGCGGCCATCATTCAGAGTAAAAATCCCAGTTCACCGGAGACACAGGTGATGGCGGTGACCCGTCAGAATCATCAGGTGGGGATGATGTGGTCTACGGACCAAAATGCGATTGACCTCCGCCACGATGCGGAGCTCTCGATGTGGCTATATCTGGGGAAGAGTACGGAGAAGCTCAGGGCCGGCGATGGCATGGCCCTGGTCCTGCAAAACGACCGCCGTGGCCTACGGGCGACGCCGCGAAGCAGCCAGAACCCACCAGGTGAGACGCTGGGTGTTTGGGGCGTCGACGACGATAGACGTCAAGCGAATAGTGCTGCCATCGCCTCGCGAGCGATTTTATATAGCTGGGCCTTAGAGTTCGATACCTTTATGAATACCAAGTTGGCAGATTGGGGGCAGGCGGCGGCTTTCGATGCGGGGATCAGTGATCACGCCCACATTGCGGCGAACTACCCCGGCCAAGCCAAGACTTATCAACGCCACGACCGGAACTTCTGGCCAGCACGTTACAGCTATCAGATGAACCATATGGGCATGGTGACCGGCAATCAAAATTTCTTGGCGAATGGCAATTGGCATCATATGACGCTGACCTGGGATGCGTTGAGAAGTGAAGTTACCTATAAATTCAATGATAAGCAGCCCAGCGAGGGTATCGTGGTGCCGGGGCAGGAGATGAAGACCCAGACGTTTGCTATCGACCGGGAGAAAATTGATCCCGACAACACGGGGCAGGTCCGCTGGGGGTTCACCGGAGCGACGGGAACGGCCGCCGCGAACCAGCTGGTGGTGATTGACCGCAGTGAATCGATGATTGATGCGTCGGCCGAGGCCAAATTGACCAACCTCTCAACGGACAACGTTGTTCAGGACGGTCAACAGGTGAAGGAAGAGGACCGCTTGCGGCTAGACTACGAGGTCGATTACCGGGATGGTCGCCGGGCGTGGCGTGACGTTGCCGCGGACCTACGCTTACCGGACCACATGACCTTCACCAGTGCCCAGGTAGCCTACGCCGATGGGACGGAGGAGACGCTTGACCTAGATGCGATTAAGCAACACCACCTGCAGGTTAAGTTGCGGACGCTGTCCCGCAGCAATCCGACGGCCAAGATTTGGTTAATGGGACAGATCGATGAACACACCAAGGCCCTGAAGATTGCGCCTCAGACCAGTACGTTTAGGGGGGGCAACCAACTGCTAACGGCGAAGACCCCGGGATTTGTGGCTTTCCCGCAGTTGGACTTGGCCCTAGAGGTGACTGAAAAAAACGTCGATGTTCCGTTGGGCGAGACCACGGTCATTCACGGTCGGGTGCAGAGCAGCGATGGACAGGCCCTTAACGAGACCGAAACCCTGAAGGTTTATGCGCAATTAGGCCGACGGACGGTGCAAGCAGCGTCGGTTGCCGCCGATGGCACGTTTGAACTCAGTCCCGATGCGACCGACCTGAAGCTGGGCCGTAATACGCTCAAGTTGTTTGCCAAGGATGCTTATGGGAACCGCTCGGCGGACCAAACGGTGATCCTAAATGTGACGGGAAGCCTAACGTTTGACACGGTCGGCCGGCAAGGGTCGTTTAAACAGACGGTATTGACGGGACGAGCGCAACACATTCGCACCAACAACGACTGGTCTTTGCAGGTCTCTGATACTCGGCAATCCGGGTCGCAGTGGAAGCTCCAGGCTGCGGCGACGCCGTTCACCACGGCGGAGAACGACCGACTAGACGGTCAACTGGTGTACCGCACGGGACACGGGGACTTGCCCCTGACGGAATCGGCGGTCACGGTCGAACGGGGGACGACCCTGACGGACCATACCGTGACGAACGTCGCTCAGACTTGGAACGCTCGCCATGGCCTGGGGATCCGGGTGGGAGCCGGCGCCCAAGCCGGCGATTATCAGACTACGATTACCTGGACTCTGGCCGACACCCCTGAATAGCAATGGGCATTTACCAAGCGTAATGCTTGACTCGTCAAAAAGGCCTTCAACGTGCAAATCGCGCGCTGAAGGCCTTTTTGGCAGCCCTTACTCATTTTTCCAAGAATATTCTTCGAAAATTGCGTAAGCGGTCTCTTTGTAATCGACTGATAAGTTGGGGTGTGGTATATTGTAAACGAATTTGAGGATTAAATAGTTAACCAGGATTTGAGGAGAGGTGAACAAAGCTATGCGGTTAAAAGGATGGTTGGTGACATTAATGATGCTCGGTGGATTGGGGTTCGGGGGCGTCACCGCTCAGGCCGATGCAGATTACGATTCGGCGCTGAAGAGTGCACCTCAAGGCATTGCCTTAGATCAGATTTTCACCCCAGGTGAGACCGACAATAACAAAGCCACGGTGGTTGACACCACCAATCCGGATATCACGGGGACTCAGGCCGTAATGGTCACCAACGCCACGAACCAGTTTGGGACGATTTGGTCGACCGATGAAAATGCCTTTGAGTTAGATAAGGACGAGACGGTCTCGATGTGGATCTACTTCGGTAACCGGGGCAAAAAGGCCGCCGACGGGATGGCCTTCGTTTTGCAAAACGATGAACGAGGACTGGCGGCGACGCCCAACTTTGCCAAAAAGATTTCCGGGGAAACCCTGGGCGTCTGGGGCGTGGACACGGATAACAAGCAGTCCGACGCTTACGAAGTGGCCAAGCTGGCGATTCAAAACAGCTGGGCGCTGGAGTTCGATACCCACCTGAACACGTCTAACTCCTACAGTAATGCCGGGGATGCGGACTCGTTTGACATCGGCTACACCGGTCCCCACATCGCCTCGAACTATCCGGGTGAGGGGCAGAGTTATCAGATGGAAGAGAAGCGGTCAGGGGTTTTTCCGCTCTATACGTACCGCTACTTCGCCACGCTGAATCATAAAGGAGTCATTCAGGGCAATGACTACACCATGCTGGCCAACGGCGCCTGGCATCACGTGACCCTGGACTGGTCGGCGGCAAACAAAGAAATGACCTACACCTTCGATGACCGGGACCCCGAGACGGGCCTGGACGCGACCGGAACGTCGCAAACGGTGACCGTTGACCCGGCCATCGTCGATCCCGAGAACACGGGGAAGGTTCGCTGGGGCTTCACCGGGGCGACTGGCAGTGACTACGCCAACAACCTGGTGATTTTTGAAGGCGTCCCCGGTCTGGTCGACGTAACGTCTGAGACCAAGCTAACGGACCTGACTACCGGCAAGGAAATTGCCGAGGGGGAGGCCATCCGAGGAACCAATGAGGTGCAGCTTGACTACCTGCTAACCTACAAGGGTGGGAAACAGAGTTGGAAAGACGTGGTGGCTAAACTGAACTTACCGGACGAAGTAACGTTTGATAAGGCTCAGGTCACCTATGCAAACGGTGAGCAGGACACCATAGATGTGAATCAAATCAGTGATCAAAAGTTGACTTATCAACTAAAGCAGGAACTTTCTAAGGACAATTCGACGGCTCGAATCCGACTAACCGGGACGGCGTCAGACAAAAAGGATGTTACTGAGGTGCCCTCCGAAGTGAGTACCTTTAGTGCCGTCAACGGGGTAACATCACCGGATACGCCACGGTTTATTATCAATCCCAAGTTGGATATTGATCTTTTACGAATTTCGAGTGCCAAGGTTACCATTAACGCTGGCGAGACCACCACTATTCAGGGACAGGTCTTTGTTCCCGAGGGCATTACCCTGACCAATAAGGATCTCACTGTCCACCCCAGCATTAACGGGAAAGCCAAGCCATCTTACACGATTGTCGATGACGACGATTCGAGTGGGAAAGTCCTCTACACACCGACCGCCAAGGACTTGAAGGCGGGGACCAACAAGGTTGAACTGTACGTGACTGACATCTACGGGAACGAATCGGATACGATTTCCGTGGACGTGACGGTCTTGGGTGGACTGACCTTCGGTGACGTGGCCGATAAGAGTTCCTTTGTCGCCACACAATTGACCGGGGCTAGCCAGAACGTGAAGCGGACGAATGATTGGCAAGTCAAGGTCTCCGACACCCGCCAAGCCGGGTCGACCTGGCAATTGCAGGTTGCTGCCGATGGGTTCCGTGATCAAGATGGGCAGCAATTGGATGGGTCGCTGGTCTACCGCAACGGGAGTGACCGAACCACCATCACCAGTACACCAATGACCATTAGTAATGGGGTCTCAAGTGATGATGACGATGAGTTCGACGTCATCGACGACTGGGACGACACCACTGGGCTGGAACTCGACCTGAAGGGAACCGCCGTGAGTGGTGAATACAGCACCAACATTACCTGGACACTGAGCGACACGCCCAGTTAATCGCATCACCCATAAATGAGCAAGTCAGTAGAATAGAAGCAAAAACGGTACCGCCTGAGAAATATCAGGACGGTACCGTTTTTGGCTTGACGAGATTTTAGCGATTACGCTTGTTGCGCAACCTTGGCTAACTTGGCTTGGGCCGCCTGAGCTAAAATGTTCAGGTAATTGAATGGCCGGTCGAAGTTTGGCTGGAACAGCATATCGACCATCGCGAGGTCGTCGATGGTGTTGTTGTTTTGGATGCAGACCGACAGGGTGTTGGCGGATTGCGAAACGTCGTACTTGCTCATCAGCGCGCCACCCAGGATTCGCTTGGTATCAGGGTCAAAGACCAGTGACATTAAAACGGGTTCCGTGGTGGGCATAAACTCTGGCCGGTAGTTATCGGTAATGATGACCTGATCGGCCTTCACGCCTTGCTGCTGAGCGGCTTCCAGCGTTAGGCCGGTCGACACGATGGTCCGACCGTAGAGGGCCAGTCCGGAAGATGATTGCGTTCCCAGGTACTTGACAGTTGGTTCAGTCAGGTTCTTACCGACTAAAATGCCTTGCCGAACCGCGTTGGTGGCTAGCGGAATGTAGGCGTTTTGGTGGGTTGGGTTGTAGTGAACGGCGGCACTGTCGCCCGCGGCGAAGATGTCGGGGTTCGAGCTGCGCATGTAGTCGTCCGTGATGATGGCACCGTTGCGGGCCATGTCGACCTGGCTCTGTAAGAGGCCGGTATTGGGCCGGAAGCCGATGCACAGGATGGCGAGGTCAGTATCGTAGCTGCCTTTGTCGGTGGTGATGGTCACCCCATCGGCAGTGTCCTTGAAGCTGGCAACGGTTTCACCCAAGGCTAACTGAACGCCGTTATCCCGGTAGTCTTGTTCGATGACGTCGGTGAACTGGGCGTCGAAGTACTTGGGCATGACCCGGTCCTGAGCGTCAATCAGGGTCACTTCATGGCCCGTGGTTGAGTAGGCTTCGGCTAACTCAGCGCCAATATAACCGGCACCGATCACCGTGATACGCTTCGCATCCTTGGCGTCTTCGAAGAGCGTCTGGGCGTGGTTCCAGTTCTTGCAGAGCTTGACCTTGGCACTATCAATGCCCGGAATCTTGGGAACGATTGGCCAGGAACCAGAGGTCATGACTAACTTGTCATAGCTGCTGGTGGTTTGTTCGTGGGTGGTTAAATCCTCCACCGTCACGGTCTTGGCCGTTGCGTCGATGGCTAAGACATTGTGATTCATCTGAACATCGGCGCCCAACTTGGCTAATTCTTCAGGGCTTGAGTAGAACAGGCCTTGCGGATCAGCGACTTGACCGCCTAAGTATAGGGCAATCCCACAGGAGAGAAATGAGATGTTATCGTTACGTTCAAAGACCGTCACCTCAGCATCGGGGTGATCCGCTAAGATTTGCTTGATGGCAAAGGTACCCGCATGTGTACAACCAATAACTGTAACTTTCATTGATAGTGCCTCCCAAAATAAGTGATTTTTCAATTGGGGTGATTTTCACAAACTAAAGTAATAAAAAAGTCATCTCAATTGACTACAACTTTATTTTAAACAACTTACAGCAAATGTCAACACATTTCGAAAAGTGTTACATTTTGGGGTGTGACCACTCTGGGGATGGCTAGTCTTCCCCAGATAAAAGCGGTACACTAGGGAACATAAATCAAGAATAGGAGTGATCGTTTTTATGATTGGAAAACACCTAACTGCTTGTACGTCAGTGCTGGTCGGGAAGGGCGCCACGGTCGACGGCTCAACGCTGATTGCCCGCAACGACGACACCTTTTTGCCCCTGACCCCGCAACGGTTCTACGTCCATCCCGCCGAGCATGACCAGCCCGAGCGAACCTGGGTCTCGAACCAGAATGGTTTTACGGCCCCGATTCCCAGCGATGGGCACCGGTACCTGGCAACGCCGAACGTGGAGACCGAGAAGACCGGTGAATACGCCGAGAGTGGCATCAACGACCAGAACGTGGCCATGAGTGCCACCGAGAGTGTTTACGGGAATCCGGACGCACTGGCATTTGACCCGTTGGTCGCTAACGGGCTAGCCGAAGACTCTTTACAAACGCTGGTGCTACCTTACATCACGTCGGCACGCGACGGGGTGCGGTACCTGGGTAAGCTGATCAAGCAATACGGGTCACCGGAAGGCAACGGCGTCTTGTTCTCCGACAATCAGGAAGTCTGGTACATGGAAATCGTGACCGGACATCACTGGGTCGCCCAACGGATTCCGGACGACGCCTACGCGGTAACGGCGAACCAGGTTGCGATTCAACAGGTGACCTTTGATGATCCCGATAACTTCATGTTCTCTGAAGGCATTCAGGCCTTCGTTGCCGAGAACCACCTGAACCCGGACCACGACGGCTGGAACTTCCGCCACATCTTCGGGACCAGTACCGAGAAGGACCGGCACTACAACACGCCACGGGTCTGGTTCGGCCAACGGTACCTCAATCCGGAGATTGAACAGGACCCGCAATCCAGCGAGTTGCCGTTCATCTGCCGGACCAGTCACAAGATCAGTGTGGAGGACGTCGAGTACATCTTAAGTTCCCACTATAACGAAACACCGTATGATCCGTTGGGCCACGGTCCCGAGGAGCTGCGGACCAAGTTCCGGCCAATCTCCATGAACCGGACCCAGAACTCCCACGTCCTGCAGGTACGGAATGACGTGCCCGCCGACCGGGCAGCCATCATGTGGGTCTGCTTCGGTGTACCGGCCTTCAGCCCATACGTGCCGTTCTTCGCTAATGTGACCGATACCGACCCGTCGTACAGCACGACGCCCCGGCGGCTAGACGACGTGAGCGCCTATTGGATGTACCGGAAGTTGTCGATGATTGTGGAATCGCACTACAGCAACTTCATCGAGCAGGATGTTGATTACGTGACCGCGGCTAAGCAAGACCTGCGGACCCACGTGGCCCAGGCCTTTGCGGCCGCTGACCAGCAGCAATTGACTGGCGATGCGTTGACCGCCTTTTTGACGGACCAGAATCATCAAGTGACCGCTACCATGCGCGAGCGGACCACGGCCTTCACCAACAGCTTGATTGAGAAGGGGTTAACGTTGTCTAAGTTGACCTTTAACATGGATAAAAATCTATAATTAAAATGGCTCACCGAACGTTTGAGGTTCGGTGAGCCATTTTTTGGACAGATTGTTCAGGTTATAGATTTTGAGCCAAACGCACGTAACGCGCGTTGATGTAGGCCTCCGGACCAACCTGGTACCAGACCAGGTTTTGGTCATCGACCAGTCGGCGCCGAATATCGAGTAGTTCGCCGTTGGCCAACTGACCGGCGACTTCACCGTAGGGTTCGCGGTAAATCGTGACCGCATCGTTGGGCACGTAGTCCACGACCCCGGCGAGCTGTGTGTCGGCCTGTGCTTGCCAGGTCGTGATTTTGGGTGGTAACTGGGGCGTGCGGGACCAGTGTTCATGACGGTCGGTGTCGACCGCGTTGAGCCACTGATTGCCCCCTAGATTATACCAGACGGACTGGTCGGTGAGGGTGATGATGGCGAAGAGGCGCCACAACGAGGTGGCCGGGAACTGGTACCCGTAGGTCCTGCCGGCCGGTTCGTCGTAGACTTGGTGGTCGGCGGTCAGGGTCACGTACTGCCGGACCCGTTGGACAGTTTGCCAGGCATCCCGGCGGTAGAGGTAGATCATCCGCTGGGCGGTCGGACCGAACTGTCCCTGTTGGTCGCCCTGCGCCTGGAAGATGTGATAGCCTGTGATGGGTGGCGGGGTGAGGTGGAAGTCCGTATTCAGTTGACCGCGGACCACTTGTGGTAGGGCCAATAGCTGACCGGAATCGTAGTCGACCAGGTAGGTGATGATGGGGTGCCCCCATTTTCGTTGGTAGATAATCGTGGTCAGGCCGTACGCACTGGTAAAGTCCTGGGTCAACCCGTCGATTCGAAGAAACGTATAGCCGGGAATCTGGGGCGTGGCCAGATGGATCGGCGTCCCCAGTTGCCCCGTAAGAATCAGGGCTGGCTGTAGGGGTCGGTCGTGGGTATCCACCAGACGCACCACCAGAGTTGCATCTGGTTGCGCGTGAGTCCTGGTGGCGGTCACTGGTACCGAATCGGTGGCCGGTGTAGCAACCGGTTTGACGGGCTGTTGCGATTCCGGCGCGACGGGTGGTGTCGATGGGGTGGGTGCCGGCTGTTGCCGGATGGGCGCGGTTCCCCGGTTCCGATGACGCGGACGTTGCGGTTTTACTGGAGTTACCAACCGGCGTAACCAGTCGAATAGAGCCATAGTCTTCGTCACCTCCCTCATCTTTCCTTTTAAAATACAGTATACCGCATCTGTTCCAGTGATGCAGGAGATTTTTCCCCCGGGAACCCCGATAAACTAGCAATGGTGGCGCTACCTGGTTTAGAGCTACCGTATTGGAGAAGTTGGCAACAGCTGTGGTATCCGCCGCGCCGTTCTGTCGGCTTCCTTTTCCCCGTAGTGGGCACGATTCTGAAACCTCGCCAGACCCGCGAGTTTCCAGAACTCGGCCTTATCGTAGGCCAGCCAAGAACGCTAGCCAACGATAATCTCACCACGGGGAAAAACGCCGACGCCACTCTGCTAAACTTGTACTTTGTCTTTAAACTAGTGGTGTTGTTCGCTGACAGTCTCAAGATTCCTGGAGACCAGCTGGGCCCAGCCGGTGAAATTGTGGTTAGTCAGCGTTCTTGGCTGGCTTACCACAAGGCCGAGCTTCAAGACACACGGGTTTGGTGTGGCTTGAAGTCGTGCCCACGGGCGTCACGGCCCAGCTGGTCGGAAGGAATCGACAGTTTTGACAATCTGTCTAGGCGTAACGTAAAAAACGGTAACACCATCCCGTTCAGGATAGGTTACCGTTTTTTTTGTGATTATTTAGTTTCGGTTGACTTGGTGCTGGCTTCGTCGGCGGCTAAGGTAATTTTGCCGTCTTCAATCTTCGCAACCAGGTTCTTCACGTCGGCGTGGTCGAGGTAGAAGTCCGCAATGCGGTCTTCAATCTCTTCTTGAATCACACGCCGCAGTGGCCGCGCACCCATGGCAGGGTTGTAGCCTTCCGTTACCAGCTTTTCCTCGACCGGTTCGGTCACGTGAATGTGCAGGCCTTGACCAGCCAACATCTGGTTCACGTCATCGATCATCAGGTCAACGATGTGCATCAAGTTTTCCTTCGAAAGGGAGTTGAACTCAATAATATCGTCGAACCGGTTCAGAAATTCAGGCCGGAAGTAGTTGGTCAGGGAGTCGAGCACGGAGTGGGTCTTCCCACTGGCCTCGGCACCGAATCCGACACTGGCTTCAACGTCTCCAGTCCCGGCGTTACTGGTCATGATGATCAGCGTATCCTTGAAGGAGACCGTGCGACCCTGTGAGTCGGTCAGGCGACCGTCGTCAAGAATTTGTAAGAACATGTTCATGACGTCGGGGTGCGCCTTTTCAATCTCATCCAACAGAACCAGGGTGTACGGGTGACGACGAACCTGTTCGGTCAGTTGACCAGCTTCCTCGTACCCAACATAGCCAGGAGGGGACCCGATCAGCTTAGAAATTGAATGCGGCTCCATGTACTCGGACATGTCGAATCGAATCATGGCATCCTCCGAACCAAAGAGTTCATCGGCTAATTGCTTGGCCAATTCCGTCTTCCCGACCCCGGTCGGGCCAACAAAGAGGAAGGAACCAATTGGACGTCCCGTTCCGTTTAACCCAATCCGGTTCCGGCGAATGGCCCGGGCAACCTTATCGACCGCTTCATTTTGACCGATGACGTGTTTCTCTAGGTCAGCGGCTAAACTCTTCAGTTGATGTTGTTCCTTGGCCTGTAACTCGCCAACTGGGATATTGGTCTTTTCTTCCACGATTGCCTGCATATCGGCTTCCGTGACGTCGGTCGATTGGTCCTGGTCCGCGCTAGTGGCGTTTTCCTTGGAGGTATTCAACTTCGTCACTTGATCCCGGTAGTAGGCGGCCTTCTCGTAGTCTTCCTGCTTGAGGGCGGCTTGCTTCTGCTTCTCCGCCTCGGCAATCTTCTCGTCGATGGCGTGTGGGTCAGCCACGTTGATGGTTAGGTTCTTCCGCGATCCGGATTCATCAAGTAAGTCGATGGCCTTATCGGGTAAGAATCGATCCTGAATGTACCGGTCGGAGAGCCGAACAGCGGCTTCAATCGCGCCATCCGTGTAGTGCACGTGGTGGTAATCTTCATACTTCTTCTGGATACCCTTGAGAATCTTGATGGCTTCGTCGGCGCTGGGTTCGTTAACCGTTACTGGTTGGAACCGCCGTGCTAAGGCTTGGTCTTTTTCGATGTCTCGGTATTCATTGAGCGTAGTGGCCCCGATTAATTGGAAGTCGCCACGCGCTAGGGCTGGTTTCAAGACGTTGCCCGCGTCCATACCACCTTCGGCATTGCCGGCACCCATGATCTCATGGATTTCGTCAATGAAGAGGATGATGTCGGGGTTCGACTGAACTTCTTTCATCAGTTGTTGCATCCGTTGCTCGAATTGCCCACGGATACCGGTTCCCTGAACTAAGGAAACCACGTCGAGCCGAATGATTTGTTTGTTTTCAAGTTTTTGGGGAACGTTGCCTTCGACAATCCGTTCCGCTAAACCTTCGACGACCGCCGTCTTCCCGACACCGGCTTCACCAATCAGAACAGGGTTGTTCTTGGTCCGCCGGTTCAGAATTTCGATGACTTGCGCCGTTTCTTTGTCTCGACCGATTACGGGGTCGATTTTGCCGTCTTTTGCGAGCTTGGTTAAGTTGAGCCCATACTGACTTAAGAGACCGTTACCAGAGCCTTGGTTGCCCGCCGGTTGGGTTGGACGACCTTGCTGGTTCGCGGCTCGGCGGTAGTTCGCTTGGTTCGCGTCGTTACCGTCGCCTTGCATGGCCCGGAAAATATCATCCAAGTTGCCAAAGCCGAATGGATCTTGTGCCATACGGCCACCTCCATTTCCAGAGTTGTTTTGTTGCTGCTTAAGAAGTTGATAGCAATTTTGGCATAGGTCAACTTGTTGCCGCTGTCCGTTCACACTCATATAAAGATGAATGGTCGCTTCATTTTGGTGGCAATTTTGACATAGCATTCTATAGTTCGTCTCCCTTCTACTTTGGCGTTTACGTGGGATAAACCACACGCCGGTCGCTCAAAAGGTTTGACCTTCTTTGACCATTAGCCACAGTATACCGCGTTCGACGAATCTTGCAAGTAATTAGCTCGTTGGTTAATCACGCGGTAGAATGGCCTTTTCTCACGAACGCCTTTATTTTAGCACTCTCCTAGTAAGATTGCTAAAATCCGAATCAAAAATTTGAAAAAAGGGGGTATTCCTTTGACCTAGTTATCGTTTCACCGTAAAATATGGAAGATACCGGTTTTCAAAAGTTGTAAAGGGGGAATCATCACGTGGCACGGGATTTTACCGATTTAATGAACCAATTAAAGGATAAGAAACTTGACCAGTTCGAAGTTGGACCCGACGAGTTTCAAGATTTTCAACGCGCTTTCATGGCCTTCGATACCCGTAAACGGGTCATTGGCAAAGCCAACAAAGGTGGCAAGTTGATTTATCATTATGATCAGGATACCGGGGAAGACGGTCAATAGAGTCTTTTTGATGAAAGCGGTTCAGTAAAACTTGTAATTTACTTGCGAGATTGATATTCTTAGTAAGTAGACATAACGTCATCATGGTTGTTTGATCACTGCGCAAGATCAAGGCGCTATGTTCGATAAGAATTCAACCTAAGCTTAAAGGAGATCGATCATTTATGGAAAAACGCGAATTTCATATCACTGCTGAAACGGGTATTCATGCACGTCCAGCAACGCTGTTAGTTCAATCAGCTAGCAAGTTCAACTCAGAAGTTAGCTTACAGTACCAAGACAAGTCCGTTAACTTGAAGTCCATCATGGGCGTGATGTCCTTGGGTGTCGGCCAAAACGCCGAGATCACCATCACCGCTGACGGTGACGACGAAGCCGATGCAATGGCTGCCGTTGCTGAAACGCTGAAAAAAGAGGGCTTATCTGACTAATGAGAGCGATGCTCAAGGGAATCGCCGCGAGTGATGGGACTGTGTGTGGCCAAGTCTATCGCTTGGTCGAACCAGACCTCACCGTTGAACGGCGAACAATTACTCATCTGGATAACGAAATAAATCGATTCCATCGGGCCCTTGAAGCAGCCGTCTCTGACATTGAGACGATTAAAACTCGTGCAACTAAAAACCTGGGCGCTGACAGTGCCCAGGTTTTTAGTGCGCACATTACCATGCTTCAAGACCCAGAATTGATTATGGCGGTCGAACACGATGTTCGTGAGCACCATGTCAATGCCGAGGCCGCCCTCCAAACGGTGGCCCAAAGCTATGAGCAGTCGCTCCTGAACCTCAAGGATAATCCCTACATGCAGGAACGTATCACCGACCTACACGACGTGGTCAAGCGGGTCATGGCCCACTTGCTGGGCGTGGTATTACCCGACTTGGCATTAGTGAACCATCCGGTCATCGTGGTGACGCACGACCTGATTCCTAGCGATACGGTCTCCGTTAATCCCTGCTACATCTTGGGATTTGTGACCGACCTGGGGGGGCGGACGTCGCACTCGTCGATTCTGGCTCGGTCGTTAAACATTCCGGCCGTGGTCGGCACGCAGACGGCGACCACCGAGCTGCAAGAGGGCACCACGATAATTCTAAACGGTGCTCAGGGGCAGGTCATGATCGACCCCAGTGATGCCGAGGTGGCGACCGCGCAGCAAGCGATGGCGGAACGGACCGCTAACCTGGAACGCTTGGCCAAGCTACAACACCAGGTGACGACTAGTCACGACGGGGTTGGCGTGATGCTGGCGGCAAACATTGGGACGCCAGCGGATATTCCGAACATTTTGAAGAATGGCGCCGAGGCCGTTGGACTGATGCGCACGGAGTTCCTGTACATGGATTCTGATCACTTACCCAGTGAGGACCAACAGTTCGATGCGTACAAGCAAGTGGTCCAGGCCATGGCACCCGCGCCGGTGGTGATTCGGACGTTGGATATCGGGGGCGATAAGCCCTTACCGTACCTGAAACAAAAACCGGAGGCCAACCCGTTCATGGGGGCCCGGGCGATTCGCCGTAGCTTAACGCACCAGGAGGTCTTTCGTAGCCAACTGCGGGCGTTGCTCCGTGCGTCGGCCTTTGGGCAACTGCGCATCATGTTCCCCATGATTGCCACGCTGGACGAGTTCCGACAGGCCAAGGCCATCTACGACGACGAACGGTCGAAGCTGACCGTGAAGGAAGTGCCGATGGGGACCGTCAAGGTCGGGATGATGGTCGAGGTGCCAGCCGCGGCCCTCTTGGCCGACCGTTTCGCCCAGGAAGTTGATTTCATGAGTATTGGGACCAACGACCTGATTGGCTATACCATGGCGGCCGATCGGACCAACCAAGACGTTGGTTACCTGTATCAGCCTTACCATCCAGCCGTTTTGCGGTTGGTGAACCGGGTCATCAGTGCCGGGCATAACGCCGGTATTCCGGTCGCCATGTGTGGTGAGATGGCCGGGGATCCCATTGCCGTGCCGTTGTTGTTGGGGATGGGCCTCGATGAGTTTTCCATGGGTGCGGGATCAATCTTAAAGACCCGCGAATTGATTGGGAAGCTGAACGCCCACGACCTACAGTCACTGGTTGAGACGGCGTTGAATTCGGCCAGCACCAGCCAAGAGGTCATTACCATGGTCCAGGCGGCGGTGCCGGGAATCTTAAAATAAAGCACCTTGTTCGTAGGGACGCTTCGCCAGTCAGCCGGCTGGTGGGGGCGCCCCTTTTAATTTTTACGGGGCGGTTGGTTGAGGTTTGCAATCATCTAGTGAAACCCATATAATTGTGATGATTATGTGTTCGTCTGTAACGCTAAATAAGCACGATAAACCAAGATCCAAGGGGGGATTGGCAATGAACATTGGCATATTTACGGATACCTATTTCCCTCAGGTGAGTGGGGTCGCAACGTCCATCAAGACGCTACGGGATCAGCTCGAAAAGCAAGGAAATCAGGTATACATTTTTACGACCACCGATCCGCACGTGGAGCGTAACGTTTATGAGCGTAACGTCTTTCGCTTCTCCAGCATTCCGTTCGTGTCGTTTACGGACCGCCGGATTGCTGTTCGGGGACTCTTTCAGGCCTATCAGATTGCCAAAGAGCTGAACCTAGACATTATCCACACGCAGACCGAGTTTTCGATGGGGTGGATCGGCAAGTTTGTTGCACGGAACCTCGAAATTCCGTGTTTACATACCTACCACACCATGTACGAAGACTATCTGCACTACGTGGCGAACGGGAAGATTTTAAAGCCCGTGCACGTGAAGCAGGGGACACTGGCCTTTTGTTACCACTTAACCGGTGTGGTGGCGCCCAGTGACCGCGTCCTGACCACGTTGACCGATTATGGGGTCAAGGCCCCGATTCGGGTCATCCCGACCGGCGTGAACCTACACCAGTATGAGCAACCGGATACGGCGGATCTGCGGCGGAAGCTAGGCTTCCAACCGGACACCCCGGTCATCTTATCGCTGAGTCGGTTGGCCTATGAGAAGAACATTACGGCCAGCATCGCGGCGATGCCCCAGATTCTGGCACAGGTGCCCAATGCCCAGTTGTTGATTGTGGGGGAGGGCCCGGCGCGCGAAGACCTGGAACAACAGGTCAAAGACAGCGGGTTGACCGACCACGTTAGTTTTACCGGTGAAGTTAATAATGATGACGTTTTTCGCTACTACCACATGGCCAACGTTTTTCTGTCGTCCTCGGATTCCGAGTCGCAGGGGTTGACCTACATCGAGGCCATGGCGGCCGGCACTAAAATCGTGGTCATGACCAGTCCGTATACGGATGAGTTGTTGTCGGACCACGCGTTGGGGGTCACGTTCAAGACGACCGACGAGATGGTGACCAACGTGGTTGACTACCTGGAGCACGGGGATGCGGAACAGAACCCCGACCTGTTGGCCCAGAAGCTATCCGAGATTTCTGCGGACACTTTCGGCCAACGTATCGTGACGTTCTACCGCGACGCTCAGGTCAGTTACGAACAGGCTCACGAAGACACCCCAGACTTTAGTGATTAGAGGAGTTATTGGATGCTAAAAATTAACATGTTTTCCGCCGCAGATTCCGTGAAGGGACAGGGGGTTGGGAGTGCCTATAATGAACTGATGGGCCTCATGCGCACCCGCTTGAATAAGGAGTTTACGGTGACCGTTAACCAGTATGGCAAGGCGGACATCTCGCATTACCACACGATTAACTTCCCATATTACCTATCAACGTTTCTGCCCGGACGCGGTCGCAAGATTGGCTACGTTCATTTTCTGCCGGAAACGCTTGAGGGTAGTCTGAAGATTCCCCAACCATTTCGGGGAATTTTTTATCGCTACGTCATTGCTTTTTACAAACGAATGGACCATATCGTGGTGGTGAACCCGACGTTTATCCCGAAGTTGGTGGCGTATGGGATTCCCGAAGAACGGGTGACCTACATTCCGAACTTCGTGAGCCGAGAGGAATTTTATCCGGTAGATGCGGCTAAGAAGGCCGAGCTACGGCGCCAGTACGGGGTCGATGACCAAGCCTTCACCATTCTAGGAATCGGTCAGATTCAGGAACGGAAGGGCCTTTTTGACTTTATCAAGTTGGCGGAGAATAATCCGACGCTGCAGTTCATCTGGGCGGGGGGCTTTTCGTTTGGCCGGATCACGGATGGCTATGCGGCGCTCAAGAAGGTCGTGGATAATCCACCAGCCAATCTGCGTTTCCCGGGGATCGTTGACCGTGACAAATTGGTTGACTATTACAACCTGGCTGACCTATTCTTATTACCATCTTTTAATGAACTCTTTCCCATGTCAGTCTTGGAGGCGTTCAGTACCGGGACACCCGTGATGTTGCGGGACTTGGACCTCTACCACGCTATTATTGCGGGCGACTACGCCGGCGCTAAGGACTACGCTGAGATGAACCAGTTATTGCGGACGTTGCCACACGATGCGGCGGCGTTGGACCACTGGCGACACCAGAGCTTGGCCGCGGCCGACCGGTACTCGGAGGCGCATTTAACGCAAATCTGGCGGGAGTTCTATACGCAACAGGCAAAAGAGGGGTAATCCATGACACGACGAAACAAGTGGGTTCTCGCGCTGATGTTTTTATTGGGGGCGGCGATTTTTGCCTATTCTCTGCGCGATATTAAATTCTCCGTGTTGATCAATGACTTTTTAAATATCAATTTTTGGTGGTTCGGTGTCGCGATTATGTGTATGCTGATCTACCTGGGATTGGAAGCCGTTATCGTTAAGGTGTTTATCTCCGATCGTATCCAGGGGTTCACCTTTAAGGATGCCATTCGGATTCCGTTGGTCGAGCAACTCTTCAACGGTATCACACCGTTTTCCTCGGGGGGCCAACCCGCCCAACTGATTGCGCTGATGCAGACCGGGGTGGATGCTGGTAAGGCCAGCTCCGTACTCCTCATGAAGTTTGTGGTCTACCAGTCGATGATTGTGATTAACTTCCTGGTGGCCTTAGTGATTGGGTTCAACGATATTCAGGACAAGTTACACGCGCTGGCTTGGTTGGTGGTGTTTGGCTTTGTCATTCACTTGGCCGTAATCATTGGCTTGCTCATGATCATGTTCTGGCATGCGTTCACCAAAAAGGCGGTCAAGGTCATTCTGTACCCGGCACACTGGTTCATGAAGCCGGTCCGTTTTGCGCGGATGTCGGGGAATATTGAAGAGAAGATCGATTCCTTTTATCGGGAGAGTGTTCGAATCAGTGGTCAGTGGAAGCTGATGCTGAAGGTTTTTGGGATTACCTTTGTTCAACTAATGTTCTATTACTTGATTCCGTACTTCATTATGTTGGCCCTGGGATACACGACGGCCAGCATCGTGATGGTGACCAGTCTCCACGTGCTGATCGTCATGGTGATCTCCCTGTTTCCGATCCCCGGGGGCTCTGGTGGGGCCGAGTATAGTTTTGAGATGATCTTTAGAAGTTACATTGCGTCGAACAGCAAGCTGGTCTTAGCGATGATTTTATGGCGATTGTTGACCTATTATCTGGGGATGCTGGCCGGTCTGGTTGCGATGGTTATCCGTCCAGATAAGGTCGTTGAGGAGGCTGATACCACAAATGACTGATTTTTTTGGATTTGGGCGTGTCAACCGGCGCTAAGTTTGGTAAAATCATAGTGAAGCTAGAAAGGGGACCAATCATGGAAGAATCTCAACTGATTGGCATCATTAATCGCTTAAAGGCGATGCAAGAGGATGCCCTCGACGAGCCACAACCCCGTCGATTCGAAAAGGCCGGCGTGGAACAGGCGATGGTCGTGTACAACGCGGCTAACCAGACCTACACGTTAACTGAACATAATCCGGAGACAACCTTTGAGTTTGATAACATTGATTTAGTGGCTATCGAATTATTTGATTTACTGACGGATAACTAACAAAACTATGGCTGCCATAGTTTTGTTTTTTTATAGGTTGGAAAAGTTGAACTTTTTTCAAAGGTTGGCGCCTAGGATTGATTACCCCAGACTATCGGCTATACTGGAGTAATGTTAACTATTATGTGGAGGCTGTCTCATGGCAAACTTTATTAAGCGAAAGATGGGTTGGCTGAATACCCGGATGGGTTTCTTCCTGTTGATCGTCGTTTTGTTTTGGATAAAAACGTACATTGCCTACCAGACCGAATTTACCTTAGGCGCAAAGGGTAGTGTCCAGCAATTCCTGCTGTTGATCAACCCGTTGCCAGCAGCGCTGCTGGTCTTTGGTATCGCGTTGTATTTTCGGGGCCGGTTGGCGTATTGGTTGATGTTGATCATCGACGTCTTGGAATCGACGTGGATCTTTGCCAACGTCGTTTATTACCGGGAATTCTCGGACTTCTTGTCCTTTGGGATTATGAAGGGGTCCGCTGATGTCTCAAACAACTTGGGCAAGAGCTTGGCGCAGATTACCCATTTATACGATTTCTTCGTATACCTGGACATTCTTATTTTAATCGTGCTACTGCTCACCCACGTGATTCGAATCGACCCGCGGCCGTTTAAGCGGCGGTATGCGTTTACACTGACAGTTTTGTCGTTCGGTCTGATGTTTGCCGAGTTTGGCATGGCGAATGCGGACCGGTCGGGTTTACTGACGCGGACGTTTGATAATAACTATATCGTGAAATATTTGGGCTTGAACGAGTATGCGGCCTTTAACGCCTACCAGACGCAGAAGGAAAGCGCGACGCGGGCTAGTGCGAATGCGAGCGACATGAAGAGTGTTCTGAAGTATCTTAAGCAGAACCGGGTTAGCCCCAACGTTTCCTATTATGGGAAGGAGAAGGGGAAAAACGTCTTTATCATTCATCTAGAGAGTTTCCAACAATTCTTGTTGGACTATAAGGTGGACGGTAAGGAGGTCACACCGAACTTAAACAAGTTCTACCATAGCCAGAATACCCTGTCCTTCGATAATTTCTATAATCAGGTCGCCCAAGGGAAGACCTCAGATGCGGAAATGATGTTGGAGAACTCGCTGTTCGGCTTACCACAGGGTTCGGCAATGACCACCTATGGGACACAAAACACGTTCCAAGCGGCGCCAGCTATCCTGAGTCAAAAGGGGTATAGTACGGCGGCGTTCCATGGGGATGTGCCAAGTTTCTGGAACCGAGACAACACGTATAAGTCTTGGGGTTATCAGTATTTCTTTAGCTCCAGCTACTATACACAAAAGGCAAGCTACAGTATTGGTTATGGGTTGAAGGATAAGATTTTCCTGAAGGACTCGGCGAAGTACATTGAACAGTTACCACAACCGTTCTACGCCAAGCTGATTACGTTGACCAACCATTACCCGTACGAGTTAGACAAGAAGAATGTGGACTTCCCAGCAACGAAGACCGGGGATAAGACCGTGGACCCATACGTTCAGACGGCCCATTACCTGGATCAGGCGTTTGCGGAATTCATGACCTACTTGAAGAAGGTTGGCTTGTACAAGAATAGTGTTATTGTGGCCTATGGGGACCATTACGGAATCTCGAATAATCACCGACCAGCGATTGCTCAGCTGCTGGGGAAGAAGTCTGTGACGAACTTTGACTTGGCTGAATTCCAGAAAGTGCCGTTCATGATTCACGCTACGGGACTCAAAGGGGGCATTAACCATACCTACGGGGGTGAGATTGACGTCTTGCCGACGTTGTTGGACCTCCTAGGGGTGAAGAACACGGATACGATTCAGTTTGGTCAAGACCTATTGGCCAAGGATCGAAATCAGACGGTTGCCTTCCGTAATGGGAACTTTATGTCGCCGACCTATAGTAAGATTGGGGGGACGGTCTATGATACCAAGACCGGGGAACCCGTGACGCTAACGGCGGCGCAGAAGAAGACGGTTGACCAGATGCAGAACCACGTGACGACGGAACTTTCACTGTCTGATCGGGTTATCTATGGAGACCTCTTGCGGTTCTATACACCGAAGGGGTTCACTAAGGTTAAACGGTCGGACTTCACCTATAAGTTGAAGCCAGCGATGGAGAGACTGGCGGAGGCTGAAAAGGAAGAGAAGACTAGCGTACTTGCTAAGCATGATGGTAAGAGTACGGTCTCCGACTATAAAACGGATGCACCTGAATTGAAATAAAGGATTTAAAAACGGCTCGCTATCGTTCAGATGGCGAGCCGTTTTGCGGTTTATTCAGGGAAACGTGCAATTAATTTCAGTAAATATTCATTTTACGCTTGACCGGGGGCTGAGATATTGGTAAACTATTTTTTGTTGTCAATTACCGAAACAAGATATTGACAGACAGCGTGTTACCACGATTTAAACAATTTGAAAAAAGGCTTGACGGTCGCTTCGATAATTGCTATAGTAGTAAACGTTGTCACGGATATTTATTCAACTTCTGCTTAAACATTCGATATTTATTCAAAATAATGTTTAAAAAGTTGTTGACACGATATTGACGACATGATATACTCTAAAAGTTGTCACGAAGCAATTGCTTCTCTGATAACTTGGTAGACCTTTGAAAACTGAACATTGTTTCGACAAACCAAATATGTGTAGGGCGGTTTGAACATTAGGTTCAAACCCAAAGCAATATTTGCGAAGTCAATTCGCTTTA
>DXGJ01000034.1 GCA_019113985.1 Candidatus Levilactobacillus faecigallinarum
AGAATAGATATGAGGAGGAATTGCGGTATGCGAGTCAAAGACACGCTGAACTTGGGCAAGACCAAGTTCAAAATGCGCGGGAATTTACCGGTCAAGGAAGTTGATCGGCAAAAAGCCTGGGCAGAAAACAAGATTTACCAAGCCCGCCAAAAATTGAACGAGGGGAAGCCAACCTTTATTTTGCACGATGGCCCTCCATACGCGAACGGCCCGATCCACATGGGTCACGCGATGAACAAGATTTCCAAGGATATCATTGTTCGGTTCAAGTCCATGAGTGGGTTCCGTTCCCCCTATGTTCCCGGCTGGGATACGCACGGTCTGCCAATTGAACAGCAATTGACCAAGGCCGGCTACGACCGGAAAAAGATGTCAACGTC
Source organism: Candidatus Levilactobacillus faecigallinarum (assembly GCA_019113985.1). Taxonomy (GTDB): domain Bacteria; phylum Bacillota; class Bacilli; order Lactobacillales; family Lactobacillaceae; genus Levilactobacillus; species Levilactobacillus faecigallinarum. The sequence goes on from DXGJ01000034.1 coordinate 381, forward strand.
CGCGTTCCGAGACCTCTGTCGCGAATACGCTTTGAAGCAAGTTGACCAACAACGGGAAGGGTTCAAACGGTTGGGCGTTTCTGCCGACTGGGATAACCCTTACCTGACGTTAAAGCCAGAATTCGAAGCCGCTGAAGTGCGGGTCTTCGGGGAAATGGCTAAGCGTGGCCTGATCTACCGGGGCAAGAAGCCGGTTTACTGGTCCTGGTCCTCCGAATCAGCCATGGCCGAAGCCGAAGTGGAATACCATGACGTGACCTCACCATCCGCCTTTTACGGCGAACGTGTGGTGGACGGTAAGGGCGTTCTGGACACCGATACCTACTTCGTTGTCTGGACCACGACGCCGTGGACCATCCCCGCTTCCGAAGGGATCACCATCGATGCCGGTATCGAATACGCCGTGGTGCAAGCCGCTGGCGACGACCGGAAGTTCGTGTTGGCCAGTGAGCTGGTCAACGAGAACGCCGAACGGTTTGGCTGGCAGGATGTTCAAGTTCTGAAGACCGTTAAGGGTCAGGATTTGGAAAACATCACCGCCCAGCACCCGTACATTGCTGACCGGAAGCTGGTCGTGATGTTAGGCGACTTTGTGACCACCGAAACGGGGACTGGGTTGGTCCACACGGCCCCAGGTTTAGGGGAAGACGACTTTAACGTCGGCGCCCTGTACCACCTGCCCGTACTGGTCCCTGTTGATGATAAAGGGTACATGACCGAAGAGGCCGGCCCCGACTTCAAGGGTGTTTTCTACGAAGATGCCAACCAGATTTCGTTGGACAAGTTGAAGGAAGCCAACGCGCTGCTCGACTACATGCCATACGAACACAGTTACCCATTCGACTGGCGGACCAAGAAGCCGGTCATCTTCCGGGCAACGCCACAGTGGTTCGCGTCCGTGGATAAGATTCGCGACGAGATCCTCGACAACCTGAAGGACGTTAAGTTCCAGCCCGACTGGGGCCAACGGCGGTTAGCCAACATGATCAAGGACCGTGGCGACTGGGTCATCTCCCGGCAACGGGTCTGGGGTGTGCCGCTCCCAATCTTCTACGCGGAAGATGGCACGGCCATCATTGAACCGGAAACGGTGGAACACGTCGCTGACTTGTTTGGTCAGTTCGGGTCCAACGTCTGGTTCGACCGCGATGCCAAGGACCTCTTGCCTGAGGGCTACACCAACGAACACTCGCCTCACGGGGAATTCACCAAGGAGACCGACATCATGGATGTTTGGTTCGATTCCGGGACTTCCCACCAGGGCGTTCTGGCCGAACGGGAAGACCTGGTCTACCCGGCGGACCTGTACCTGGAAGGTTCCGACCAGTACCGGGGTTGGTTCAACTCCAGCCTAATCACCAGCGTGGCCGCCGAGGGCAAGGCGCCTTACAAGCAAATCGTATCGCAAGGGTTCACCCTGGATAAGGACGGTCACAAGATGTCCAAGTCCTTGGGGAACACGATTGCGCCGAGTGAAATCATCCAGAAGATGGGGGCCGACATCGTGCGCCTCTGGGTCACTTCCGTGGATACTTCCGCCGACGTGCGGGTCTCGACCGAGGCCTTCGTGAAGATTTCCGACAGCTACAAGAAGCTACGGAACACCATGCGGTACCTGTTGGCCAACACCAGCGACTTCGATCCGAAGACCGATGCCGTGGCCGTCACTGACCTGACGACCGTTGACCGGCACATGCTGTACCGATTGAACGAATTCACCAAGAGCGTTGAGGCCCATTACAACGCCTACGACTTCCTGAGCATCTACAAGGAACTCATGAACTTCGTGATCACCGAATTGTCCGCGTTCTACCTGGACTTCGCCAAGGATGTTCTGTATATCGAATCCGCGAACAGTCATGCACGGCGGTCGATGCAAACGGTCTTCTACCAGATTGCCGTGACGCTGACCAAGCTGTTGACGCCAATCCTGCCCCACACGACCGAAGAAATCTGGAGCTTCCTGAAGGAACCCGAAGACTTCGTTCAGTTGGCCGAGATGCCAGCAGTCTTAGACCTGCCAGACACCAACGAAGTGGCGACGGACGGCGAAGCTTCCGCCTGGGACCGCTTCATGAAGGTTCGTTCTGACGTTCTGAAGGCGTTGGAAGAGGCACGGAACGACAAGTTGATTGGGAAGGCCGCTGAAGCTCACCTGGACTTGTACGTGAACGCGGATGTTCAAGCACTCTTGGACACCCTCGACATCAACGTGCAACAGATCCTCCTGGTCTCCGGTCTCGACGTGACGACTTACGACCAGAAGCCAGCCGATGCGGTTGACTTTGGCGACGTGGCCATCAAGGTGACCGCCGCTGAGGGCGACGAGTGTCAACGCTGCCGGTTGATTAAGCAAGACGTTGGGAGCGATAGTGCTTACCCTGACTTCTGTGCCCGGTGTGCCGCCATCGTTCGTCAAGACTTCCCAGAAACTGCCACTGACGGTTTCGACGAATAAGTCATTTAATAAACAGCTTCAACGAGTACCCGATGCCACCAGCGTTGGGTACTCGTTTTGCGTTAAGTGGCGCCGTTTGCGGGGATTGTGAAAAACGCGTATAATCTCCTATATGACTAGAGGGGAGACCATCCAATGTTAACCGGAAAAGTAAAAAGTTATAGTGAACAACGTGGCTTTGGCTTCATCACGTCCGAAAGCGACGGCGAAGTTTTTGTCTATTACACGGGTATTCTCGGTGACGGCTTTCGTAAGCTGGAAGCTGGCCAAGAGGTACAGTTCGTGATTGTTCAGGGTAAACGGGGTCCCCAGGCGGCTAAAGTAGCGCCCGTTGAGACCACGACGGACCAGGAGGCGTAACCACATGGACTTAGAAGAACGCGTTGAATCGTCTGAAACGTTGTACGATGGCGCCATCGTGAGGTTGGAGAAACAGCAGGTTCGCTTACCCAATGGTGAACCCGCCATGCGCGAAATCGTCCGGCACGCTGATGCAATTGGCGTACTGGCCCTGACCGACCCCGATCACATGATTCTGGAGAAGCAGTGGCGCGCACCTATCGCAGCGGCAACCCTGGAGATTCCAGCCGGCAAGTTAGATAGCCGGGACGCCAACAACGTGGAACATGCCGTGATGCGGGAACTGAACGAGGAGATTCGTTACCAGCCGGGTAAGTTGGAACGCATCACCGGATTCTACTCCAGCGTTGGGTTTTCTGATGAGTACATGACGCTGTTCTTAGCGACGGACTTAAAGCCCGTCACAACTGAGTTACCTCGTGATCAGGGTGAGAACTTGGAACTCTTGACCATCACCAAGACGCAAGCCCAAGAGATGATTGCGCGGGGTGAAATTAACGATGCTAAGACCATTACGGCCATTTATTACTGGCTTTTACAAAAGTAGGTGACCACCCATGAGTGCACATGATTGGCAACCGGACGATGAGCAACCTAAGACACGGGCGGATTATCGGCGGGAGCAGGAAGCGGCCGGCCGGGCATTTGAGGAACGGGATCGTAAACGCGTTGCGGTCGAACGCAAGTATGCGCGCGAGCATCCCGACTCAGACGACGGTGCGGGGACCGATGACGAACCACCCGTGGTAACGACCACCGATGCGAAGCAGCAGCGGCTGAAACGGCGCCTTAATTGGGCGATTTTTTGGCTGGCACTGGGAATCATCGCCGTATTTTTAATTTTACGATTTGTTGAATTTTAGAAGGAGTGACAACCGCAATGACTTTTGGCGTTATTTGTGCAATGGAAGAAGAAATCAAGGAGCTTAAAGCGGCCTTGCAGGACGAACAGACCACCAGCATCCACGGCCTCGAATTTTATCAGGGGACCATCCACGACCAAGCCGTCGTGTTAGTGCGTTCCGGGATTGGGAAAGTTGAGGCGGGATTGACCACCGCTTTGTTGATCACCCAGTTCGACGTGGACGTGGTGATCAACTCCGGGTCCGCGGGGGCCTTAGCCGCTGGCCTGAAGATTGGCGACATCGTGATTTCGACGGAAACGGCCTACCACGATGCCGACGCCCGGGCCTTCGGGTACGAATACGGTCAATTGCCACAACAGCCAACTCGGTTCGTGGCGTCCCAGGAATGGGGCGACAAGCTGGAAACGGCCGCTAAGCAGACCGGTTTGACCACTAAGCGCGGCCTCATCGTGACCGGGGACCAGTTCTTAAATGGTCCCGCCGCAACTAAGCCAATTCTGGAACACTTCCCGGATGCCTTATCCGGTGAGATGGAGGGGGCCGCGGTCGGTCAAGTGGCCCACCAGTTTGAGGTGCCATACTTGGTCGTGCGGGCGATGTCCGATACGGCGGATAACAACTCCGGCGTTGATTTTGACGACTTTATCATTGACGCTGGGAAGCGTTCGGCCCTGATGTTGCTGGCGCTGTTCGCGGACCAACAGAAGTAACAACAGTTTTTAGGAGGTTTTGGTTGTGGAAGAGATTTACTTAGACAATGCGGCCACGACGCCAATGTCCCCAGCGGTTCTGGCGGAGATGACGGACAAGATGACCCACGTCTACGGCAATGCATCGACACTGTACGGTTTAGGGCGCGAGGCCCATACCATCATGGAGAATAGTCGGCAGGTGATTGCGGATAGCATCAACGCCGCCGACGATGAAGAGATCATCTTCACCAGTGGTGGGAGTGAAAGTGATAATACGGCGATTACCGAGACCGCGATGGCTCGGCAAGCCCTTGGTAAACACATTATCACCACGGCCATCGAACACGAAGCCATTCTCAAGCCATTAGCCGCCCTCGAAAAGCAGGGCTTCCGGGTGACCTACCTGCCGGTCGATGAGCACGGCCGCATTAGCCTCGATGACTTCAAGGCTGCCTTGGATGATGACACGATTCTGGTCTCCATCATGATGGGGAACAACGAGGTTGGCAGCCGGATGCCAATTCACGAGATTGGCGAGATTCTGAAGGACCACCAGGCGTGGTTCCACACGGATGCCGTCCAGGCTTACGGTCTGCTGGACATCGACGTGCAGCGCGACCACATCGATCTGCTGTCGACTTCGGCCCATAAGTTGAACGGGCCCAAGATGATGGGCTTCCTCTACAAGCGTGACGGGGTCAACTTCGCCAGCTTGGTCAAGGGGGGCGACCAGGAGAAGAAGCGGCGGGCCGGTACGGAGAATGTACCAGCCATCGCCGGCTTCGCCAAGGCCGTTGAGGCGTTGACGCCCGAGGTCAAGGCCACTCGGCAGACCAAGTACCACGACTTCAAGCAGTACGTGGTGGATGGTCTGACCAAGAACGGCGTTGATTTTGCCGTGAATGGCTCGCTGACCGGTGAGAACCTGAACCACGTTTTAAATCTCTGGATCAAGGGCGTTTCGACCTACGTGATGCAGACCAACCTGGACTTGGCGGGCATCGCCGTTTCTGGTGGGTCGGCCTGCACGGCGGGGACCATCGAGCCGTCGCACGT
>DXGJ01000035.1 GCA_019113985.1 Candidatus Levilactobacillus faecigallinarum
ATCTTCCAGTGATTGGAAGGTAATTACACTAATGCGACCATTGGGGGCCAATAAGGTAATCGCCTGTTCTAGCGAGTCTTCCAAGGCGCCGAGCTCGTCATTGACGGCGATTCGCACCGCTTGGAAAACCTTCTTGGCCGGATGCCCCCCGTGACGACGAGCCGCGGCGGGAATCCCCTCTTTAATAATCTCAACCAATTGGCCAGTGGTATCAATGGGCGCCGTATCCCGGTGACGTTCAATGGCCCGGGCAATTTGCTTCGCAAACTTTTCTTCCCCGTACCGATGAAATATCCGGACTAATTCGTTAAATGACCATTCATTGATAACCGTCCAAGCAGTCAATTCAGCGTCCTGGTCCATCCGCATATCCAGGGGCGCATCGTGTTGATAGCTGAACCCCCGGTCGGCTTCATCGAACTGTGGCGAGGAGACCCCGAGGTCGTAAAGGATACCGTCGACCTGGGTCACCCCACGTTTCGCCAACTCGGCCTTGATCTCCCGGAAGTTACTCTTGATAAACGTTACCTTACCAGCCGCTAAGGCGTCCTTCAGGTGGCCTTCATTATAAGTAATCGCCGTCTGGTCCTGGTCAAAGGCATACAGATGACCGGTCGTTAGTTGCTCGAGAATGTGCTGGCTGTGACCACCGCCACCCAAGGTGCAGTCGACGTAGGTTCCAGTCGGCTGGATGGCGAGCCCCGCCACCGCTTCATTTAAAAGTACCGTAACGTGATGAAAGTCTTCCATGAACACACTCCCTTCTTTATTGTGAAGCATTTTTAAAAGTCAAAATCAATTTTTTCGGCGATGTCGTCAAAGTTTTCTTCCGCAGCCGTCGCAAACGACGTCCAGCGATCAGCGCTCCAAATTTCAAAGCGATTGGCCACGCCAACAATGACACACTGCTTGGTTAAGCCAGCGTGGTCACATAGGGGCTGTGGCAGATTAATTCGGCCCTGCTTGTCAAGCTCACATTCCGTAGCGGCCGAATAGAAGAACCGGACAAAGGCCCGGGCGTCTTTTCGGTTGACTGGCAAGGCTTTCAGTTTATCCTGCAACGTTGACCATTCGGCCATTGGATAACCGAATAAACAACCATCCATTCCGCGGGTCACCACGAAATGGTCGCCTAGTTGTTCCCTGAATTTGGCGGGGATGATTAGCCGGCCTTTGGTATCAATCGAATGCTCAAATTCGCCCATGAACATAGCCAATCCCCCCAACTTGTAACTATTCCCAAGTTTACCACATGCCCCCACTTTCTACCACAACGTTTCCGAATTTTTATAAATTTACGCACAAAGTGACAAAAAGCCGCGGCGAACGTGTGTTCACCGCGGCTTTATCCCCTGATTAATTGACCACCAAAATGGGTTCTTAATCATAATTATTTATATTTATGCATTATCTAACTAATCGTAAGTAAAAAGCACAAACTAAACCCAATTACCCAGTATAAATCCGTAATGCGCCAAAAGGTTTTAAAAAACGTCGGGTAAAGGAGCTCATGGTTATGAATGGCTTGCAAAAGGGCCACCCCAATGCCAATGGCCATCCACCCCATGACCAACCAGGGTAAAATCAGGCCGGCACCGTGGGGAATCAAGATAATACTACAAATCACAAGTAGTGGTGCCATCAGATCCCAGGTGGTCACCGCTTGCGGCCACCGTTGTCGCAGTAACCGTCGAGCAGTTCGAATCACCAGCCAACCGATCAACAAGATGCCCAGTTGCCCCGCTGGCGATGTCCAAAATGTCATGTTAATCCCCCCACTATTGCCTTATCGACCTTCCATTATAAAGATTTCTAACGCCACATGCAACGCTCTCCGGGAATTTCACGGGTTAAGAAATGCCTTAGAAGGTTGCAATTCTCTAATGACCACGGTAAACTGTTTGGGTAGAATTGCACGCAAAGAGGTGGCTAAGCTTAGTATGGAAAAGAAGAAGAAATCGACGTTTCAAAAAATCACGAACGTTTTTGTCTGGATTATGATTATCGCAACCTTAGGGTCATTGATTTTTGGCGCTATTTTCTCGCTCATGTAATCCAGCACCCCTTAGACATCACCAAAGCGCCCAACTCAAAAATCGAGTTGGGCGCTTTTTGTGTCGATTATCATCTTCGGGCGTCCGCTACAGCCACGGCGCAAATCGTCCTGCTAGACCTTTGCCCCTAGGAAGGCTGGTCTGAATCTGACGGTGCATCCGCATCGGGTTGTTTGTAGACCTGACGGGGCTTGCTGCCCTCTTGGGGACCAACGTAGCCACGCTGTTCCAAGTCGTCGATAATGCGTGCGGCCCGGTTATACCCGATTCGAAAACGCCGTTGTAGGAGCGAGGTGCTGGCTTTCTGTTGGTCGACCACGAAGGCCAATGCATCATCAAACAGTTCATCATCGCTATCGCCCTGCTCGGACTGCTTCATTTCCTCATCAGTCACAACCATATCATCGTCGTAATCAGCGGTCTGCTGTTGCTTGATGAAGTCGACCACGTTGCTGACGTCTTCGTCGGAGATAAAGGCTCCCTGGACCCGCACCGGTGAATTGGCATCGACCGGTTGGAACAACATGTCCCCGCGGCCCAACAGCTTCTCGGCACCGTTCGTGTCCAAGATAGTTCGCGAATCGATCCCACTCGAGACCGCAAACGCGATTCGAGAAGGTACGTTAGCCTTGATCAACCCGGTAATCACGTCAACGGAAGGCCGTTGCGTCGCCAGAATCATGTGGACCCCCGCAGCCCGCCCCATCTGGGCCAGCCGGATAATCGCATCTTCAACTTCACTCGAGACCGTCATCATCAAGTCGGCCAATTCGTCGACGATGACCACGATATACGGGAGCGTTGGTCGCGCCTGATTATCTTCGGCGTTGGCCTTCTGGACAAAGGCGTTGTACCCGGAAATCTTCCGTTGGCCGAACTGCGAGAACAGTTCGTAGCGCCGTTCCATCTCGGCGACCACCTTATGTAACGCCCGAGCCGCCTTTTTAGGCTCCGAAACCACCGGCGTTAACAGGTGGGGAATGCCGTTATACACACTCAACTCAACCTTTTTGGGATCAATCAGCATCATCTTGACCTGGTCCGGACGGGCGTTCATCAAGATACTGGTGATAATCCCGTTAATGGCCACGGATTTCCCACTCCCGGTCGCACCGGCAATCAGGAGATGGGGCATCTTAGTCAGGTCCATGGTCACCACTTGGCCCGTGACGTTCCGGCCCAACGGCACCTCCAACGGTTTGTTGGGATGCGCGGGTTGGGCCTCGACCACGTCCCGGAAGGCCACGGTCGAGACGTCCTTGTTCGGGACCTCAATCCCAATCAGGGACTTTCCCGGGATGGGCGCTTGAATCCGAATCCCCTTAGCAGCTAAGGCCAGAGCCAAGTCATCCGCCAAGTTCACGATGCGGGAGACCTTGACCCCGATGGCCGGGTGTAACTCGTATTCGGTCACGGAAGGCCCCAAGCTCACGTTTTTGACCTCGGCATCGACGCCAAAGCTATCCAACGTTTGCTTCAAGATTTTGGTATTGGCATCGATCGCGTTGATTTCCGCCGTCTGGTCCGTCGGTGGCACCTGCTTTAAAAGGTCCGCCGCGGGCAACTGGTAGTTCGGATCGACCGGCGCCGCGCTCACCAGGGCATCCGTATCCGGCGTATCCGCCGCATCGTCCGCTGAATCGGCGGCGGGTTCCGGAGCCGGGGCTGCCGGCTCGTTCGCCGCAACGGTTACGTGATAACTGGGTTCCGCCGGGGCCGGGGTTGGTTCCGCGGCCGGTTGTACCGGCGCTGCGGGTGTCGACTTAGTCACGGGCGTTTTCGGCGTCGGTGGCTCCTGGGCCGTCCGTGCCTGATGGCGTTCCTGAAGCGCCGCACGACCGCGTTGGAGCAATTGCCGCAACGCACGACCCCAACTGACCAACCAGTTGCCCAGTTTTTCCAAGTAAGGTTGCAGAGCACTGAGCGGAATCTGGAAAAAGACCAGGACCCCGCCGGCCATAATCAGCCAAGCCGCAATCTGCGCTCCTAATAAAGCAATCAACCAGGCCACGATGGATAGCTCAAACGCGCCAATCACACCACCGCCTAACTGAGCGGTCAGGCCGCCCGTGAACAGGTCCGCCAGACCCGCGTGCCAGGTACGTGACAAGAAATCACTGTGCTGGTTCGTCGCAATAAACGTATTGGCCGAGATCCATAGGAGCCAGCCCGCGTAGATGATGGCACTGCCCCCAAGATAATGCCGGGCGATGTGGGGCCAGCTGCCCGTGATGGCCAACGCAACGCCCAGCGCGCCGACGATGACCAGGCCAAACTGGTAACTATCCCCCACGACCAGACGAATCAGGTTCGCACAGAGCGTCCCCAGCAGGCCTAAGTTAAACAGCCCCAATGCCGCCAAGGCCAGTAATACCAGGCCAACCACGTTACGGGTATACGGGAACGGCTGAGTCGTCTTACGCTTGGTTGTTCGTCGACGCGCCGGCTTCCGCCGCGTCGCTTTTCGTTTGGTTGCCACCCGATACCCCCCCTTTCTGGGTCGTCTTTATTTTAATTTATCGTGTGGGTACTTGTGGACCCGCTCCAGATTCGGAAAGGCCTGCTGGCGCAAGACCTCGTAAATCACGATGGCCGCACTGTTCGACAGGTTGAGGGCCCGGATGTGACTGTCATCCTGCGGAATGCGGATACACTTCTCTTCATTCTTCCGCATGAAGGGTTCTGGCAACCCCGTGGTCTCCTTCCCAAAGAGGAAGTAGTGGTCGTTGTCGTTCACCGAATAATCGGGCTCCGTGTAATCCTGTTCGGCAAACTTCGAGACTAAGTACAACTGCGTCGGGTCGGTGATGGTCGCCAAAAAGGCCGGTAAGTTCTCGTGATACCGGACGTCGACCTTGTCCCAGTAGTCAAGTCCGGCTCGCTTCAAGTGGGCATCATCCACCGTAAAGCCGAGGGGCTTGATCAGGTCCAAGACGGTGTCCGTTCCGGCACAAGTCCGAGCAATGTTTCCCGTGTTGGCTGGAAATAGTGGTTCAAATAAAGCAATGTGATTGGTCATAAGCGTCTCTTCTCCGTTCTCTTATCAAACATTCGTTCTGTTTCATTAATTATAGTCAACCCAGTGCCGCTTTGACAACCCGCGACACGCAAAAAAAAGCAGCTCCTCGGTGTGGGCACGGCGAGGGGCTACTTTAGTGAAGTTCAACTTGTTAGCCGCTAACAGTTACCCGCTGATATCGACCACCAAACGATTTCTCGTTTCTCAATATAACACGCCGTTGTCAGGTCTTCAAGGGGGGTGACGCAATTTTTTTGTAACGTTTTACCTACTTTTCCTGCGCGCGTAGGAGGGTCACATCGACCGTAATTTGTGAAAATGGCTCAGCGGCCACGCGGTCCAACTTAGCTTGATCGGCCCCCCAGTGCATTGGTGTCATCAACATGAGGTCCGCGAAACGCTCCGGCGCCACGGGGACCTGGTAGCGAATCCGTTGACTGGTCGCGGTTGGGTAGTGTTGTTGGAACAGTTGTAACACGTTGCCGTTATCATACTGGGCATGGGCACTCTCGGCCGGGAAGATGGCCTGGCGAAGTTCAATCAAGTAATCCGAGTTGGGGATGACCTTCAACAATTGTCCCCCGGGGGCCAGCGTGCGATTAAATTCTTTATAAGCAGAAGGCGAAAATAAGTCTAAAATCGTCGTAAACTGACCGTCACTAAAAGGCATCTGGGCCAAATCAGCTACACAGAAAAAGGCATTGGTGTCGAGTTGGGTCGCTAGGTTGATGCCCGGCTTGGATAGGTCAAACCCTACGGCAGTGTCCCGTCCCGAACGTCCGGCCAAGACATTCGCCAGCGGGGTTCCTTCCCCACAACCGACATCCAAGATGGTCTCGGGCGTCGCGTTCAAGTGATCAGCAAAGGCACTGGTAATGCCAGCAAATAACCCCGCCTGAAGCATACGACGGCGGGCAGCTAACATAGCATCGTCATATTCACTTTTGACCGCCCGTTGCATGAAGTAGAGCATCCCCTTCTTTGACAGGTCAACGTTATGTCCCTGTGGACAGACTAGACTGTGCCCCGCAACGTGGTCATACGACTCGTGGCACACGGGACAGCGAAACAACTGGGCGTGCTGGGTTAAAAAGGCCGCCGCCCGATCAATTTTTTTCATGACAAAACTCCTCTATATTAACCGGTTAATTGGGTCGATCACGTGGTCAGACAGCCTGCTGCCTTTACTTAACCCCCGTCAGGTGCGTAGAATAAGGATAGCAACTTACGCGACGCGCGACCGTTTTTGCTTTACTTTTACCGAAAGTCGTGCGTATATTGTACCATATTGTCCGTTCGGTTGACGAACGGACCTCACCAGAAAGGATGAAGAACTTGTTCTTAGTTGAACCGTTACTCGAAAACTACGTGACCCTGCCCGCCGCTATCCAGGCTGGTGCCAAACGCATTGCCCTGGCCGACAACCTGGCCGTGGGGGGAACTACTGTTAGCAAGGGGACTATGGGCGAAGCCGTTCGTTACGCCCATGAACACCAGGTCAGCCTGGACTTGGTCATCGCGCCCCGCGGCGGCGTGACCCCCTATAATGATGTGGAAATCAAAATCATGGAGGCCGACATCCTGGAGGCCCAACAACTGGGGGTCGACGGCATCATCCTGGGGGCGTTGACGCAAGCCTACCAGCTCGATGAGGAGGCATTGCGGCCCCTGGTCGCTGCCGCCGGGGGCATGACCCTGACGTTCAGCACCCTCTTCGATACGATTCGGCCCCAAGACCGGGACGCGGCGATCGACTGGTTAGGCGTTCAGGGGTTCGAGCGCCTGCTCAGCGTCGGTGCCACCAACGACCGAATCGCCGATTGGACGGCTACCCAACGGCTCGCTAGCAGCGCCGGCATCACCCTGGTTCCGACCAACGTTGCCACCGACCAACAGGACCAGGTCGCCCAAGACCTGCACGTCTCATTTTTCCTGAAGCAACAAGCCTAATTTTGAACGACAAAGGACCCGATTTGACGAACTTGCCAAATCGGGTCCTTTTCTTTTACGTTATCAGTGAGAGCTTAGGCCCTCTTGGGTGATCACCGCCGCCATGTCGGCCGGCAGTGGTGCGTAGCAAGTGATCCACTGGTCTAAGAACGGCTGGTAGAAGCGCAACCGCGCGCAGTGCAAGGCCTGACGGTGAATCCAAGGATTCGTTTGTTGCCCGTAGAGCCAGTCGCCCACTAAGGGGTGCCCCACGGCCTGACAATGGACCCGAATCTGGTGAGTCCGCCCCGTATGGAGCTTGACCGCCAGCAGGCTAGCACTCCGGGAACGGGATCGTACCCAGATTTCCGTCTGGGCGGCCCGGCCATCCGGACGCACCTGGCGCTTGATGAACGAATCCCCAGCCCGGCCAATCGGCAGATCAATCAACCGGTGGTTTGCCGTCACCCGTCCCTGGGCCACCGCGATATACCGCTTATCCAGCAGCCCCTGTTTCATTTGTTTATCTAAAATTGAATGGGCAAAATGGTGTTTGGCAAACAGGACCGCCCCGCTGGTCTCCCGGTCCAACCGCGTGACGATGTGGGTCACGGTACTGGGCGCCTGGATCTTGGTCAGATGACCCTTGACCCGGTTGGCCAAGGTATCATCCGGATAGAGGTGCGATGGGACCGAGGCCATCTTTGCGGGCTTGTTGACCACCAGGAAATGGTCGTCCTCATACAGGACGTCCAACGCCCCGTAAGACGTGGCCACGTGCGTGTTCGGCGCCTCCGGTGGCAATTCTAACCCCACGGTTTGGCCCGGCTTGGCCATGGCGATGACCCGCACGGGCTGACCGTCTAACGTCACAATGCCACCGTGGAACTTGACCCGTTTCAGGTAGGTCCGGGTCACCCCGTGGGCCATCAAAACCGTGCGAACGTGCTCCGGTGTGGTCCCGGTCACCCGCCAGCTAAAGGCGGTCACGAGCGGTCTCGTCCGATGAAGGACGTCTCGACCCGTTGCCAGAAGTGTGTGTGCCGGTATTCCGCAAAGGCGATGCGCTGCTGGGCGATGCGGTAGGTAATCGCCTTGATGGGCCGGCCCTCGATGTTGAGTTGGTCACACATCAGGACGTTATCCGTCGACTCGGTCGGTTCGATACGAATCCACTCGTCAGCCGGAATGATCAGCGGCGAGCCCAGGGTCCGGAAGACCAGGTTGTTGATCGACGCGATTTCGGCCATCTGGATGGCATTAAACCGTGGGTTCAGCACCGCCCCACCCACGGACTTGTTATAGGCCGTTGAGCCGGTCGGGGTGGAGATACACAGGCCATCCCCCCGGAAACTCTCGAACAGTTCGCCCTTGATGTACACGTCGGCGACCATGGTCCCCGACACCTTCTTGATGGTCGATTCATTTAACGCCAGCGCCCGGTCCGGCCGGGTCCCATCGGCGTACTCGACTTCGATCGCCAACAAGGGATAACTGACACTCTGCCGGTTATCTTGAATCAGGCTCTGAATCAGGTCATTGACCTCGTAATCCCGCCAGTCAGTGTAAAAACCCAGGTGGCCGGTATGAATCCCGACGAAGCGAATCTTATCCAGGCGGTCACTATAATGGTGGAACGCCGAGAGTAGCGTGCCATCCCCACCAACGGTCACCACGATGTCAGGATTCAGGCTGTCGATTGGCACCCCGGCAGCCACTAACCCCCGGTGCAGGGCCGTCGCCACCTTCCGCGAAGATTGTCCGTTATTACTAAAAATGGAAACTTTCATAATTATTCTTCCTTATCATGCGAAGAACTCGACCCATCGGACTTACTTTGCGGTCCGTACTGCTGGGCTTCTTGAATCTCTTCGCGGATTTCAGACATCTCCGTGTCTAGCTTAAAAGCGGCTTCCGCGGCCCGTTGGAGTCGTTGGCTCAAGTCGTCCGGAAAGGCGCCTTGGTACTTGTAATTTAAGGAGTGCTCGATGGTCGCCCAAAAATTCATGGCTAACGTGCGCACTTGGATCTCAGCTAAAATCTTTTTTTCACCAGTCACGAGCTGGACTGGGTACTCAATCACAATGTGATAGGAACGATAACCACTGGGTTTTTCATTGTGAATATAATCGCGTTCTTCCAGGATGGTCAGGTCGGTCCGCTTCCGCAGCAAATCAACGACCTGATAAATATCCTCGACGAATTGACACATAATCCGGAGGCCGGCAATATCTTGCATGTCCTGTTCCAGGCGTTCCTCGGTGACGTGTCGGCGCGTCATCTTCTCTTGAATGCTTGCTACGGGCTTGACCCGACCCGTCACGAACTCTATTGGTGAGCGTTGGTTGCGGTTTTCAAATTGTTTCCGCATGCCACGCAGCTTAACCTTCAGCTCGCTGACTGCTTGTTGATAGGGCAATAAAAACTGGTCCCAATTTTCAATCATGACAACTTTCCCCCAACCTTAATTCCACGTTTCACTTCTCGATTTTACCATAGTTCCCCGAAAATCGATTCTAATTACGCATTTTCCGGGCCCACAAATTTGTCCACTTTTTCACGAATGCCCGAATTAACTTTCCTAAGGCGTTTAGCTTTACCTCGCCTCTAAAATGTAGCATGATTAGGTTGCGTCGAAAACGATGAGGCGTATACAGTACCTCAAACAAACGTTCTAATTGCATTTTCAGGATTTTTTGCTATGGTAGTAGGTATTGTTATTTTTGTTTGGCGACCCGTTATGATTGCCAGCGAGAACGGATCTATTAGGAGGAAGCAACGTGTTAGAAGTCTATTTGTTCGTCAACCCTTTGGGCGCGCGGTGTATGCGTTCCGAACAAAATATTATGAAGTTGGCTGACCATTTAAATAGCAAGGTCTCGTTTCAATTTGTTCCCCTGCTAAATCAACAAATCGTTGAACGGGCCCTTGCCTCATCCCACCCCACGTTAACGCAACGTAATGCGTGTTTTAAGACCTATTACCAGGCTATTTTGGCGTACAAAGCGGCCCTGTTCCAGGGAAAACGCAAGGGACGTCAATTCTTACTGAACATGCAGGACGCCGTGGTTTCCGAACACCAATCCCTATCACAAGACCTAACTCTCGACCTGGCGAAACAATGCCACCTCGACATGGACATGTTTCAGGAAGATTGTTCCTCTGACCTTGCCAAACAAGCCTTTCAGACGGACCAGAAGTTAGCCGCTGAAATGAAAATCGAACAACCATCTTCTGCCGTAATTTTCAACTGTGACGTTTCCCAATATGGTCTCCTGTTGAACGACGTGACCTACGAAGCTCTCTGCGACGTCTGCGAGAACCAAGGCGTTGCCACGAAGGCATCTTTGATGCGTGAATCCACCGACCAACCCGCTATGGCGGTAAACCACCGGCCGCATCTCCGCGTTTTGTAAGCTAATTGAATCGTTTTACGTAAGAGACCGACCCGTCACGGGTGGGCCTTTTTTTTCGGGCGTTTTTTCTGAGAACATCCCGCGTTTTCCCGGTGAGTTTCGCCTTTTCGATAACCGAAGCTATCGGTCCGCCACAGCATTATGGTATGATGAACGCAATCAATTTTACGATTAAAGGGGCGACACCATGTCAATTGCCATCGTTACCGATTCAGCATCATATCTAACCCCTGCTCAGGTCGAGCAATTCAACATCACCGTACTGCCCATCACCGTGATTCTGGGTGACCACCAGTACCCCGAATCACAGCTGCCGGCGCAAACCTTCTACAACTACCTCCAGAGCGATCAGCCCCTCCCGACCACTGCTCAGGTCTCACTTGGTCAGATTGAAACGGCCTATGACCGGCTAGTCGCCCAGGGTGTTACCCAGATCATCTCCATTCATCTCTCTAGTGGCATCACGTCGTTCCTGAGTAACTTAAAGATGTTCTGTCAGACCTACACTAAGGCGGAGGTCTACCCCATCGATTCACTGGTCGCGAGTGCCGGTGAGGCCAATCTCTGTTTACTTGCTGGCCGGTTGATTGCCGCCGGCTACGACGCCCCCGCCATCGCGCAAGCGCTGACCACCTTCCGGGACACCCAGCACATCTACTTTGCCGTGGACAGCTTGAAACACCTGGCCCGCACCGGTCGGCTGACCAACCGCTCCGCCATGATTGGCAACCTGCTCAACATTAAGCCCCTGTTGACGTTTAACGACGCCGGTGAAATCATCGCCATCGGCAAGGAACGCACCATGCGCCGGGCCTTTCGCTTCATCGACGATCAGCTCGCCACGACCCTGAAAACCGTGGACTACCCGCTGCACGCCACCGTCATCGACGCCAACAACCCCGAATTAGGGGCGCAGTGGCGCACTCAGCTCGAGAAGCGGTTCCCGGCGGTCCGCTTCAGTCAGAGCCAACTGGGCCCGGCCATTAGCGTCCATACGGGCGAAAAGACCATGGGCCTGATCTGGCAGCAGGACTGGCAAGAATTCTAACAGCATCTCGTTATGACAAACGACCCCAGTGACGCGTCCGTAGACGTTCACTGGGGTCGTTTTTTAAGTCGATTGATCAATTAGCCTTACTTAGTCTTTTTTGAGTTCCCGCGCCAGTTGCTTAAACTCCGCCAGCCGTTGGTCAAAGGTTGCAAAGGCCGTCTTCAGGTAGTCCGGTTGCGTCATGTCGACCCCGGCCTTACGCATGACGTTCAATGGCAAGTCGGAGCTTCCGGACTTCAGGTAGCCCAGGTAGGCATCGCGCTTGGCGGTGTCCCCACTGAGGATCCGTCCCGCTAACGTGGTTGCGGCGGCAAAGCCGGTCGCGTACTGGTAAACGTAGTAGTTGTAATAGAAGTGCGGGATTCGCGTCCATTCATCGGCAATCTGGGGATCCGAGACCACGGCATCGCCATAATACCGCTGGTTAAGCTTGCCGTAGAAGTCACTCATGAAGTCGGCGGTCAACGCCTGCCCCGCAGCGGCCTGCGTGTGGATGTAGTCTTCGAATTCGGCGAATTGCGTTTGACGGTAGACCGTTCCCTTGAACCCGTCCAGGTAATGGTTCAGAACGTAGGCCCGAACCTTAGGGTCTTGCTGCGTCTTCAACAGATAGTCCGTTAACAAATTCTCATTAGTCGTCGAGGCGATTTCGGCCACGAAGATCGAATAATCCCCGTACTGGAACGGCTGATTGGTCCGGGTGTAGTGGCTGTGCATACTGTGGCCCATCTCGTGGACCAGCGTGTACAGGCTCTCCAGACTATCCTGCCAGTTCAATAGAATGTATGGCTTGCTGTCATAAAAGCCACCGGAATAGGCACCGGTCCGCTTGCCCTGGTTCTCCACCACGTCGATGGCCCGACCATCAAACATCTTCTGGACGTTCGCCACGTAGTCCGGTCCCAAGACAGCTAACGCCTTTAAGGCCTCCTGTTGGGCCTCCTCATAGGTGTACTTAAGACTAGGCTCACCGGTGATCGGTGTATACAGGTCGTACATGTGGAGCTCGGGTAACCCCAGCAGTTCCTTACGTAAAGCCACGTATTGGTGCAGGGAATCCAGGTGGCGATCAACGGTCTTGACCAGGGTGTCGTAGACCACCGCCGGGACGTTGTTAGCACTCATCGCAGCGTCCCGGGCGTTGGCGTAATGCCGGAGATCAGCGACGTAATTGTGGGTCTTGACCTCACCAGACAGTGTGGCCGCAAAGGTGTGCCGGAATTGCTGATAAACGCTGTAGAGGGCCTCGAAGGCCTGTTTCCGAACGGCTGGCTGTACGCTATCCAGCAGGACTCCGTAGAGTCCCTCGGACAACCGAACGTCTTGCCCGTCTTCATCCTGTACTACGGGGAACTTCAAGTCCGCATCGGATAACACACTATAGGTCTTGGCAGAGGCGCCAAAAATCTCACTAGCACCCGCCAAGAGACGTTCTTCGGCGGGAGATAACGTGTGATCCCGCTGCTTGCTCAAAACATCGAAGTAGTGTCGGTAGGCAGCCAACTTGGGTTCTTGGTCGAAGAGCGCCTGTAAGGCGTCCGGCGTCAGGGCTAAGACTTCGGGTTCGAACCAGGAAACGGCAGCGCCAACCTTCGTCGCTACTCCGTTGGCCTGGTCAGCGAGTCCCTGATAGGTTGCATTGCTAGTATCTTGGTCGTTCTTCAAGGATGCGTAGACCTCGGCTCGTTCAATCTTCCGGTAGAGGTCAAAGACTGCCGTCGTCACCCGGTACAGGTCGGCCCCGCTCTGTGCCAACTGACCTTTCAGCTGGGCCACCTGGGCAGTGGTAGTTTGAATCGCCGTTAGGTCGGCCTTGAAGGCCGCATCATCGGGATAAATCGTGGTTAGGTCCCAGGTCAAGGCCGTGGGTACCGCTGAACGTTGCGGAATTTGTCGCATAACTGCATCTCCTTAAAAGTTATCTAGTGCTAGTTTAGCACTTGGTTGCGAAAAAGTCCTTTTCAAATTCTAATTTTCTAACCGTTTTTTAACCAGTCGTGATAATCCCGAAACCAGCGGGGCGTTCCCGTAACCGCCCACCCCTTTGGTGTTGGTCGCAGGAGCTCGGCCCGGACCAAGTCTTCCATTAAATGCTTCTGCGCCCAGGGTAACACCCGCCGAGCCGTAAACTGAACCCCCGCGGTTCGCCCGCCGACCAGCCGAAAGGCACTTTGACCAAACATTGTCACCTGTTCTGGGGTTAACCGCGTCGGGCGGGCGAACAACCAGGCACCCATCACGATGCGCCACAGCAACAGCCCCCGCCCAAAGATTGGGGCCGTCGTCTGAGTCGTGGTTAGGACCGGTGGAAAGCCCGCCAAGTGATGCCCCGTCAGATAAAGCTGTTCAATGATTGGGCGCAGGCCGGCATCCCCCTGTAAGATGGCCTGCGCCCAGCGCCGCCGCAACCGGGGCAGGTTCACCGTTGCCTGGGTAACGACCGGCTTTCGCCCCACTTGCAGTTCCACCACGGACCGTAGCCGAGCGTCCCACCCCGCATAGTCGCCGGCAGCCGTCTGGTGGAGGTGGTGGTGGACCACCAGGACGTCTTGACGGACATCCCAGAACAGCAGGCATAGCCCCCACCCCGGCAGCCAGCACGCAAACCGCTCAATCAGCGACCAGCCTAGCCGCTGATGCGCATAGGGACTGCCCAACAACCACAGTGGCCGCACGCCGAGGCCGTAATATCCCCGGGTTCGCTGGGCGACCGCCCCGTTGCTTAAGGGACTACACTGAAATTCCAGGGCGACGGGTCCCCCTTTCCGGGCAATCCAGACATCCGCTCGCTGGTGAATGGCGGGTAGGACGCGTTCAAAGCTAGTCGGCCCCCACGGTGCAAAGAATCGGGCTAATTGACGTTTCCCCCGCACATGCTCGGGACTTTCATGCTCACTGATAATCTGGCAGGCACTGCGTGGTAAATGGGCAAAGTACGGGGGAACCTGATGTCCGCGATGCAACCGCACCGGTTCGTGACAGGTCGGACACTGGTAATCGGGTAAGCGGGCGGCATCCTGGGCATCAACTAGGTGGCGGTGCCATTCGGCTAATAACATGGTGATCACTCCCTTTCCCCTAATTCCGACAACGCCTCCTTATTTTTTGCAGATTTTGGCCGCTAATCTGCCACGATTGGTACGCAAAAAGCGGTCCCAGACTTTCGTCTCAGGACCGCTTACAAGAAATTGTTATTTTTCTTCGGGGAAGTGGGCAATCACCTGGTAGATGGGCCCCTTCGCCGAGAATTTTTGTTCATATTCGGTCTGAATATCCTCGACCCCGTCCGTAGCTTGATGCAGGTCCAACCAGACACCATCGAAGACCAGCGGGAAGTTGTTTAGGCTCTGCAGTGAGTACTCGAACAGTCCCCGGTTATCGGTCTTGAACTGAATCTGACCACCCGGTTGCAGGACGTCCTGATAATGTGCCAGGAAGACCGGCGACGTTAACCGGCGTTTTGCGTGACGAGACTTAGGCCAAGGATCAGAGAAATTCAGGTACAAGCCAGCGACTTCCCCCGCCGCAAAGAAGGTATTGACGGCTTCACCATCGGTGTGGACCATCTGGATATTGGTCAGTTCACTCGCCACGACCTTCTTGAGGGCCGCCGCGATAACAGACATCTGAATCTCAATCCCGATGAAATTACGGTCGGGGTGGGCCTTGGCCATCTCCACGATGAACTGCCCCTTCCCGGTACCAATCTCGATATACAACGGCTGTTCCGTCTGAAAACGACTCTGCCAGTTCCCCTTCAGGCTCTCGGGTTCGGTTACCATCAGATCTTCGTGGTCGGCCAAGTAGTCCTTAGCCCAAGGTTTATTACGCACACGCATCGTTTATTGTTCCTCCTATATCAGAAACGGCGGGTGGAAAGCAACCCTTCCAATCCGCCGTTTGCATCGCTAATCATGAACTGACTCACGCGTCAGTTTCTCTAACAGAATTAAGTGTTGATTCATAATCTGGAAACGCTGTTGCCGGTAGCTCTCCGCAATCACGGTAATGCAGTGAATCCGTGCATACCAGTTGACCCGGGTGGTCAGGGTCGCGGTCACCCGTTCCCCATAATCCTGCAACCAACGACGCCATTCTTCTAGCGGCACGTATTCGCAGAGTAAGGCCCCCAGATCAAAGGCCGGGTCGGCAAAGGTCGCCGCGTCCCAGTCTACCAGGTACAGGCGTTGCCGGTCAGACAATAACCAGTTCTTATGGTTCAGATCACCATGACACACTTCGTACGCAGTCGTGGGCAATTGCGGTTGTTCCGTCTCTAAGGTCTGCAGGGCCCGTTGAATCAGCGGGTGTTCCCGTAACTCCGGCGCTAGGGCCGGAACCAGACGGTCTAGCAATTGGGCGGGCGTCGTAGAGCGGCCGCCGACTTTGGTCAACATGTCATGAAGTAATCGTGAGTGGTGCACACGGTGTAACAGCTGCGCGACGCGCTGTTCCCGCATTTCTTGCCGGTATAACGTCCGGCCATTCAACCATTCCTGGGCGGTCATCACGTCACCACTAGCGAGCCGTTTGGTCCAGACTAGTCGTGGGGTGATGCCCTCCATTGAGAGGGCGGCGAGAAACGGTGACGCGTTCTGTTTCAGGAAGACCTTTTGGGACGCCTTGGTGCCCATAAACGCCGTTCCGGTATTACCGCCTAGCGGATAAAGTTGCCAGCCATCGCGTAGATTTGGTGCCATCGTGCCACCCCCTTCGTAAATTTGTCAGCTATTATTAATTTTAGGGGGAAAATAGGTCAGCGTCAACCTTTATTTTTCGCCGCCCGTTTCAACCGCTGCGGGGTGTAGACCCGCGCCAAGTACCAGACCTCGACCGCCGCCACGACCAGCGTGACCCCGGCCGGCATCAATTGCCGGTTCGCCGCGACCACGACCAGCCATAGCAGAATGGCGGTGGTGCTCAGAATCACGGTCACCAGGGTCACGAAGCTCTGGAGCCGCTGTTCCCAGGTCAACGGATACACGTGGGTGAACACGATATCGTCGTACTGCTGGAAGAACGGCAAGAGCTGGAACCCAATCAGATAAATGAACAGCGCCGTCAGAATCACGGGCAGCCATTGTCCCTGAATAAAGGCCAATAATAACATGCCAATCACCGTGAGTCGAACAACTAGTCCGCTAAATTCGGTTCCCCGCAGCATCCCCCGACTATACAGGTAAAGGTAGGCGTAATCGTGCTGAACAGGAATCCGCCGGAGCAGGCCGTCCAAATAATGACGCCGGTGAATGGTCCCACTGACCATTGGAACGTCGGTAAACAGGTTAAAGAACCGATAGATGCCCAGCATTCGGTTATCCTCGCTGGTAATCTGTTCCCGCCAGCGGATCTGCTGGACCTGCCAGTGCTGCCGTAACCAAACCGCTACGGCCACGTCGGCAATTAAAGCCAGACCCGCAGCGCCGAACGGATTCAACCACAACCCCACAGCCAAAACAATCAGGCTAACCCCCCACTTCACAGTCCAGTGGTTCATGCGGCGCTGGCCCGTAACTTGATAAGCACTCGCGAGGTCCAACCGCAACAAGGTATCCTTGAGGAGCACCTGAGTAATGGCTAGGCCCAAGACGGCCGTTAACGACCAGCTCAGGGTCACCCGTAAAAACGGAGTCATGATGAACAGAACGATGATTTGGGTCGCCTGCGCCAACCATAAGCTGTAGCGCCGCGCCGTAACCAGGTAGGCATGCATTGCCCGTTCCTTGGGTAACAGAAAGACTCGGTCGGCATCCTCAATCAAGGTCGCGAACCGGCCGAATTGAACGGCCACGGTCAGGACAATCAAAGCCACCAGTGGAGCCCACCAGAGGCCCGCCGTCAGCGTCTTCAACAGGTTAGAGTAGCCATAGGCCAGGCCCCCTAAGAAGAACAGTAAGGCAAACACAAAGAAATCATTAAAGACTAACCGCAGGTACTTCGCCATTTCCCGGAGATGACGTTGCCGGCGGTCCTTAAAGAGCTCAATCATGCCGGTCGACCTTGGTCATGGAGAGGTAGATATCGTTCAGTGATTCTCCCGCTTCCGGAAGAGCGGCTTGTAACTCACTGAGCGTCCCCTCGGTCTTGACCTGGCCCGCATGAAGCAACACGAACCGGTCACAGTACCGCTGGGCGGTATCAAGCACGTGGGTCGACATCAGGATGCTGGCCCCCGCTCGTTTACGCTGTTCGATCAGGTTCAAGAGGTCGTTGACCGCTAAGGGGTCCAATCCTAGGAATGGCTCATCGATGATAAACAGCTTGGCGGGCGTCAGGAAGGCACAGACGATCATAACCTTCTGTTTCATCCCTTTGGAGAAGTTGGCCGGGAACCAATCCAGCTTATTATCCAGTCGGAAGGTCTTCAACAGCTCGTGGGCCGTCTCCCAGGCAACCTTCTGATCCAGATCATAAGCCATCATGGCCATCTCCAGGTGTTCCCGCAGCGTCAGTTCTTGGTACAGGACCGGCGTCTCGGGAATGTAAGCAATCTGCTGCTTATAGGCTTGACTATCTTGGGCAATCGTAATGCCGTTAATGGTAATGGTTCCCTTATGGGGGGTCAGCAGGCCAATAATATGATTAATGGTCGTTGATTTCCCAGCCCCATTCAGGCCAATCAGGCCGACCAGCTCACCGTCTCGGACATCGAAACTAATATCTTTTAAGACGGGAATCTGGGAGTAACCACCCACGACATGGCTAACGTTTAGCGCCATAAACATCCCTTCATTTCTTCTAGATTAACCGCCTAATTATACCATAGACCACCCGCTAAACGAACGGTCGGGGGTGAAGCGACCCCCAGTGGTGGTGTATAATAGATGAAATCGAAACGAAAGAAGGAGTTCTCATGGCATCAATGACCCTCGAACCACATTACGCGGATGACTGTGTCTTTTGCAAGATTCTCCAAGGAGAGATTCCCAGCTATACCGTCTACGAAGACAACATCGTGAAGGCCTTCCTGGACATCTCACAAGGGACCCCTGGCCACACGCTGGTCATTCCCAAGACCCACGTGCAAGACATCTTCGCCTATGACCCCGACCTGGCGGCAGCCGTCTTCTCCCGGATTCCCAAGATCGCCCAGGCAATCAAGGCAGCCGACCCGACCATCACGGGCATGAACATCGTCAACAATAACGGCAAGGTCGCCTACCAGTCGGTCTTTCATTCCCACTTCCACCTGGTTCCCCGTTACAGTGACCAGGATGATTTCAAGATGATTTTCAAGGACAACTCGGGCAACTTCACGCCGGCCAAGTACGCGGCGATTCAGGAACAGATCAAGTCACATTTGGAGGATTAGCCGATGGGAATTGGACGATTTTTAACGGGCGTCAGTGTGGCGGCTGGTGTTAGTTTAGCAGCTTACCTAGTGCTGACCCAGCAGGACCCCCTCACCTGGGGCCGTAATCTGAAGCACCAGGCCCAACGGACCACCCAACAACTAGACGACATTCGCCAAGCCAAGGATAAGGTTGCGGCCAACGCCCTCAAGCTCTCACAGGCCATCGAGGACGGAACCCAGACCCTGAACGCCATTCAAACGCAGATTGACAAGTTTGAGTTTAAAGTGGCGCCCCGGGTGGCCGTCATCCAGGAAACGTTGGACCACCTGGAGCAAACCGAAATTTGAAGGTTTTGTAAAAGTTCCGGGACCTTTTTAGGTTTGCGCCTATTTGTGTTATCATGTCTGAGTATGGTGTTTACACCAATTTTGATGAATGGATGTGTTGAGGAATATGAAGAAATGGTTTATCGCCCTGGCCGGCGTGCTATTATCTGTCACGCTTGCCGGTTGTGGGAGCCAGACCGTTGCCACGACGAGTGGTGGCAAGATTACCGAAAGTGCCTACTACAGTAGCTTAAAGGGGACTTCCTCCGGTAAGCAAGTCTTGCAACAAATGATCTTGAACAAGGTCTTGGAAAAGCAATACGGGAGCAAGGTCAGCAAGGATGCTGTGACCAAGCAATTCAACAAGTACAAGTCCCAATACGGTTCATCCTTTAACAGCGTTCTGTCCCAAAGTGGCATGACGCAATCCAGCTTAAAGACCGAGATTCGGTCCAACTTACTGCTGAAGGAAGCCGTTAAGGATAACGTAACGGTTACCGACGCGCAACTCAAGAAGCAATTCAAGAGTTACGAACCTAAGGTCACGGTTGCCCACATCTTGGTTGCCAAGAAAGCCACTGCTGAAAAGATCATCAGCGACTTGAAGGACACCAAGAAGGCCAACTTGACCACGGAATTCACCAAGTTAGCCAAGAAGTACTCCACGGATACGGCAACCAAGAACAAGGGTGGCGCTTTAACCGCCTTTGACAGTACCGACACTTCCCTGGACTCAACCTTCAAGAAGGCGGCCTTCAAGCTGAAGACCAACGAGTACACCGCAACGCCTGTTAAGACGCAATACGGTTACCACGTCATCTTGATGAAGAACAACCCTGGTAAGGGCACGCTCAAGCAACACAAGGCTGAGCTGAAGCAACAGATCCTCGACAACGATATGAACGACAGCACGGTGCTGCACAACGTTGTTTCGAAGGTCTTGAAGAAGGGGAACGTTTCTATCAAGGACAACGACTTGAAGAATATCTTGTCTGACTACTTGACCAGCAGTTCCAGCTCTTCATCCGCTTCATCTTCATCCAAGTAATTTAAGACTTACCAAAGTGACTCACAATTGTGAGTCGCTTTTTTTGTGCATCATTCCCTGACGCTGGGCCGGCTGCAACGGCCTCATTTTAAAAAAGTTGGTCCTCACCTTAACATCCCCGTCTCGCTAAAGAACTACTATGGTGCCCCATTGAAATTAAAAGTCATCCACTGCCAATTATTTCATCCCTTCCTCCAAGGTAACAACCTGATAAGCAATGGGGTAAATTTCCAATCATCCCCTTAACTAACGAGACACCATTTAGCAACGTCCCCCCGCTTAAGATTCCTGGAGACCAGCTGGGCCCAGCCGGTGAAATTGTGGTAAGTCAGCTTTTTTCAGCTGGCTTACCACAAGGTCGAGCTTCAAGACACACGGGCACGGGCTTGGTGTGGCTTGAAGTCGTGCCCACGGGCGTCACGGCCCAGCTGGTCGGAAGGAATCGCCAGTCTCGCCATAATAAACATCGTGCAAATGCCCCCCTCAACTAAAAACGGTCGCCCACCACACTGGTGAACGACCGCTTTTTAGCAATTTTAGTTTGTCGGTGCATCTTTGGCGCTTTGTGGCCGGTTGGGCCGGTAGAAACGCCGGCCGTCCAGGGCAAAGACCCGTTCCGAAAATTCACCCGGAGCAGTGTGGTCCACGACCGTGTCGAGCATCATGACGGAAGCGTCGAGCTCATCGAGTTGGTGCAACACCTCGGCCTCCCGTAGTGCCGGCCGAACCGGCGACCCGTACTCGAGCAACCCGTGGTGGCTGAGAATCATGTGCCGTAACAGGAGCACGTCCTCGGCCTGGGGGTCCAGCTTCAACGGGTCACAGGCCCGGACCAGTTCCCCGTCGATCAAGACAATGTGGCCAATCAGGTTTCCGGCCAAGGTGTAGGTCGTCGCCTCGGGACCAGACAATTCGATGGTCTTGCCCAAGTCGTGCAGGATCGCCCCGGCGTATAACAATGGTGCGTTTAGATCCGGATACTGTTGCGCGACCGAATGGGCCAAGCGCAAAATTGAAATCGTGTGAAAGGCAAGGCCACCCTGAAACGCGTGGTGATTACTCTTGGCAGCCGGAAACGTGAAGAACTGGTCCCGGTAAGTCGTGATTAACTTCCGGACCAAGCGCTGCCAGGTCGGCTGGGTAATCTCAAAGATGGTCTGGTTGATGTAGTCTTCCATCTCCTCACGGGTCATTGGCGCCCGCTCGATAAAGTCCGCCGCCGTTAATCCGTCACTGGGTTCGGCAAGGCGCAAATGCATAATTTTGATTTGGGGATGGGTCTGATACTTCTCCCGCTTCCCCTGCAAGTGCACGACCTTCCCCGCCACGAAGTTATCGATATCCGCGGTCCCGGCATCCCAGTACTTACCGGAGATTTCGCCGGAGCGGTCTTCAAAGACCATGGCAATATAGGGTTTCCCGTTTTTTGCAGTTCGCACGTCCGCCGACTTCAGCAGGACGAACAGGTCAACACTTTCGTCGACCGCATAATCCATTAAGTGTTTCTTGGTCGTCATCGAATCACCTTCCTATTTCGTGGTTAGCGGGAGGACCCGCTTCCCCGGTGCCGGTTCCCCCGCAACCGGATCGGCCGTCAACAGAATGATCTGTAGCCGGTCACTGAGTCGCTGTAACAACTGATACGCCGCCGCACGCCGCTGAGCATCAAAGTTCACCAATCCATCGTCGATGACTAACGGCATCGCCGCCTGGGGTTGCATGACCACGGCAAAGGCTACCTTCACGGCCAGGTCCAGCTGTTCAGCCGTCCCCCGTGAGAGTTGTCCCACCGTCAGCCATTCGCCATCGGCCCGACGCACCCGCAACGTTTCAGCGGTCAATTCAAGTTTAGTATACCGGTTTTCCGTCAACTGCGCATAAAAAAGACTAGCTTGTTCGACAATTCGAGGTAAGCGATCGCCAGAGGCTGCCACCAACGTCGCGGTAATCCACTGACTGGTCAACCGGTCGACCAACCAGGCCTGGACCGTCGCTTGCATCTGGGTTTCCAGGTTCGCCAGCTTCTGCCGTAAGCTGGTCTGAGTACCGTTACTGGTCACGTGGTCTAACTGGCCGGCTAACGTGGCTAACCGCGTGGTCGTGTCATCTAACTGGGCCTGCAGTGTTCGTTGTTGCGCCTGAGCCGCCGTTAGGTCCTGATTCAAGCTGTCTTGGTCAGTCACCGCCTGAAGTTCGGGTAAGGCAGCCCCCAGCTGGTCGGCCAACGCCTGACGCTGCGCCGTCCGATTGCCCTGGTCCCGTAACTGTTGATACCGCTGGTAAAATGCCGCGGTATCGGGAACGTTACGGGTCCGCAGGAAGGCCGCAACGGCGTGCTGGCCCCGCTGGACCGCCGCTTGATTCTGACGAATCCGATCAGTCAATCCGGCCAACTCGCTGTGCTGCGCGGTCAGGCGTTGTTGGGTAGCCTGAAGCTGCTGCAGCTGAGTGGTCATCGTGGCTAGTGACTGGTCAGCTAGGGGTGGCAAGGCTACCGCCACCGTATCACGAAAGTCACTAAGACTGGCTGTGGTCGCATCTAACTGGTCATGGACGGTCTGAAGTTGTTGCGTGAGCCGTTCCCATTCACCAATCGCCGCCTGGGCGTTGAACCACTGGTCAGACGGGAGGTGGCTTAACCCGTGGGCCTCGCCAATCTCATCAAGCTGATTGGTCAGTTCCGTGATCCGCTGCGCCCCCTCCCGGAGCTGGGCCCGGGTATCCCGAATATCGCTGGTCAGCTCCTGGAGCTCCCGGCTTGCCGGTGTCTGACCATCGACGATGAAGACGCCGTAGTAGGCCACGCCAATCCCGCAGGCCGCTCCAATCAGCTTAAATACCGTGCTGGGTAAAAACATCGCACCAATCAAGACGACGAGTCCCGCCGCGAGCCAACCCACCTGCCGATTCGCCAACGGATTAGTCCGGACTCGGGTGGTCGGTTGCGTAGCCTGATACCGATCATTAAGCGTATTGAGTTCCTGCTGGAGCCGTCGTCGCTTCTGGTTAGCCATCATGAGCGATTCTTGAATTTGCTTGACCCGCTGACTGGTGGCCATTGAGAAGGGCTGGGGCATCTGGCCGGTGGTGCTGGCGTACTGACGCTCGATGGTCGCCGAACGCTCTTCTAGGTCCTGGCTGCGTGCCGCCAGCTGCCCCCGTTCGCGATTTGCCGCCGTAATCGCGGGGATCTGCTCGAACAGCGGGTCCACTTGGTCGGCGACCTTGAGGTAGTGTTGGAATAGGCTAGGAAGCTGCGTGTGGGCTTGTAGGTCATTCAACCTTCCCTGGTCGGCCTTAGCCGTCGCCTGACTGGCCGTCAATTGATTCCGCAACCGTTCCAGCTGGGTCGCATCCCCCTGTTCAAATCCCGTTACGGTCTGATCACCGGTGTCTCCCAGCCGTTGCCACGCTGTAAAGGTGGACCACTGCTGGTGCAACTGCGCCAAGTGGGTGACCCGGTCGCGTTGCTGGGTCAGGTCGCGACGGAGCGTCGTCTGGCGTTGCTGCTGGTCCGTCTGCTCTCGCAGTAGCTGCCAGTAAGTCTGATACGCCGCGTTAGCCTTGGTGAGCTTCTCACTGAGGTCGCGGTGTTCCTGTAATTGTTGGTTTAATACGGGTTTACGACCCTGGGGCTTATAGCGTTCGTCGGCCGCTTGATCCAGCTGCTTAGCCCGCGTCAACCAGTTATCACTCCCCACAGCCCCCACGTGTTGGAGGTGCTGGGTCAACGCCTGCTTGGAGGATTGGAAAACCGTCCCCAGTCGCATCTCGTTGATGGCATAGACCCCCGTGAAGAGCTGCTCATCGACCGGAGCCAATAGCTTCGCCAGTTGTGTTGCGGGTAAGGCCAGATCCGTGGTCAGGTTATGGAGCGTCACCTTGCCACCACGTGGTCCGTCGACCCGGGTCACCCGGTAAGTGGTCTGGTCCTGAACGAAGTCGATCTCACCACCGAACCGGCTACCATCTAGCGGTTCGTAACGTCGTTCGGGATGCTTCTTGGTAGGAAAACCAAACAAAATCGCCCCGATAAACTGGGTAATCGTCGACTTGCCGGCTTCATTGGGCCCCAAGAAGACGTTGAGACCGGCATTCAAATCAAAGGTCTGGTCGTGAAATTGGCCAAAGCCAAAGAGTCTTAAAGTTTTAAGATACATCGTGGGCCTCCTGCTTTGTCAATTCCTGCAAACGCTGGGTCGCTAACGCCTGGAGCCGGTCAGGGGTGGCCTCGGCGGTTAACCAGTCAGCTAGACTGGGTTCCTGGACCAGCTTTCCAAACAACGTCTGGACATTTTCTGCTGTAAAGACTGTCTGGGCCCCCGTCTCCCAGTACTGTTGGTCGAGTTGCGGCACGGTCAGCGTGGTTTGCGCGGGCACCAGTGTCACCCGGGTCAGGTAGCGTTGGGCGGTCGTCAAAGCTGGACGCTGGGTCCGCTGGAACAGGCTCAACCAATCAGTGGTCCGCCAGGTCACCTGGTCAGTCGCCGTTAGGGGGGTGCGCTGCTGGACCGTCACCGCCGTCAACGTGGTTTGGTTCGCCGGATGGGCCGTAACCCAAGCCGCCAGGTCGGTGCCGAGAGCGGCCAGGCTGGTCGCCTGCGTCGCAATCGTCGCCGTTTCCCAGAGCAGGTCGGCCGTGGGAAAGAACGTTGGCACCAGCTGCTGCCCCTGGCTGGTCACCAGGTAAGCGCCCTTCTCACCGGTCTCGTTCTGCGAACGCCCCTGGGGATTCCCCGCATACAGGATGGGTGGTTGGCTTGCCAACGCCTGGGCGTGGTGAATGTGGCCTAGCGCCCAGTAATCGTAGCGCTTTGCCTTGAGTTCAGCCAGCGTGAACGGCGCGTAGTGGTCGTTAGCCCCGCCACTCGCGACTGCCCCGTGGAGCATCCCAACGTGCCAATCGGCCGGTCCGTGGACCGGGAAAGCCGGGACGGGGTCAGCGGTCACCCAGCGTTGTGGGTAGCTAAATCCACTCACAGCGACCGACTCCCCGGATGCCAGGGTCAAGGTCGTGGTCCCCACCTCGGCCCCAAAAACGTGCACGTTTTCCGGATACGCGACCGACTGGTGCTGTTCCCCGGCGTAATCGTGGTTTCCAAAACTCACGAAAACTGGAATCTGGGCCGCTCGCAACCGGTCGAATTGGGTGAAGAGGTAAGCCTGGGCGGCCACACTCTGTTCTGCACGGTCGAACAGGTCACCGGCTAACAGGACAAAATCAACCTGTTCGGCGATGGCCTTATCAAAGATACGTGTCGCCGCGGTAAAGGTCGACTGCCGCACCCGGGTCAGCAAGGCTGCGGGGAGGCTAGTCAGGCCCAGAAACGGACTATCAAGATGTAGGTCTGCTGCGTGAATGAATTTCACAGTGGTCGCTCCTTTTCTAGCGTAACGAAAAAATCGCCGGCGCCACCCCTCCCGTAGGAAGCGTCGTACCGACGATCTAGGGTCTTAGCCCTGGTAAAGATCTTGAATGGGTTGCGTAATGGTCTTGTTCAAGTCGGACAAGATTTGGTTAACGCCCTTTTCAGCTTCCATTAAGGCCTGGACGGCGTCAATCTTGGAAACCTTCTCGGCTAAGTCGTGCGCGTTCTTCAACTCGTCATCACTCAGCTGTTGGCCCGCCATCTGCTTCTGTTGCAGGGTTCCCTGCAATTGTTGGAAGTCACGGAACAACTTGTAAGTGTCGGCGTCGGCCTTCATCGTGTCGTATGCCTTTTGAAGTCCTTGGAAGTCTGGGGTTGCTTGTAAAGCAGCGGCGACTTGGTTACTTAGATCGTGCAAATTTTCAGCCATAGTGGTGGTTCCTCCTTGATAAAATCGTTTACTTGTCAATTGTACCATGCTTTGGACAACGACCCTAGCGAAGATTTAATCGACATAGGATTTAGCCTTTTCCCACCACGACTTGACCTTATCCGCCGCGTTACCGATGGTCTTACCGGCATTCTCGAACCCGTTTTGGACCGAATCCCAGAGGTCGCTGCTGGAGCTGGATGAACCTTCACCCTTGGCCAGTGTCGAGGCGTCCTTGGTGTCGAACGAGGTGCCCTTGGTGTTCGGCAGGATGCCCTGCATCTCGGCCTGGAAGAGTGGGCCTTCACCGGTTCCACTGACGTCCTCTAAATGGTGCTTATTGCTGGTATTGTCGAACCCTTCCCAGGTTGCGACCACCACGTCCGGGGTGTAGCCAACAATCCACTTGTCCCGGGTCGCATCGGCATCTCCGTCGGCCTCGGTACTCCCGGTCTTGCCGGCAATCGTGTAGCCGTAGGGTTTCGCTGAGGTTCCAGTCCCATAATTGAAGACACCCATCATCATGCTGGTCATCTGCTTAGCCGTCTTACTCGACATGACCTGGGTGGTCTTCGGCGCAGAGTCTTGCGTATCAACGACCACGTTACCTGAGGCGTCGACAATCTTACGAATGTAGTGGGCCGAGCTCATCTCCCCACCGTTGGCGAAGGCGGTGTAGGCCTGGGCCAACTGTTGTGGCGAGACCCCGGTCTTCAACCCCCCCAAAGCCAGTGCCAGGTTCTTGTCAGACTTGGATACGGGCAGGCCAAACTTCTTGACCGATTCGTACCCCTTATCGACGCCAATCTTGTTCAGCAACCAAACAGCCGGCGCGTTCAAGCTCTGCGCCAGGGCCGAGTACATCGGTACCTGTCCACTATAGGTGTCCCCATAGTTGTGCGGCGTGTATTTGTTGGTTCCGTAAGACTTCTTCTTATCGGTCAACTGAGAATCGTAGTAGTAGCCGTTCTCCAGTGCCGGCGTGTAGACCGCCAGTGGCTTGATGGTCGAACCGGGCTGCCGGCGCATCTGCGTCGCCCGGTTGTAGCCCCGGAAGACGTGTTGACCTCGGCCACCGACCACGGCCTCGACGCCTCCAGTGTTGGGGTCAATGGCGATGCTGGCCGCCTGGACCTTGGTCCCGTCGCTAGCGTTGGCCGGGAAATAGGCATCGTTCTTGAACAGCGTCTGCATCTGCGTCTGATTGTTCTGATCCAGGGTGGTGTAAATCTTGTAACCCCGGTTCATGATTTCCGACTCGGTCAGGCCATACTTGTTAATGGCCTCGTTGATCACGGCATCGAAGTAGTACGGGTACTTATACGAATTCTTGTAAGTGTAGCTATCGTTGGTCGTCAGTGCGGTCGCCTGATACTGCTTGGCTTGGGCACTGGTGATGGCACCAGTCTCGGCCATCAGTCCCAGGACGACGTTCCGGCGTTGCCGGGAGGCCTGGGGATGGTCGATGGGGTTGTAGCCACTGGGGTTCGTCAGCATTCCCGCCAGGACAGCTGATTCTGGCACAGTCAGGTCGGCGGCCGACTTACCGAAGTAACGTTCGGCGGCGTCCTGAACACCC
>DXGJ01000036.1 GCA_019113985.1 Candidatus Levilactobacillus faecigallinarum
AGCTCGGCCTTGGTCTAAGCCGAAAAGCCCCCTCGGCTAAGACCAACGACACCACGGGGCCAAAGTCGGCTCCGCTACGCGTACATTCTAACGAATTGTAACGTTGGAGCGAAAGACCGCCGAAACTGGCATCACGCCAAACATCGACTACTACCGAAGCTAATTGGTAAGTTTAACGGTTGACATCACAAGTAGCCAACAATCACTACATTTAGCGTAGCGGAGCCGGTTTGAGCGCCTGTAGTGTCGTTATTGTTAGCTGGCGTTCTTTGCCGGCTTACAATAAGGCCGAGTTCTCGAGACAAGGTGGACTCCCTTGGCTTGAGAATCGTGCCCACTACAGGCGCTCGGTGCCGGCGCAACGGAGCGGACGCCTCACATAACGCTGCCAACATCACAAGTAGCCGACAACCACCACACTTAGCGCAGTGGAGCCGGTTTGAGCGCCTGTGGTGTCGTTATTGTTAGCTGGCGTCCTTTGCCGGCTTACAATAAGGCCGAGTTCTCGAGACAAGTGGGCTTTCTCGGCTTGAGAATCGTGCCCACTACAGGCGCTCGGTGCCGGCGTAACGAAGCGAACTTCACCGCACACGTTGCCCGATCCACAAAGTCTTCGCGTAGCTTCGGAGTCGTGCCCACTACGGTAGCTCGGTACCGGCGCAACGGAGCGAACTTCACCGCACATGTTGCTCGACCCACAAAGGTATTTAGCCAATAGTATACCATGCTCGGCGGGAAGAAAACGGAAAAAGAGGGTTGACGGTCAAACGGCGTTGCCGTACACTGAATTTATTCAAATCCACGAGAGAAAGGAAAGTTCATATGCAAATGTCTAACTTACAACTTAATGGACGTTGGCAAAGCCGGTAATCAAGTCGTTATCAAGTAGATGCGACTTGAGCTCACAGAGTGCTCTTCGCATCTGCGCCGGCTAACTTTCTGATGGAGAGGCCCGCACGGATGTTTTATCCGCCAGCGGGCCTTTTGTTTTGGGCACCCGCCTGGCGTGGGTGCCCTTTTTGTCAGGTCTGCATCACTGGATTACATACAGGTTCAACGGACACACTAATCAGATTTACATCACGAAATGAGGATGATTTTACATGAAACGCTTATATGGACTCATCGCGATTCTGGTCCTGTTCCTAGGCTTCGCCTTCGTCCAGGAAAGTCACCAGAAAAACACTCAAACCACCGGGACGCCAACCGTCGGCATCCTGCAACTGCTCTCCCACCCCGCCCTGGATGCCATCCACAAGGGGATCATCCACGGGTTGGCCGAGGAGGGCTATCATGTGGGCAAGAACGTCAAAATCGACTTTCAAAACGCCCAGAACGACCAAAGCAACCTCAAAACCATGAGTTCGCGCTTTGTTAACGAGAAAGCCAACGTCATGATTGGCATCGCCACCCCGGCTGCCCAGGCTTTAGCCAACGCCTCCAGCACCACGCCGGTCGTTCTAGGCGCCATCACCGACCCCAAGGGTGCCGACCTGGTCAAGAGTAATACCCGGCCCGGCACCAACGTCACCGGGGTCTCCGACCAGGCACCTCTAAAGTCCCAGCTAAAGCTGATTCAGAAAATCATGCCGAACATGAAAACGCTGGGCATCATCTACACCTCGTCCGACGACTCAGCCACGGCCCAATATCACCAGTTTGCGGCCCTGTGCAAGCAAGAAAACGTTAAGCTCAAGGCCTACTCCATCGCCAACACCAATGATTTGAACCAGGTCGCCCAACAGATGGTCTCCCAGGTCGACGCGGTTTACGTGCCGACCGACAACACCGTCGCCAGCGCCATGCAGACACTGGTCGCCACGGCCAACGCTAAGAAGGTTCCCGTTTTCCCCGCCGTTGACACCATGGTCAAGGCCGGTGGGCTCGCCACGTTAAGCATCAACCAGTACAAGCTAGGCGTTGAGACCGGGAAGATGACTGCCGCCATCCTACGGGGTAAGAATCCAGCTACCACGCCAATTCACTTCGAACGTCGCGGTGAGATGACCATTAACTTATCCGCTGCCAAGAAGCTGGGCATTACGCTACCTAAAGATGTCGTTCAAGAAGCACAACAACACGGGGAGGTCTTCAAATGAGTTTAATCGTATCTACCATCGGGCAAGGCCTCTTATGGGCCGTTTTAGGAGTCGGGCTGTTCCTGACCTTCCGGATTCTGGACTTCGCCGACATGACCGTCGAGGGCACGTTCCCCCTGGGGGCCGCAACCTGCGTCGCCGCCATCAGTAACGGCATGTCGCCCATCGTTGCAACGCTCCTGGCCTTTATCGTTGGGAGCCTGGCCGGCTTGATTACCGGTCTCCTATACACCAAGGGGCACATCCCCATCCTGCTCGCCGGTATCCTGGTGATGACCGCCTGCTACTCCGTCAATCTCCGGATCATGGGCCGGGCCAACGTGTCACTGATGGGTAAGACCACCCTGTTCAAGAATTCTTTTCTGGAAGGCCTGCCCCAGTACTTCGACAGCGTCTTTCTTGGCATCCTGGTGATGGTCGTCGTCACCGGTATCGTCATCTACTTCTTACAAACGGAGCTGGGCCAAGGCTTCATCGCGACCGGCGATAACCAGACCATGGCCCGTTCATTGGGTATCAACACCGATAACATGAAAATCATGGGCCTGATGGTCTCCAACGGCCTGATTGCCTTCGGTGGCGCCCTGGTCGCCCAAAACAACGGGTACGCCGACGTCAACATGGGAATCGGCATCATCGTCATCGCTCTAGCCTCAATCATCATCGGGGAAGTCGCGTTTGGCGACCTGACGTTGAACCAACGGTTGGTCGCGGTCACCCTGGGGAGTATCCTCTACCGCTTCGTCCTGTTGATTGTTCTGAAGTTGGGTTTCAACGCCAACGACCTGAACCTGTTGTCGGCCATCGTCCTAGCACTGTGCATGATGCTGCCAGTCTTCAAGAACGCCTTCAACTTCAAGCACATCCTGAAACGGGGGTTAGATACCAATGACTGAACCTTTACTCGAACTCAAAAACGTGGTCCTCAAGGTCAACCGTAACACGCCTGAGGAAATCACCATTCTGAACCATCTCGACCTGACCATCAACGCCGGGGACTTCATCACGGTCCTGGGGTCTAACGGGGCTGGTAAATCGACTCTGTTCAACGCTATCGGCGGCGACTTAACCATTGATAGTGGCCAGATTCTTCTGCACGGCAAGGACATCGCCCATGAGTCCGTCGAGAAACGCACCCGGTTCCTCAGCCGGGTCTTCCAAGACCCCAAGTTGGGGACGGCGCCGCGGATGACGGTTGCCGAAAACCTCCTATTGGCCGAGCGCCGGGGGCAGCGTCGTAGTTTGATGCCCCGCCGGCTTAACCGCAATCTGGCCCACTACCGCGAATTAACGGCCACCATGCACAACGGTCTCGACCAACGCCTGACCACGGCGACCGGGAACCTCTCCGGCGGGCAACGCCAGGCCCTGAGTTTCCTGATGGCGACCCTCAAACGTCCTGAAATTCTCCTCCTGGATGAACACACGGCCGCCCTAGACCCCCAGACCAGTCAGGACCTGATGCACCTGACCAACCAGCGGGTCCAACAGGAACAGCTAACCTGCCTAATGATCACCCACCACCTCGAAGACGCCCTGACCTACGGCAACCGACTGATTGTCCTGCACCACGGCCAGGTAACCTACGACGTGGCCGGCGACGAGAAGGCCGCTTTAACCACCGAGAAACTCTACAGTTTCTTCGCCGAAATCGAATAGATACGACAAAACGGACGACTCGCTGAAATGCCAAGTCGTCCGTTTTTGTTTGCGAATTTTCAATTTTTATCTTGATAAAGTTTAATCAACCCTTGCGTTCCCAAGTCCCCCAGACCACAGTCATCGACCATGGTCTCATAGAGCTGTTTGGCCTGCGCCGTCGCCGGTAAATCTAGGTGCATCCGGTCAGCTTCGCGTAAGGCAATCCGGAGGTCCTTCAAGAAGTGCTTGGCAAAGAAGCCGGGTGTGTAGTCGTTCTTTAAGATGCGTGGCACGTAGTTGTCCATACTCCAATTATCGGCCCCGCCGCTACTTAACGTAGCCAAGACCTGCGGCAGGTCCAACCCCGCCGCCTTGGCATAGACCAGCATCTCGGTCAGCCCCGTCATGGTCCCGGCAATCATAATCTGGTTTGCCATCTTGACATGCTGACCATTTCCCGCAGCACCAAAGTAATTGACCCGTTGCCCAATTTGTTCAAAAACTGGGAGCAACTGGTCGTAGGCTTGCTTATCGCCGCCAACCATCACAGTCAGGGTCGCATTTTTGGCGCCAACGTCCCCGCCGGAGACCGGTGCATCCAATGCCAGTAACTGCTTATCGTGGGCCAACTGCGTCAGTTCGAAGGCCAGGGATGGGGTACTCGTGGTCATGTCGACCACGACACTGTCCGGCTGGGCCCCAGCGAAGATACCATCTTCACGCGTGTATACATCCTGAACGTCCTGGGGGTATCCCACCATTGTGATAATGACCGTGGCTGCTTCAGCCACCGCCTGGGGCGTTTCCGCCCAGGTGGCACCGGCATCCAGCACGGTCTGTGCGTGTGCCTTTGTCCGATTGTAAACGGTGACCTGGTGACCCGCCTTGAGTAGATTCAAAACGATACCGGTCCCCATGACCCCCGTGCCAATAAACCCAATTTGCATGATGTAGCCTCCCTAAATCTGCTAGACCGGGTTGACGGCCCCGTCAACCGATCTTAGCCCCATGGTACCACGATTTTTTCCAACCGGATGGTTCGCCCGACGTCATGGAAAGCCAGCGGCCTAACCGTTGACATCCGAATGGTCGGAGGACTTCACTTCGGTCTTGTCTGCCGGCTTGATGTGCCGGTTGCGAATCACGTGAATCACCAGGGTCAAGGCAATCGCCCCCACCACGATCAGACCGAACAGGGTCGCTGGAATCTCAATATCGATGGCTGGAATCGATAGGAACAGTTTCACGGCAATCAGGCCAATCAGGCAATATGCCATGGGTTCCAGCTCAGGAATCCGTCGCATCAGCTTCATGATGACCTCGGCAACGCCCCGCATGGCTAGAATCCCAATCATCCCCCCAATCAGGACGATGACCGGGTTACTAGAGATGGCCAAGGACGCCAACACGGAGTCAATCGAGAACACGATGTCCATCATTTCAATCTGAATCACGACCGACCAGAAGAGCGGGAAAATCCGTTTCTTGCGGTCGCTGACAAGCTTGCGCGTATGCTTGACCCGGGTCCGAGTGAAGAATTGAAACACCAAGAAGGCCAGGTACAATGACCCCACGACCTTGATTTCCCAGAAATTGATCAGGTAAGTTCCCAAACCGATAATGATAAACCGGAAAATATAGGCCCCCCAAATCCCATAAAACAACGACTTTTCCCGCAACGCTTGCGTCGGGAGTGATTGCGTTTGAGCAGCCAGAACCACCGCGTTATCCACGGAAAGTAGGCATTCGATTAAGACCAGCGAGAAGATAATCAACCAATCATCCCCCGTAGAGATGACCGTTGCCCAATTATGAAGATCAAAAAATGGCCCATAGAGTTGGCCTAGAAAGTGTAACAATGCATGTCTCAGCTCCTTTGTCTATTCGCAAGTATTCTACCATAATTACCCCGTCAATCGTTAGTTGTGTGTGTTTATTTCACGTTAAATTCTTCAAGAAGCCAAGCTGCCCCTAGTTAGCCGGGCCTTTCACGTTTAACCCCACAAAATAATTTGATACCTAAAGGTTGCAGGTGAAACATACCCTGAATTGTTAAAATTGTTACGAAAACGCCACCGTTCTGTTAACAATTCGCAACCCAGACGCGGTAGAATGACTTTGAGTACCATAGACTAAGGGGAAAGAATGGTTATTGTGAAAAAATTGATGTTAGTCATCGCCGCAGCCGTCACCGTCGGGGGTTTGATTCCCACGGTACCTGCCAGCGCGAAGAGTTACTTAACGATTACCAGTAGTAAAAATACCAGCTACAACGCCCGCTTCGTCAACCAGTCGAAACGCAACGACGGCATCTACTACTATGCCCCTTACTACACCCAGCGTTCCGCCAAGACCCGCGATGCTAGTGGGAAGAATTGGCAACACCGGTTCGTGCGTATCAGTCAGACGGCCACGTTATCGAACGGAACCACCTACGTGAAGTTCTCCTGGTATGGCAAGACCATCGGCTGGGTCAACCAATCGGCTCTCCAAAAGTTCAGTCGGACCAGCAACGCGCAAGCGCTCCTAACCAACGCCCACTTCAAGGGCCGCGCAATGCTCTTTAACCACTACGCGACCGGCGCTAGTCACGTCAGTGTAGGCTACGCGGATGCCGCGAGTCAGTCCAACAACGATAGCAACACGCTCTTCCCAATCGCCTCGCTCCAAAAGGTCATGACCGGGGCCATCATCGAGCAATTAGCCAGCAGCAATAAGCTCTCGATGAACGATAAGCTCAGCAAGTACTATCCCAGCGTCAATAACAGCCAGAACATCACGATTCGGCAACTCCTCAATCATCGCTCCGGCGTCTCAATGGACGAGACAACCCCCAGCACGGTGTTGACCACCCAAGCTGCCGAGCTGAACTACACGCTCCAGCAGCTCAAAACCTCAACCAATCAGAACTTCAACTACACCAACGCCAATTACACGCTGTTGGCCGCGGTCGCTTCCAAGGTTACGGGACAATCCTACGATACCCTGGTCACCAACCGAATCATCAAGCCGTTGAAGTTGACCAACACCTATGCCTGGGATAACCTCCCGACCGACCAACTGGCCGCGACCGGTTACGCTTTCGCCAACGGCCAGGATTACAGTAACGACACGGTCTCTCAGAAACTGATGTCCTCCTTACTGGGTGCCGGCAACTACTACTCGACGCCGGAAGACTACTACACCTTCCAGAAGGGCCTCCGCAACGGGAAGGTCCTGACCAAGAGCCAATACACTGATCTGGCCAACAACGGGGCCTACACCTACGCCGGGGGGCTTTACCACTACAGCGGCGGCATCAAGCGTGTCCGTGGCGCCCTCTCCGGCGCTGGCTACAACACCGTGTATTACGGAACCGAAGGCAACAAGTACGGCGTGATTCTTTTCGCTAACCAGAGTCCCACCAAATCAATCGACACGCTCGCCCAGACCCTCTACGACCTGGCGAGCTACTATAACGAGAACTAGTTTGCTTCAAAGCGTGATGGTCCGCCGCTTTTCCTGCGACGCGTGTTCACGCTTTTTATTTACTTTTTGCTTGTTCCAGGCACGTGAAACGGGTAAACTAGGCCTTCACTAACGCCCGACAAAAAAAAGCCGCCAGTGACCTGGCGACCCGTTTAGGTATCGTATTCATTTAGGTTATAGGTGGCGATCAAGTTGGTCAGCTTCCGGGCATAATGTGGATCGGTCGCGTAACCGTTCTGTTGCAGGAGCTTAGCTGCCGTCTGGTAGTCCGTAACGGTCTGCTTGAAGTAGCTTTGCTTCAGCAGGGTATCGTGATCCAGAATAGCCGCCGTGAGCGTCGGGTAATCCCGAAAGTACGCATTAACCGTAATCTTCTTGTTGTTCACGTACTCCGTGGTCGGGAACCGCTTGGTGCTTCCCTGATAACTCCCCTTGACACCAAAGGGATTGTTGGCTTGGAGGAACAGCGCCGAAGTTCCCCAGCTGGATTCCAGGATGGCCTGGGCAATCACGATGCTGGGCAAGACCTGGCCGTTTTCGCGATAGACACGGACCGCTGGCTTGGCCATCTTCTTGATGAAGGCCTGTTGGGCCGCCGTCTCACCTGATGCGTCGCTACTACTAGTCTGGGTCACCTGACCCGTCTGCATCTCCGTTTTGATTTTTCCGCGGATCAACATCCCCCCACCCAGGACCAACAGGATCATCACAAAGATCCAGGTCGCGGCGACGGGATGGCTGTTCCGGCGACTTCTTCGACGTCGTTTTGGCACCAATGTCCCCCCAATTCGGTTATAATTGTTTTATCTATTATACCGACCTTTCGGGGAACCACCAACGAATTTTAACAGGCCTCAAAAAAACTTAACCTTTACGAAAGGAGGTCATCGCGTGCTTCTCAGCGCAATCGTCTTTTTCCTGTGTTTGACAATTCTAGTCACTTTCTGGCAGCCCCATGGCCTCTTTAGCGCCCTGGTCACCTGCCTCTCCGGTGGGATTGTCACCCTCATCGCCAGCTTCTCCCACCACGCCTGGGCGCACGGTCTCGCGTTGATTGGCTGGGCCGCCATCACCATTATCGCTCTGAGTGGTCTCCTGACCCTCGCCCTGATTCTCCTGGTCCCCCACCGTGTCGTCCGCAAATCCGAACGTCTGACCCGGGGCCTCCTACTAGGCATCTGGCTGTGGCTCCTGGGCGGAATCGCGTGGACCTGGGCCTTCACCAGTGGGAACTTCACCGGGTCTCTTTGGTCCTGGTTCACGTTCATCCCCGCCTTCAGTCTATACCTGGGCGTCCTCTACGCCGCCAGCTTCGTGGGCTTTTTACGGGTCAGCACCTGGCGGGTCCGCCACGCCGATACCTTAGTGGTTCTTGGGGCCGGCCTGCTGAACGGTCATCAGATTGGTCGGGTTCTGGGGTCACGGCTCGATACCGCGCTCGCCCTGGCCAACCAACAGAAGCATCCGGTCACCATCATCGTCTCCGGTGGTCAGGGCCCCGATGAGACCATCAGTGAGGCCACGGCCATGGCTCACTACTTGCAGCAACGCGGCTTTCAGGGCCGACTGATTCAGGAAAACCAAGCCACGAATACGTTAAGCAACTTAATGTACAGTCAACGGCTCTGGATGGCCCTGCCGAACCAGGGCGGCCGGGTGGTCGTGGTAACCAGCGACTACCACTTGTTCCGAGCCCGTATCTTGGCTCACCAACTGGGACTTCGGCTCCCCGGCCAGGCGGCCCCGACCCTGTGGTCCTACCTGCCGATTGCCTGGGCCCGCGAATTTTTGGCCATCATCATGTTGCACCCCCGGCTCCACCGGGGCGTGCTGATCACCCTAGTCGGTATCAACGTGCTGTGGTTCCTGATTTAATGACAAAATGCCCCAGCACGGATAGCCGATTGTTGGCACCGTTCTGGGGCTTTCTTCTTAGGGTCATTAATTTAGTTTAAGGCCGTTACGGTCAGTTCATTTTTAATCGGGTAAAATTTTGGTTCCGTCCAGTCCAGCATTTCCGGTTTCAATTGAAGCCGCACCACATCCAGCCGGTTGTAGGGCTGGAAATAATAGGTCAATGATTCGCTACAGGTCGCCGCACGGTAGACCGAATAGGTTGGCCGGTAATTGTGGCTCTTGGGCACTGTCACGCTATCGAGTAGGTGCCAGGCACTAATGACGCCCTCGGTCTCGTTCGCCGGTCGGTCCGCCCGCTCCTTGTAGTAAGCGGCGCGCACGAACCGACCGCCGGGGGTAAACGACCCGCTAGGCACCGGTTTCCCGGAGAACCGCCCGGTGGTCACGTGTGGCGTGTTCAGGGGGACCGTGCCCGCCGTGAAATCGTCGGTGTAGTTCACGTACTGTCCCAACCGCTCGAGTTGGCGCTCAAAGTCCTTGCTGTTGGTCACCACGCCCAGGGGATTCTCCCGGACCCGCATGGGAAAATGCGTCGGCTCGATGACCACGGTGCGGCCGGTACGGTCGACCACCGCGAAGTGCAACTCGCTGTCACCAATCTGGTTAGCCGCCAACCGGCCGCTCATTAATTGGATCTCCGCCAAGTGCTCTTCGATCTCCGCAATGGAGCCGAAATTACCCAACAAATAGTAGGAGAATTCGAAGGGTGCCAGGTGGACCAAACC
Source organism: Candidatus Levilactobacillus faecigallinarum (assembly GCA_019113985.1). Lineage (GTDB taxonomy): Bacteria > Bacillota > Bacilli > Lactobacillales > Lactobacillaceae > Levilactobacillus > Levilactobacillus faecigallinarum. Next base: position 9,851 of record DXGJ01000036.1, read on the forward strand.
GGGGGTCGGCGTATCCACCAACTGCGACCCATTGGCGAAGGTTAGCTTCTGGACGCTCAGGCCCTTCTCATTGACCCCATCGGAAACGTCGATTTCGTTATCGTGGGCGCCCCCGCCACCAATCAAGGCGTAACGGTTGGTGTGCACCCGGTTATCGAACAGACTCTGCCACTGGTAGTTTCGTGGCGAGAAAAGGGGCATACTGCGCATCACGTGCCAATCCATGGTACGGGCGAGGATGTGACTCCCGTCCTTAGCAATTTGCAAAATACTGGTACACACGGTTAAGGCTCCTTTCGCTTAAATCGTTGTCTGGGCATCGTTTAAAAATTGTTGGAACCATCGGTCAATCTCGCGCTGTTGCGTGGGCGTGGCCGCCTGACCGGCAGCCGCCACGTTAGCGGTAATCTGCAGGTAGGCAAACAAGACCTGACTGGTATCCATTCGGTAATGCGTCGCCAACTGAGTCGCAAACGTGAACCGATCCGCGGTCAGTAAGGCGGCAAATGGACTCTGATAGGGATGATGACGTTTGACCATAATGATGCCCACTTTCTTTAGTTTAGTAAGTAACCCTACTTTACCGACTTTTGCGTCGATGTCAAACGATAGACTTTCTTAACTTTTTTTAAATCGCCGCGAATCCCAACGGAATTGGGGCGGATATGGTAAAATTAAGCATGAATTGTACCTACTTGCACGGTAGGAATTGATTACGGAGAGAGGACTCAGATTACATATGCAAGAACGGATTAGAAAACTTCATCATAACCGCATTTTTGCACTCGTATTCTGGCTAGTAGTGGTCTTTGCAGCCATTGTAACCTTACCAAACGTGAATACCATTATTCAGTATGATGGCCAACCACAACTGGCAAATACGAGTCAACCCGTCAAAGCGACACAGATTCAAAACAATTGGGGACGGAACATCGACGGGACCTATACGGTGAACGCCGTGTTTAATAATCCCGCGGGGAAACTGACCAATAAGCAGCAGGCGGCCATCAACAAGACCACCTCAGCGCTGCAGAAAAAGGCCAGCTACTACGGCATCCAAAAGATCACGACGCTGACGAATACCCCAACCAGCAAACCCCAGTTACTTTCCAAGGACAAGTCTACGGAAATCGTCCAACTGGCCGTTAGCCATAACCAGGGCCCCGTCCGCGCAATTGCCAAGCAATTAGAGACTCAGATCAGTACGATTGGCCTGGAGACCTACGTCACGAGTCCGGAGATTATTAGCGATGCCGCTAACGAACACATCTCCTCGTTCACACTGATCGTGATTCTGATGACCCTGTTAGTCGCACTGATTGCCATGGGCATCTTGTTCGCGTCGATTATCGCGCCCATCATCACGTTCTTGGCCATCCTGATCAGCTACATCACCACCCTCAGCCTGGCCACCAATCTGGCCTACCGCTGGAACTTCGCGTACTCGGAATATACGCCGATTTTCCTGTTATTGGGGATTACGCTCTTCACCCTGCTAACTAGCTTCTGGTTCTTCCGGGAGTTGCGCGACCTGGTCGATGACGGCGTCGAAAGTCAGGAAGCCACCTCAACGGTCGTTCGCAGTTTGGGTTACCGCGTCCTGATCAGTACCCTTAGCCTGACCTTAGCTTTCGGTAGTCTGGTCCTGTTCAACTTTTCCAGTATCCGGGCCTATGCTTTACTGGGTGTTGGCTTTGCAATCACTGGTGTGGCCAGCATCACCCTGATTCCCGTCTTTACGGGGATGTTGGGCAGTAGCCTCTTCTGGCCCAAGAAGACGCGGCCCCAGTTAACGGACCACAAGTTATGGTTCCACCTCGCCCGCTTCGGTCTGTGGCAACCTTGGATTGCCATCATTGTTGTCCTCTACTTTGCCGGTGCCTTTGCCTTCGGTGGCAACCACCAGCAATTAGCCTACAGTAACGCCCAAGATATTCCGAACAACCAAGCCGTGCAGGGGGCGCGAATTTTGAGTGCACACTTCGGTCAAGGCAAGTCCACGCCAGTTACCCTGTACATTCAAAACAACCAGCGTCTCGATAATCAAGACCAACTCTATCAATTGGATAACCTAACCAAGAAGCTCCGGGCCCAACCAGGCGTTGCGGCGGTCACCTCCGTGACCCAACCGGGTGGCCAACCCGTCACGCAGTACTACGTGGCGAACCAATTGGACGGTCTCAATACCAGTCTTTCTGGTGCCATTAATCAGTTGACCACCGTGCGCAACGACTTAAAGACTGACCAGAGTGACTTAAAACAGAAAACCCTCAACGCTGAGGTCAAGCGGCTCAACAAGCTGACGACCAAGACCAACAAGCTCATGAGTAACAGTAGTACGTTGGAATCGGCTATCCAGTCAGCACAAAGTACCGCCACGACTTCCGGGACGGCTTCCAAGAAGGCCCGGCAATACGTCAAGCGACTCAACCAGGTCAACAGTGAGCTGAACGATGCGTTAAGCACGTTGAATACCCTCTCCAGTAACATCAGCACGACTTCGGGTGATACCAGTACCGCCTACTCAAACTTGAGTAGCTACAAGGAAAACATCAAGACGGTTAACGCCAGCTTGAAGCGATCCCAGAAACAGGTCAAGCAACTCAGTAAGTCGCTGAACCAGATGTACACCTACCTCGGTGGGTTACAGACCTCGGAGGCTGCCAAGTCCCTGTACCTGACACCGACTCAGTTAGCCAGTGGTGAGTTCCAACAAGCCCTAGTCAACTTTACGGACAAGCAGGTCAAGGCGACAACGCTAACGATTACCCTGAAACAGGAACCGAACGCAAAGACCACGGCTAAGACACTGGCCGACCTCAAGCAGGTCGCTACCAGCCAACTACGCGGCACATCCCTGAAGAACGCTAAGCTGACCTTCTCGGGTCAACCCGTGGTTACCGCAACGATTCAGCGCCAATACCAACACGACATCGTGCGGGTCTTGTTACTGGTCTTCGGCATCACGTTGGTCCTGTTGATCGTCTTCAGCCGTTCCGTTCTGCAACCCATTTACTGGTTCCTGACCTTCCTGGCATCGGCCGCGGCCAGTTACCAACTGACCCGGGTTATCATGCAATGGCTCAATGGTAGTGGCGAGTTCAATTGGCAGGTCCCAATGCTGGCCTTTGTACCGGTCACGGTCCTGGCAGTGGTCGAGTTGACCCAGCTCGCGCTCAGCTACCGGCTGAACGACGCTCCGCTGATTGATTGGCTTTTGCCGGGTATTAAAGACGCTGGTCAAACCATGCGCCACTCGCTCTTCATCATCATTGCAGGCGCCCTGGGGCTGTTAGCCGCCTCCTCACAGGTGCTCTCAGCGGTAACGCTGATTACCGTGTTAACTGCGGTGATCTTTAACCTAGCGCTGCCAATGATGGCCGCCTCCTTCGGGAAGTTGTCCGTCATCATTCCCGCCCAGAAACCGTTCCACTTCACGGGTCGGCGTCGTAAATCCCGGCGCCAGACTCGGCGCAATCGCCGTTCCCACAAACGGTCCAAATCATCGGACGACGATCACGATTCTTCAACCGATTAACGTCATGACTTTGTCATAAACCAAGAGCGCCTCGCAGGAAATTTCCGCGAGGCGCTCTTTTGGTTCGCTCACTTATCCAACTGCGACATCAGCAAAAAGTCGGATTTCGGATTAGTGAACAATTCGTTTATGTAGATGTGGTCGTTAATCCTGCTCTGCTCCGCCGACACCAATCGTAATGGCCTCGTTCCCGACATATGTTAGGGTCGTCAAAACATACGCTAAAAAACTAGGAACCGTTATGTAATAGAACTCGGCATAGAATTGCTTCACACTCGTAAAACCAGTCGTGTCAAATAACCCCGTACGAAAACGCTAACGGGTTCCTAACAATGCTAATCTTACAAACTGAGTTAAAGCCCAAAAATCGTCGGTCGCCAAGATCAACTTTGTTGTGATTAATGATGAGCTAATCACCAGTATTACCCTTGTTAGCGGCGCGGCGTTGGCATAGCGGTACCGTGGGGAAATGATACTTAGTCGGCGTTTTTTGCCGGCTTAGTATCAGGTCGAGCTTCGGAGTCGTGCCCACTACAGTACCGCTGAGCCAGCGGAGCAGAGCGGCAACAGCGACACGTTATGCTATTACGCCGGTAGATCTCGGGTGACCTTGATGGCTTCGGCGTTCGGTAATAGGCGGTACGTGACGGGACCATCGTCGGGTAATAAAGCCATCAGAGTCTGGTCGGCATCGAAGGCGCCCAGATTAATGGCAAGCTGGCCGTCAACTTCGGCGAAGCCACGCATCCCCTGGTCGATGAACCGGTGGAGCAACTTAACGTTACTTTGGCGTAAACTAGCCTGCTTGGCCGCGGCGGCTAAGGTGTAGCCGCTGTCCATAAAGTATTTCATCATGGAGACTAGTACGAACGTCTTGAAGGTATAGACCCGCGCCTGCTGCCCATCTTCGCGCTCCCGCGAGCTGATGAGCCCCTTCTTCTCCCAGTAGCGTAATTGACGCGCCGAAACCCCCGTCATCGACGAAATTTCACCAATTCGAAACACCAACCGATGCACATCAAAGACGTGACGCATCTCGTCAGTAAATTGTGCCATGTTAATCTCCTCCTCCGAAAATTGTTAAATAAGTTATCATCTTTGTTAGATTCTACCCCAAAATACCAGTTATGAGTCAAAAGTAACGTTTTGTTTAAGACATTTAACGGCATTGCAATTAGCTTGTTACATAGTTGTCATATTGCAGGGGTACTCTAGTAATTGTAAATTCATGAGGAGTTGTGATGATTAAATGAAAAAAGTTGTAAAAAGAATTGCTGCGATTGCGTTAACCCTTGCCGGTGTCTTCACATTTGCGACGACCAATGCGTCTGCTGCCACTGCTGATAACACCAACGATGCATCATTTAGCGATATCTACAAGGTCGCTAAGTCCAAGCTAGGTGCTAGTTACGTTTACGGTGCCGTTGGTCCTAACGTCTTTGACTGCTCCGGCTTTACCAGCTACGTTTACAAGAAGGGTGCTTCCGTGACCCTTCCCCGGACCGCCCAGGCGCAATACAACACCTTCAAGCATGTTTCCTACAAGAACATCAAGAAGGGTGACCTGGTCTTCTTCGGCGGTAGCAAGTACTCTATCTCCCACGTGGGGATGTACATTGGTAACGGCAAGATGATTGACGCGCAAAACCGCGGCGTCGTTCGCGAAGCCGTTCACGCTCCTTGGTGGCACGCCGTTGGTTACGCCCGTGTAACCACGTTAGCTTCAAATTCAGCGAACAACGCTGACTAATCACCAGATCAACTCATGAATAATTTGATCGTTTAAAAGCTCTAGAACCTGACGCATCAGCATTTGGCTGGTCGTCAGGTTTTTTTGTGGCCGGAAAGGCCTGTGCAACCCCGCACAACACTTTCTGAAAGTTCTGCCGGAATTACTGCTCACCTTCCCCCGTTTGCGTCCCTCGGTCAACAAATTCCCCTTAGTTTAGCGAAAAACCAACTTATCTTTCTGAAAATGATAAAAGGCCCACCAATCAGCGTTCGCTGGTCGTGGGCCTTTTGTTTGGTTATTTGCCTTGGTACGCCATGGTGCGGTGCTGAATCCCCGCTTCAGTGAATGGCTCACTGATGACCTCAAATCCCAGTTGCCGATAGAAGTCCAACGCCGTGACTTGCGCATCCAGTTCGATGTGCGCCACGTCAGACCGCTGGGCATCCCCAATAATTTGCTTCAGCAACTCGCCGGCGTAACCGTGTTGCCGTTCATCGGCGACCGTGGCCACCCGGCCAATCTTGACCCGATTGCCCCCCAGCATATCGATGCGGGCCGTCGTGACGGGTTTGTCGTCCACGTACCCCACGTAGTGCATTTTATCCTCGTCGGTGCCATCAAGTTCATCCTTGGGGTCAATCCCCTGTTCGTTGATGAAGACGTCCTTGCGAATCGCTAGTGCGTCTTGGTAACAGGGATTCAGCTTCCCCCATGCCATTCTACATTCCATTAAACAAGCCTCATTTCCTAGTCTTTTTGGTTATAGCTCAAAACTTGAATATCGTCCTTAGTCAGGGCCAACTTGGTCAGACTTCCATTGGCGGGCCGCACGCTCAGGTCGTACTTCCCATGGCCATACCGCTCCATCAGACTCAGCAACGTGTTCCCGTGGCTGATCATCAAAACGTTATCGCCATCCCGTAACGCTGGATTATGACGAATCAGCTCAAAGCCCTGATCGACCCGAGCCCAGTACTCCTGATTGTTTTCCGCCTGGCGGAACGGATCGGCCGCCTTCAAGAAGTCCTTGGCCTTACCAATCGAATACTTGGATTCGATGTCCTTAAACGTCGGTACACCGTGAGGAGCGCCCGCAACGTACCAGGCCTGCGCCATGTCGGTACCCTCGTAGTAGCCGTAAAACTCTTCTCTAAAGAACGGTGACGTGGTCAGTTGCGCTGCCGGGGCTGACTGGTTAGCCGCCAAGATTGTCCGGGCAGTCTGCTCGGCCCGGGTGGTATCACTGCAATAGGCGGCGGCAAACTGCACACTACTTAACCGGTCCCCCGCTTGCTGTGCGTCCGCAATCCCCGCTTCGGTCAGTGGTGAGTTACTCCATCCCTGTAATTTGTTATAAATGTTGAAGTAGGTTTGGCCGTGCCGCACCACGTACAGCGTAATCTGTTTATCCATAACGTCTCCACACCTTTCGTTTTATGAGCTACCTCTAGTGTACCAAATAACCCTTGCAAAGCGGTTACATTTTGGCGCTTGCCTTAAAGTTTTTCTAAACTTGCCGCGCAGATGTACCACCCCTCTGATTATTTGCTAGGATGGGGGAAATGTGGCTGTTACCGTTTTCCGGTTTTACCGGATGGCTTTATGGTAGAATAAGGCTACTTATTCTGTACGAAGGAGCAATTTATCGTGGAACGTTTCAAACGCATCTGGTCTCGAACTGGTACCCGGATGGGCTTCGTGGCCCTACTGGTGATCCTATTCTGGCTAAAAACCCTGGTCGCCTACTTTGTCGACTTCAACTTAAATCTGAGCGATCCGTTTCAATTCCTGATTCTTTTATTGAACCCCATCGCAACGACGCTCCTCCTCTTCGGGTTGGCCCTGTACTTCAAGCGGGCCCGCTTCTTCTACCCGTTCCTGTTTATCATCGACATTCTCAACACGTTGTTGCTCTACATCAACGTCATCTACTTCCGAGAATTCACCGACTTCATGACCGTTAGTACCATGCTGGGATATTCCAAGGTTGACCAGGGGCTCTCCGGGAGCTCGCTGGCCCTGACCTCCCCCCACGACATCCTCTACTGGCTGGACCTAGTCATCGTTTTGGTCTTGCTTGCGACCCGGCGAATCTACGTCGATCCCCGTCCGGTCAACAAACGCGTGGGCCTGGCCGTGACCTCCGCATCGCTCCTACTCCTGACGTTTAACCTGACGCTGGGAGAGATGGACCGGCCGCAACTCCTGACCCGGACCTTCGACCGGACCTACGTGGTCAAATACTTGGGGCTAGACGCCTTTACCGTGTACGATGGTATCAAGACCCAGCACACCAGTGAAGTCCGCTCACACGCCAAAAAATCGGAATTAGACGGCATCCTTAAGTTCGTTCATAAGAACTACGCGTCGCCCGATAAAAAGCTCTACGGCGTCGCCAAGAAGAAGAACGTTATCGTGATTCACTTGGAAAGCTTCCAGCAATTCCTGATCAACAAGAAGATCAACGGTCAAGAGGTCACGCCGTTCCTGAACAAGCTCTACAAGAGCAAGGCGACCTACAGCTTTGACAACTTCTTCCATGAGGTCGGCCAAGGGAAAACGTCCGACGCCGAGACCATGCTGGAGACCGGGACGTTTGGCCTATCGCAAGGGTCGCTGTTCACCCAGTTGGGGAACGACAACACCTTCCAGGCCGCTCCGGCCATCTTCGACAAGGCTGGCTACACCACCGCGGTCTTCCACGGGAACGTCGCCAGCTTCTGGAATCGGAGTAACACTTACAAGAACCTAGGTTACCAGTACTTCTTCGATGCCAGTTATTACGACACCTCAGGCGATAAGTCCCTGGGGTACGGGTTGAAGGACAAGTTGCTCTTCAACGACTCAGTCAAGTACCTACAGCACCTGCAACAGCCGTTTTACGTGAAGTATCTGACGGTCACCAACCACTTCCCGTTCACCCTGGACAAGGAAGATTCGACCTTCAAGACGCCGAACACTGGGGATAAGACCGTCGATAATTACTTCAAGACGGCCCATTACCTGGATCAATCGATCAAGGAATTCTACCACTACCTGAATAAATCAGGATTGGCCAAGAACTCGCTAGTCATGATTTACGGGGACCATTACGGGATTTCAAACTCCTCAAATAAGAGTCTCGCCAAGTTGCTCGGGGTCGATCCAGATGACTGGAACGATTACGACAACGCCCAGCTCCAACGGGTTCCCCTGATGTTCAACATGCCCGGTTACACGCACGGGAAGGTCGAGCACCAATACGGTGGTGAGATTGACGTGCTGCCGACCCTGATGCACCTGATGGGTCTGAGCACCAAGAAGTACTTGCAGTTTGGGACCGACCTGTTCTCCAAAGAACATAACCAAGTGGTCGCCTTCCGAAACCGTGATTGGGAGAGTCCCGACTACACCTCGATTGACGGGACGATTTATAGCAACAAGACCAAGCAGGAGATTCATCCGGATAAGAAGTTGCAGGCCCAGATCGACAAGATGCAGAAGCACGTCAATCAGGCCTTGAACTACTCGGATTCATTGAACCAGAAAAATCTGCTGCGCTTCTACCACCCTAAGGGCTTCACGGCCGTTGACCCTAACGACTACAACTATGCCGACGGACTGGAGAAGGCCGAAAAGATTGAAACCAAGCTGGGGCTGAAGTCAACTAGCCTGTTCTCACGCAACGGCGACAAATCCACGCAGTCGTGGTACTCGACCGACGCACCGGAACTGAACCACAAGGAAACGGATTCGAACCGAATCAAGATTACCAACCAAGACGACACCAGTGGCAAATAAGCCGCAAAAAAACCGCGAGACACCCTTCCGAATGGAAAAAGGTGTCCCGCGGTTTTTTGCTTATATCTTTAATTTATATCGTCCCAGCGTATGCCCCTACCTTGATGACGATCCAATGAACATGAGCAAGCGCATCAACGCCATTTAAAATCATAAATAAATCGTTGATTCAGGCTTTGATATCGTATCCTGCTTATCGGAGTATTTCAATCAACAATCACCGTACATTTACATCGGTTGCCATTCTCAATTTTTCAGGTGACATGTCGACTCTTCCATCGTCCACTTTATCAACTCAACGAACGGTAATGGTCACAGACAAGCTTAGCTGGAGGGACGGTTCTGGGGGGCCAGAGTGGTGAAATTTGTGTTAGTCGGGCGAGTTTTCCCGGCTTACACAAAGGCCGAGCTTGAAGACTCACGGGTTGGGTGAGGCTTCAAGTCGCGCCCACCACGGACACGGCCCCCCAGAACCGTCCCGGAAGCGGCAATCCCCCACCAGTACTACACACTAGTTCTCAGGCTCAATATTACCTGCTTAATGGCCGATTGAGGTACTATGAATGGGGCTGCGACGGTCGGGGAAGTAGGTGTCCATGATACTGTGGACGGCCAACGGCGCCTCACCATAGCCAGTCGCAATCAGCGGCTGCTTGCCCGGGTAGGTCACGCCGTCACCAATCGCATAGACGCCAGGCTCGCTAGTTGCCATGGTCGGCTCGACGGCGATCAGCCGCCGCTCCCGGGCAACATTAAGGTCCCAGCCCTCGATGACGTGGTAATCAGACGTAAAACCATAACTAACCAACACGTCGTCAACAATTAGGTGGTCCTCTTCCTGCTCCCCGACCCGCTTGACCGTCACATCAACGGCGCCATCCGGCGTGGTAGCAAGTCCGCGAATCAAGTACGGCGTCTGCACCCGAACACTGGACGCGTGCAACAGATCGACCATGTGTTCCAACCCACGGAACTGATCCCGGCGGTGTAACAAGGTGACCGACTGGGCCACGGGTTCCAGCATCAAGGCTTGGTCGATGGCCGAATCACCGCCCCCGGCGACCAGGACCCGTTTACCGCGGAGTTGCGCCTTGTCTGGCACGCTATACCGCAAGTGACCGGCTTGCTGCAACACATCGGCGCCCGCAACGTTTAGTGGCCGCGGGGTAAATGCCCCGTTGCCCACCGCGATGATGACGGTCTTACTCCGAGTCGTCCCGGCTGGCGTGGTGATTTCAAAACCAGCGGCCACGCGCTTCAAGTTGGTGACCGGCTGATTGGTCTTGATGGTCAACGGGAATTGCGCCAACTGTTGCCGTTGGGCAGCCACCAAGTCGCGGCCCAGTACCGCCGGGAAGCCAGCCACATCAAGGATTGTTTTCTCCGGATACAGTGCGTTGACCTGACCACCCAAATCTTCGAGGCTCTCAAGTAACTGGGTCTTGGCCTTACGCATTCCCGCGTAAAAAGCCGCAAACATCCCGGTTGGACCACCGCCAATAATTGAAATATCGTAAGTTTCCGTCATAGCTTTTCCTCCATAAATTTGTGAATTGAAAGGTGACTTGTATGCGCCACACCCGTCTCTTAATTAGTTTCATTGTAACAGGCCTGCTGTTCGCTGGCCTCCTAGGGGCTTGGTCGACCCACCATCAAGTGCTCCACGACGCCCACTATCCCCAGACGCGCACAGCGACCCTCTTATTACCAGGGGATGGTGGTAACTGGCTCTCCCTGCGTAGCATGACGCTTACGCTGAGTCAGCCCCACGTCGCGACCCACAGCTTGACGGCCCACGTGGCGACTAACGGGACCGTGACCTGGGACCAGCTGGCCCCCGTTCGGGACAACAATCCCATAATTCCGGTCCTCTTCGCCGACAACACCCATCCTCAACGCGAATCCGACCAACTAGTCACGGTTCTGAGCCAATTACGGACCCGCTACCATATTTCCCGGGTTAACCTGGTCGGGCATTCTTCCGGTGGCATGATTGCCCTGGACTACCTGAATCAGGCAACGCTCGCCCCCGTAACCGTCGACCACCTGGTCTGCATCGGCGCGGACTTTCCCGGCCAATCGCCACTCAGACGGGATTATCCGCAGTTACGTGTCTTGAATCTCGCTGGCGTTATCGACAACGTTCCCAACGACGGCGAAGTCCCGGTCAGTGACGCGCAACAGTTGCGCCCCTTAGTCACGGGGCATGTCGCCAGCTACCGGCTTCGCCTGGTTCGTGGCCACCTATGGCAAACGGAGCATTCGCTGCTTCACGAGAACGGTCAGGTCGATCGGCAAATCGCCGACTTTATCTATCCCCCCAGCTGAGTCCGTCGGAGAATCCGTTGCCCCTGAAGGGTCCGGGCCTCCCGCAGGCCGGCATTGATGAGGACAAAGATGGCCAGCCAGCCAACGGCGATTAGCACCCACTGTTGCAGGTATAGAATGTTCAGGACGGCAAACGGGGCGTTCCAGTCCCAGGCCGCATGCAACGCGATGGCGAGCAGGTAAAAGCGCAGGAACTTCGGTGCCACCATGTTGCTCCCGGTGACCGGCTGGTGCCGGTCCTTAGCCAGGATGATGGCTGCGCCCATAATGGCCGACCAGATGGTATGGGTCCCGATAGCTTGCCAGCTACGCATCAGCAGGGTCACGATGCCGTACTGCCCGGTATAGCCGGCGGTCTCGAAGACTGCGAACCCGGCACCGATGGCCGCACCAATCAACAGGCCGTTAAAGATATAGTTCAGGTGAAATTGATTAATAAAGTAGGCAATAATCAGCATTTTGGCGGTCTCTTCGATAAAGCCAATGATCACCGCTGACTCCCACGACACCCCGTTCCCCGACGGAATCAGGGAATACAGAATCATGGTCGCGACCAGGGAGAGAATCCCCCCCACCAGGAAAACGGTCAAAAGCTGATAGACCGAGATATTCTGAAAAACGTTGATTTCAAAGAACATAATCAGCAACGCGAATGGTACCGTCAGTGACCCAATAAAAATCATGCCCGGCACCGCGTTGCTACTCCGGAAAACCAGGAACAGCATGGCCAATAACACGAAGCTCGTCCCCAAGAGTGCAAAGACCCGGGAGAAGAGCCAGGGCTTGACCGGCATCACGGAGACCGCCTCCAGTGATGGCGTGGTATCCCGGGTGCCGACGATGAACAACGACTCCGCGTCATCGCGGGTGTGCGGTTTAAAGACCTCGGAGAACATGGCGAACAGGTGAATCTCAACCACCTTATTCTCACCCGTCCATTCGTTAATTTCCTTGGTGGTTTCATCGAGCAGGTGGTTGTGGTAATGGAACCGACCTTTAAACGGTTTTACTGAATCCTTATTGGTCATTCGAAAAATCCCCCTCATTCCGGTCCGTTTGTGTATGTGTCCTATCTTACCTTGATGTGAAGAGCGCTTCAACATGGGGTTGCGAAATGAAACCCGTTACATTATAGTTAAGTTGGGCTTTGTGCCCAATTACGACTCAAAGGGGATTAGTTTACTATGGCAAAACGTAAAATGATTTTGGATCTGGATACCGGTATCGATGACTCCTTAGCAATCGCTTACGCTTTAGGTGCACCGGATGTTGACTTAATTGGTATCATGGGTTCTTACGGGAACGTTTATGTTGACGATGGCGCCAAGAACGCCTTAAAGATTTTGGAACTGTTGGGTCACACTGACATTCCTGTCTACGTTGGCGAGAGCCACTCATCAACCACTGACCACTTCGACCGGATGCAAGTTAGTTCCGACATCCACGGGGAAAATGGGATTGGCCAAGTTGACTTACCAGAACCAACGCGGGCCGTTGAAACGGGCTCCGCTGAAGACTTCCTGATTGATTCCGTACATAAATACGGTAAGGACTTGACCTTAGTGCCAACCGGCCCAATGACCAACCTGGCAGCCGCTTTAAAGAAGGCACCAGAAATCGCAACCGAAATTGGTAACATGACCTTCATGGGTGGTGCCTTGACCCTTCCTGGTAACGTGACCTTCGTTGCTGAAGCCAACATCAACCAAGACCCAGAAGCTGCCGATGCCGTTCTGACCAGCCCAATGCATTCAACCATGGTTGGTTTGGACGTTACCCTGCGGACGCTCTTGACCCGCAAGGAAACCCAACAATGGCGTGACTTAGGCACCGAAGCCGGTGAAAAGTTCGCCGACATCGTGGACTACTACATCGACGCTTACCGTCAATTCAACGACAACCTGGGTGGTTGTGCTTTGCACGACCCACTGGCCGTTGGGGTTGCCCTGGACCCAAGCTTCGTCACCACGATTGACCTGAACATGCGGGTCAAGTACGGTAAGGAAGACTACGCCCGGACTATCGGTGACGAGAACCGCTTGAACGAACCAACCAACGTCAAGGTTGCCGTTCAAGTTGAAAAGGACCGTTACCTGAAGACCTTCATGGAATACTTGACGGCTTTGTTCAAAGCTAACAAGTAAGCTTTATTTCTAAACTGACCCAACCAAACCAGCTCGTGAGCTTGCTCATGGGCTGGTTTTTTTATGGGATTAATTGACACCCAACTAGAAAAAGCGCCACCGTTCCCTATCAGAACGGCGACGCCCGTTAGTCCATTGATTTCTAGTAGAACATCTTGACCAAAGTACTGCTGAGTTGGTCGGAGATTTGGGTGGCCACTTGAGCTTCCTGAGCGGTCGTCCAGTTATTTTGCTTTGCATTCTGCGCGGCAACGGTCTTGCTGTACGCATCGATCCGCGACTTGCCGTACTTGTTCATGTAACTCTGTGCGGGACTGGTCTTGGTCTGCGTGTAGGTAACCTTGGTCCCCTTGGTTGCCAGCCGACGGTTCGTGCCCTTAGTCAAGTAAGCGGTAAACTTGGTGGCTGATTTCTTGGTCAACTTGAACGTGTAGACCTTTTTTGACAAAGATTGCACGGTCTTCTGGTTGGCCGTCTTATAGGTCACCAGCTTGTACTTAAACGTCAAGGTCCGACCATTCTTGCTGACCTTCCCCTTACCCTGGAGAATACCATGCTGCACGTTAATGGCTTTATCAAAGTCTCCCAGGATAACGTATGGCTGCGTCTTCTTCCCATCCGTTAAAGATGCGATGTGAAACGCCGTCTTGGTCTTGGCACTCTTGTAATAGCGGGTTAAATCCGCCGTCTTAAATCGTGGCTTGGCCTTAGCACTCGCAACACTCGGCGTCGCCAGACCCCCAAATGTTCCCAGTGTTAACGCTACGACTCCTAACTTCATCCATAAACGTCGCATGACCCAATCTCCTCCTTAAAGTTACGTCACTTCACCTTTCATGGTGCCACTTAACCGCTGAAACCACAAGCGAATCACCCGTTTATTTTAACAATTCGGCAAAAGTCTGGTGTAGGTAAGCAGCGACCCCGGCGGCATTGTTATCCTTAGGCGTCATGTGGTTCGCGGCAGCCTTAACACCGTCCTGTCCATTCAACATGGCGACCCCATCGCCGGCCGCTTTGATCATGCCCAAGTCGTTCTCGGCATCCCCGAAGGCCATCAGGTTGGTGAAATCCCAGCCGTAGTGCGTCAGCAGTTGGCCCAGGCCGACTGCCTTGTCCATGCCCGCCGCCAAAAACTCCAGAATCTTGGGTTGTGAGCGGACGATGTGGTATTCCTGTTGCAGGTCAGGCGTTAACTGAGCGACCGCCTGGTCCAACGTTGACGCGTCGGTCGCCATGACTGCCTTGCTGTACAGGTTTTCCGGTAGGTCTGAAAAAGCTGTGGGCGTAAAGGTCATCGGTGCCTTCAGCATCTGCTGGTAGATGGACGGTGTTAGATCCGCAATCGGGTAGACCTGGTCAAAGTCCAGGATGTCCAGTGGGTAGCCATTAGTCTGCGCAAACGCGTGTAAGGCCTTAAAGTCACTGCGACTCAGCCCGCTCTGAGATAACGTTTCTTTGGTTGCATTGTTGACCACCAGTGCCCCGTTAAAGGTAATCGTGAAGTCTTCGGCACCGGTCAGGCCCAACTGTTCGATGTAGCCCCAGATGGCGTTGATTGGCCGTCCGGTGCACAAAACGATCTTGATGCCCGCTTCGTGGAGCTGCCGTAAAGCCGTGACGTTTTCTGGGTTAATTGTTTTATCCGTATTTAACAGCGTCTCATCTAAATCGAGCGCAATCATTTTTATCATGTGAAAAAACCTCCAATGACCTTAGTTTACCCGTTCGGCTCCCGAAAAGAAACTGTCTTCAGGAGATCCTGGCGAATCAGCTTCACAATTTGGCGATTTTCTGGCAGATCTCCGTGTTTTGCGTTAGCTCCGGTCACCGTAATCTGGGTGAAACTCCGGACCTGCTTCTGGAAGATGTACTTACCACGATTGACACTGTCAAACGGCACGATGCCGTCATCACTATACGTCTCGCTCCCCGCAATCGAATACACGGCCAGCTGCCGGGGCAGTGCCGAACGGCCGGCAACTAAGGTCTTGAACAGCGGCGTATCCACGGTGGGATTCCACTCCTCAAGATTAAACGGTGAGGCAATCGTCATCAAGCGTTCGGCGTGGGCCCCGGTCGCCGCGAGGTCGTGTTCCATGAATAGGGTCAAGACCAGACCACCGTTCGAATGGCCCATCGCGGAGAAATGGTTAAAATGATAGGCCTTCTGCAACGCCCGAAAGGCAATGGTAAACCACTTAGCCTGGCGCAAAATATTGGCCGCACCATCGTGTCGGTCCTGAAACCCCACCACGATAAAGGGTCGCCGGTCGCCCGGACGAATGGTCCCGCTAGACTTCAACCGTCCATCGGTGCAGACTTCGACCCGTAGCAGACTATGCTTGGTCTCTGTTTGCGTGTTCAGCTCCTTGACCAACTGGTTAAAGCGGTTCTGGGTCGCACTCGACCCTGGCACAAGAATCACCGGCGCCATGGGACTACGATAGGTGGCCTGGACACTAGCTAGTTGTTGGTGTCGCCACAGGATACCCGGTACGGACAACAAGACCAACAGGCCCAAAATCAAGAACACTGCGTGAAACTCTGGTTCGTGTGCGTGTCTCATGGTTCCGCCACCTTTCCGGCGACCTGCCGCTGGGCAATCTGTGCCCATTTGACGAACGGATAATAGATTGCCGTGCTCATCGCCAGATTTACCCCCGCCAAAAGTAACGGAGCCACCGCCCCGCTGGTGCCTAGAAAACCAATCAGCGGACCTGGCGCCCCCACCGCCAACGGGTAAGCTGCGGCCGGGACCCAGTGTAACGCCAGAAAAAAACTGCTCAAAAGAATCGAGGCCAGTGGTGCTAGAATCAACGGAATGCAGAGTAATGGGCTGAGAATGACTGGTAGCCCGGCCAAGAGTGGCGCATTAAAATTACTCAGGACCGGCACCAGACTCAGCCAGCCAATCCGTCGTTGGTCCGCGTTATCGCGGACCAAAAAGATGGCGACCAACAGGCCCAGTGTCATGCCAGGGCCCCCCATGCTAGCGTAACTCTGAATCACAGTCTGCACCGTCAAGGGGTGGGGTAACGCGCCACCAGAATGGCCCAGGATGGTTGCCAGGTTCTCGGCCGCCGCCATGGTCTCCCCGTTGCTGGCTGGTAGCGGTCCCAGGACGCCCAGGGCCGTGAAACAGCCGTTGAGGGCGCTGAAGTCCAGTAGTCGCCAGACCGTATTACTCATCTGTAAGGGGCCGCGCACCAAGGTGGTAAACCAGGTATTCAGACTAAAGGGCTTCGTCATCAGCCAGATGGTCCCCCAAACCGCTAACACGCCCATCCCGCCGGCACCGAAGATCAGTGGCCGCACCAGACTGTTCTCGGGCTGTGTCCAACGACCGACGCCCCACGCGTACAGGTCACCCACGATTAAGCCCATTACAATGCCCAGTACCAAGCCGTTAAGCCCCAGGTTCATGGCGAGCCACTGGGTGGGCTTGCTGGCCGCCAACGTCATGGGATTAACGTTAACGATTTCCAAACCCAAGATAGCGGTGAACCCCGCCGTTAATCGATCATTGGCGGTCGCCTTGGTCATTGCCACCAGATGGTAGCTGATGGCAAACGCGAGGCCCAGGACGGCCATCCCTAGTGCGCCGTTTTGTAAAAGTAAAACGGCCTCTTGCAACCGAACCCGTCGCAGGAGCCACTTGGCTACGTGAAGTGTCTGAAAATAGTAGCCGTTCGGTTGAAGCCACGCCTGATTCACCAAGTCTGCCAACGTTCCTAGAAAAATCAACGGTAGCACCGTGCGTAATCCCCGGTAGACCGCCGCGACTTGCGCGTTGCGCCGCCACCGCACCTCGCCAACAATCAACCATTGCCCCAGACCACTTACTCTTTGCACCATGGTCATCCCCCCAATTACCGTGATTGTAAAGCGTTCACCCCACAATGGATGAACGCTTTACCCGGTTTGGGCGGTAGCCCCTCAAACTAGCAAGCTCCTGCTAGTCGCGGTGCAGCCAGTCCGCTATCTGATCCATCACGGCCGGATGAACGTTGGTTCGTTGGGTGTGCCGTGGAATCGCCGTCAGGACTTCCGGTGCAGCGTTCGCGATGGCGATGCCTTGCCCCACCAATTGCAGCATAGACAGATCATTGCCCGAATCTCCGAAGGCCGCCAGTTGATCCGTGGTCAACTGCCATCGCTGCTGAAGAAACGCCAAGGCAGCCCCCTTGCTGACGGTAGGCAACGTTACGTTCATCCCCCCCAAGCCACTACTGGTCCCCACCAACTGACCAGCAAAGGTGTGATTAAAGGCCGCCACCTGCGCCGAAACGTCGTTGCGTAGCCAGGTGACGTCGAGCTTTAGAACGGGGGCCGTCACGGCCAGTAGGTCGGCCACACTGGTCAGACTAGGGTAATAGACCTGTGAAGCAGCAAATCGGTCACTCGTCGCCGCCAATTCGGTATAGGCTGTCTGGGGCGCACAGGCGATCAAAAAGTTTTCGGCCAACAAAGGCGCTGTTTGAATCCACGCAATCGCCTGGCGACTCAGTGTCGCGGGCATTGCGTTCTGTTGTAAAACCGTTCCCGTCCCACTGACGATCATCGCGCCATCCTCGACCACGTAGGTCAATAAGTCAGCGTGCTTTAGGTCGCCAAACAGCTGATAAACGTGGTCCAAAGGGTCGCCCGTTGCCAAGACCAGCCGGCTCCCCCGCCGGTCCAGGTCCACCAATAAAGCATCCAGCCGTGCATGGTCGTAATCCCCGTGAACATCTAAAAAAGTCCCGTCTAAATCCGTCGCAATCAATCGCGGTAACATGGCGTTCACCCTTCCCTGATTCTGTTTCTCAAAGATGCCTCCATCATACCCGACGCCCTACCACACACCAAACAAAAAGCCCCCGCAAAATGCGAGGGCCACCGTTCCGGTAACTAGTCCGCCAAGTTGGCGTTAGCGTAATTCATGAGCGAACGGGTTTCAGTAAATTCATTTTCATCGTGCAGGACGACCGTGATGATCCGGTGCTTCCCACTAGCCTGGCCGGTCCCTACAAAACAGTAACCCGCCAGCGGCGTGTAACCGGTCTTCAGACCATCGACCTTCAGGGACGCCTGGTAATACTTACGGCCCTTCAAGAGGTTGTTGTAGTTGTAGCAGAGCTGGCCATCAATGGTCTTGGAACCAATCGCCCCATCGGTCAGAATCCGGGGGTAATCCGTGATTAAATGCTTGGCGATCAAGGCCACATCCTTCGGTGATACCTTGTTCGCGTTTGCTGACCCGTAGCTGTAGCTAAAGGCGGCTAAATCGCTGTTCTCCAGACCCGAGGCAGACACGAAGTGGGCCTTGGTCAAGCCCCAGGCTTTGGCTTGGGCGTTCATCTGTTGGATGAACTTGCCATTGCTTCCAGCGACCCACTGGCCTAATGCAATAGCGGCGTTATTAGAGGAGTCCAACAGGGCGGCGTAGTAGAGATCCTTGACCGTGTACTTGTGACCACTCTTGAACTTGAAGCCCCCACATGATGCGCTATTCCCCATCATGATCAAGCCCTTACTGCTGGTATCGACCACGTCGTTCCAGCTTCCTGAACCATCATTGACCTTTTGGAGGGTCAAGTACAGTGTCATAATCTTGGAAACGGACGCAATTGGCCGGGCGGTGTTGGCCGCTTTAGACCAAATGACCTTCCCCGTGACCGCATCCATGGCAACGGCGCCCTTGGCGTAGGTCAGGTGAAAGGCCGCCTTTCCCTTTGTCAGGTAGCCGTGCCAGACCCACCCCTTGAGGGAGCCGCTCTGGTTCGAGACGTACAGGTAGATGCCCTTCGAGTTGCCGTGCTTCAGCGTCGCCTGCTGCGTTGCGTACCAGGTGGTATTCGGGTGCGCCTTTAACGTGGTGAGCTTGGTGGTATGCGTCTGGTTATACAGCGCCCCGGCGGACGACTTCTTGTGGTAAGCCGTCTTGGTGACTGCCTTCGACGAAACGGTGGTGTAGGTGGCCGCGTGGGCCGGTGTGCTTACCATGAGTCCCAGACCAACCGTAAGTGTTGCCAGTAAGGCCACCCCGGCCCACTTTAGCTTTGATATGATCATTTTAAAAGATTCCTTCCCCTTATGTATCACTATTCGTTAATCATAACGGTAACATGGAACGCCACGAAACAACAGAGCGTCGGCCGGTTTGTAACTCGCTTGTTGTCCCCGTAACTTACCTGTAATCTAGCGGTTAGCGGGGTTTAGCGGTAACTCGTCACGTATTCTTAACATAGGTTACAGCTTAAAGACAATCAAAAAACGTTGAGCATTTCTCCCAACGTTTTCCGAGTCTTATTCGGCCATGCTAGCCTGCTTGAAAGCGTGATTCATCAACGAACGCGTCTCGGTAAACTCGTTCTCATCGTGCAGCACCACCGTGATCAGCTGGTGCTTGCCACTCTTCTGGGCCGTTCCAACGAAGCAGTACCCGGCCAGCGGCGTGTAGCCGGTCTTTAACCCGTTAACGTTCAACGAAGCCTGGTAGTACTTCCGCCCCTTCAAGAGGTTATTGTAGTTGTAACAGAGCTGCCCATCAACCGTCTTCGAGCCAATCTTGCCATCGGTCAACACCCGCGGGTAATCCGTAATCAGGTGACGGGTTATCAGGGCCAAGTCCTTAGGCGAGACTTGGTTGGCATTGGCGGAACCATAGCTGTACCCATAACTGCGCAAGTCGCTATTTTCCAGCCCCGAAGCGGAAACGAAACTGGTATGCTGTAGGTTCCAGGCCTTCGCCTGGGCGTTCATCTTCTGAATGAACTTAGCGTTGCTCCCGGCGACCCATTTCCCCAGCGCAATCGCCGCGTTGTTCGAGGAGTCCAGGTAAGCTGCGTAGTAGAGGTCCTTGACCGTATACTTGTGACCGCTCTTGAACCGGAACCCACCGACCGAGGAATTATTTCCCATGGCCACCAAGCCCTTACTGCTAGTGTCGACCACGTCATTCCAGCTGCCGGACTTGCTGTTGACCTTTTGGAGGGTCAAGTATAGGGTCATGATTTTCGAAGTCGACGCGATAGGCCGGGCCGTATTGGCTTTCCGGGACCAGACGACCTTTCCCGTCTTGGCATCCATCGCCACGGCGCCTTTGGCGTACTTCAAGCCAAACGGGGCCTTTCCCTTCTTCAGGTAACCGTGCCAAATCCAGCCCTTGACGGACTTTCCCTGGTTGGCAACGTAGTAGTAAATGCCTTTAGAGTTCCCGTGCTTCAGAACCGCCTGCTTGGTCACGTACCAGGTGGTGTTCGGGTAGGTCTTCAGGTTAGCGACCTTCTTAGAGTGTGCCTGATTATAAATGGCGCCGGCTTTACTCTTCTTGTGATAGGCCGTTTTTTTCAGGCTCTTGGTCGAAACCGTGTGATAAGTTGCAGCGTGGGCCGTAACCATCTGAGTCGCACCCGTTCCCAGGGTTACGGTAACCAGTAGCGTTGCGACGCCCCATTTCAGTTGTTTCTTGAACATGCAATAAATCCCTTCCTTCCACGCCTCACGCGTGGTTATTTTCGCTTTTAGTCTACCACGCCCCCCGCCGAAACGATAGGACTAGTCCAGTTTGAAATATTTAGGGGATGTACCATGTCTTCTACCACTCAGTGGGACTTTTAACCTCTAATCCCCCCAAAACGATAGCGGTTGCATTTTCACGATGAATTGGTTACGCTAGAGATAATTTCAAATCCGACGGGGTGCCATTACGGCTGAGATCAAACCCATTGAACCTGCTCTGGTTAGGACCAGCGAAGGGACGGTGTTTATTATCACAGTAAGTCACACCCCACTGGCACGCGCCAAGTGGGGACTTTTTTTGGCTTAAATCTCGTCAACTTACTTACATAGGGGGAATTGTATCATGCAACGTTGGCATATTCGCGACATCATCTTAGTCACCATTATTGCTATTTTTATGGGGGTTATCTTCTGGGTCATCGGACCGCTCTACGCCATCTTATCCGCCGCTTTGGCACCTTGGGGACTCCAGCCACTGGCTAATGAAATTTTGATTGGTGTCTGGGTCATGGCTGGGCCGTTAGCCGGCTTCGTCATCCGCATCCCCGGCGCGGCAACGCTCGGGGAATTTCTCGGGGCTGCCGTTGAGATGTTCTTGGGCGGTACCTGGGGCGCCAGTACCCTGATTTCCGGCGCCGTTCAAGGGATTGGGTCCGAATTAGGATTCGCCTTCATGGGCTACAAACGGTACAACTGGTTGACCTTAGTTCTCAGTGCCTTTACCACGACCCTAGTGACCTTCACCTGGAGCTTCTTCCGTGAAGGGTACAGTGCCTACCACGTCGGGTTCCTCTTGTTCTTCTTCGTGGTTCGCTTTATCTCGGTCTTCGTTTTCGGGGGCATTCTGACCCAACTGATCACCAATCTGCTATCCCGAGCACACGTTTTGCCCAACTTGTCGAAGAATTAACTGGAGGGATCATCGTTGGCAACTCTTTCTATTGAAAATCTCACGTACGCGCCAGCGGGACGGGATAAACCGGTTCTCCGGAATCTAACGGCCACCTTTTCAGGCGGCCGTTTTTCCCTTTTGACTGGACCATCCGGAAGCGGCAAGACGACCCTATTACGCCTACTGGCCGGGCTCACCCCACTTCCCGCCGGAGCCACCGTTACGTTCGACGGCCAGGCGCTTAGCGCGGTGCCCCCAACGCAGCGGTCGGCTACCGTCGCCTTAATGTTTCAGGAACCCAGCACCCAATTCACCATGGATACGGTCACCAACGAGTTGCGTTTCGTGTTGGAAAACCAAAACGTTGCACCGGCGGCCATGCCCGCTAAAATTACCGCGGCGTTGGACTTTGTCGGCATCGCCGCCCTCAAGGACCGGCGCCTAATGGAACTCTCTGGCGGTGAGCAACAGAAGGTCGCCCTGGCCATCATCGTCGCGATGAATAGCGACGTGATTCTCCTCGACGAACCCTTTGCCAGTATCGACCCACCGACCCGCCAGGTGCTGCTCGAGAAGTTAGTTCACCTCTGCACCCACGCCGGTAAGACCATTATTTTGGCCGACCACGACCTGAGTGGCTATAGCCACCTGATCGACCACTTGAGTCTCCTGACCAACGGCCAGATGACTCAGTTGTCGGCCGCAGCCACCCAAGAACGGCTGGCCGCCTTCACACCGGCACGGTTACGACTCGCACACGTCACACTACCGCCCACCGACCAACCAGTGAGCCTGCAAGGAACCGCGCTAGGCCTGCAACAAGGTGACCGACAACTGGTCACGCCCCAGGACCTGCGCTTCTTGAGCCACCACACCACCCTCATCACCGGCCCCAACGGTAGTGGTAAATCAACGCTGCTCCGGGCACTGGTTCGCTTGGGTAAGTATCAAGGGAAGCTGACCTTTCAGAATCACGACATCCAACGCATTCGCCGCAAGGTTTACGCCCGCAACGTGGGGCTAATGTTTCAGACCGCCCGTGCACAATTTCTAAACGTCACGCTGGCCGAGGAGCTGGCCCTGTCCCAACAACACGGAAATCGGGACTACTTTACGCCGGAACGGGTGCACGCAGCCATGGAACAGCTCCAATTGGCTGGACGTGAGAACCAGGTTATTTATTCGCTGAGTAGCGGCCAACAGAAAAAATTCCAGTTGTTATGCATGCTGATGATGGCACCAGACGTCCTGTTGCTAGACGAACCGTTAAAGGGCCTGGACCTGGCCTCCATCCATGCAGCGCTAGACTTACTGGCGACCACCCAGGCCGCCCTCCATCTGACCATAATCTTAATCAGTCATCAGTTGAGCGGCCTGGACGACTTCGTGGACTACCACCTAGCTCTGGCCGACCAGCATCTCACCTATCGTGATCAGGAGGTGGCGCCATGAATCCCACGTTAAAATTGGCAACCGTTGTCTTGATTGCCTTCGAAGTTTCCTTTGCCCAGGTCTTGTCCGTTAACCTGGCGTTGATTGCCATTAGTTTAGTCCTCTTATTGGTTCATCGTATTCACTGGAAGACCCTCTTATGGCTCACCGGCGTTCCCCTCTTTTTCGCTAGTGCCCTAGTCTGGTCACTGGCCTTGCGGGGAAGTGCCTCCCCCCACTTTCTGTGGGTCATCTTCACCCGGATGTTCGTCTACGTCTATTTAGGCGCGACCTTCACCCAGACCACGGTGCCCCTCGACTTGGCACGTTCCCTGGAGCAAAACGCCAAGTTACCGTCAAAGTTCGCCTATGGTTTCCTGGCGGCGTTTAACCTCCTGCCCAAGATTCGGGCCGAGGTCGACACGGTCCGGGCGGCCGCCATGATGCGCGGACAGGTTCTCCACTTCTGGTCACCCCAGCTGTACTTTAAGGTCATCCTGGCGGCGATGAACTGGTCGGATCAGTTGGCCGACGCCATGGTCTCCCACGGTTTTGTCGAGGACGCCCCCCGGACCTACGCCGTCAGCATTCCGTTGCATCGCCGGGACTGGCTTTACTTCGGGATCAGTCTCCTATTGGTTCAAATCGGCCTCTTCACTGGCCTTCCCTAGAAAGGAGTTTTTTCATGTTTACCGATCAAGCACACGCCGCGACCCAGACTAGCTGGGCAGCCTCCAAGAAACATCCCTTCATCCAGCAACTGCAAGCCGGGACCCTTCCGGCGGCGACTTTCCGCTATTACCTGATTCAGGACCACTACTATCTCCAGGAATTCGCGAAAGTTCACGACCTAGCGGCGGATCAGACCACGGATGACCAGGTTGCTCGGCAACTTCGCGCCGGCGCGCAAAGCCTACGTGATGGTGAAATGGCCATTCGCCAGACCTTCTTCAAAGACCTCAACGTCACTACCGACGAAATTGTCGCGACCGCTATGGCGCCCACCGGCTACGCCTACACCAGCCACCTTTACCGGGCGCTTACCACCAACGGGACGGCCGGGGCTGTAGCAGCCCTCCTCCCCTGTTACTGGCTCTACGCCGAGATTGGGACGGAACTGGCGCAGCAAGGCTCCCCCGTTCCCATCTACCAGGCCTGGATTGACACCTACAACGCCGACGATTACACCGGTGAGATGAGCGATCAATTGGCACTCGCGAACCGGGTCGCCACCCCCAGCAACACCGACGCGCTCCTCAATATTTTCGAGAAGAGTAGCTGGTACGAATTACACTTCTGGCAGATGGCACTCGACCACGAAACTTGGTAAACCGAGCCATCTGGATTTTCAAGTGATCCCGATTGCCTTATAATGGAGACACCATTTAAGTGAAAGCGGGTGTCGATATGCAAAAAATCCGGCAATTAACGTTTCTCCAGTTATTCGGGTACCTCGCCCTGGTCTTAGGGCTGGTCATCGAGGGCTATGCCCTGTTTGACCAACTCGGGAGTGTCGGAAGTGGCGATGACATGTTCGGTGGCGCCATCGTGCTGGCCCTCGCCGTTGCCTTTCTCCATGACCGGTCGTTAGTGATGAAGTTACTTGTGATTACCCTGAGCACCCTGGGATTCGCCTACTTCACCTTCGTACACACGCACGGGTGGCTCTGGACGATTCTCCTGGGCATCGCCGTCGCAGCCTTTCTAATTTACTTCTTCGGAATCCGTAGCGATATTCGGCGCGACCACAGTGAGTGGCTGCACTTTTAGGTTCTACTAGAATGTTAACCCAGTTAAAAAAGCGCCTAACGTATTTAATTCTGCGTTAGGCGTTTTGCGTTTATTTAATGATTGCTGAGTCGTTGTCGACCAGCGCTATTTGTGGCTGTGACCCACGTTTGGCCCCCCAATCACTTATCGCAAGAGATACCCACCATCAACTGGAATTGTCACGCCCGTAACGTAGTTAGAGGCAGCGCTGGCCAGAAATACGACCGCTCCCATGAGTTCCGATGGGTCGGCCCAGTGACCAGCGGGAATGTGGGCGAGAATTTCCGTGTTCCGACTGGGGTCGTCTTGCAAAGCTTTGGTCATCGGCGTATCAATGTACCCCGGCGCAATGGCGTTGACCTGGATGTTCTTGGGGGCCAGGGCGTCTGCGTAAGCCCGCGTTAAGCCGACCACCCCGTGCTTGCTGGCCGTGTACGGAAAAATAAACTTTCCAGCCCGGTAAGATTGCATCGAGCCGATGTTGATAATTTTTCCGCCGCCGTGTTGGGCCATGTTTTCCGCCACCGCGTGTGAGAGGTAATAAACGGCGTTCAAGTTGAGGTCGATCACCCGCCGCCAGTCGGCGTCCTTAAAGTCCTGCCACTCATTGCGAATCTGAATACCCGCGTTGTTGATTAAAATGTCGATTTGGCCAAACTTTGCAACGGCCGCCGCCACGATTTTTTCCGGGGCATCTTCCGCCGTAATGTCCAACTGAAGGAAACCTAAGTCGCCAGCATTAGCTTGGGCAAAGTCCTGGATGTCCGACCACCCCGCTTGTTTGCGACTCACAATAAACACTTTAGCCCCCGACTTAATCATCGCTTGTGTATAGTAGGCGCCTAACCCAGACGCACCACCCGTAATCAAGGCCACCTTGCCGTTTAAACGAAAGCTTTGTGTTGAAAAATTCGTCGTTTTAGTCATATCGCTGCTCCTTTTTCTGCTATGTAACCGTTTTCTTAGCTTAGGTTTATCCTACGGCGCCATCTAAGCGCTGTCAATAAGACCGGTAACGTTCAATCAAGCCGCCGTCCTTACCCAGACAACTTACCAGGCTTAGTGGTTCCCTTCACGACGCTTTAATTGAAATCGTTTACATTTTCGTGGTATACTCCTCGCTGCTTTAGAACCCAATACATTTAAGGAGGAAATCATCATGCAAATTACATACGACTTTTCGGATAAGCGGGTCATTATCACCGGTGGTGCCGGTGGCATCGGTTTTGGGATGGCCACGGCCTTTGTCAAGGCGGGCGCTAGTGTCCTGATTGTCGACATCAACGACCAGGCCCTGGCCCAAGCCGAGACCGAGCTCAAAGCCCTAGGAACCGGGCGCATCCTGACGTTAAAGACCGACATTGCCACTAAGGCCAACGACCAACGCATCATCGACACGGCCGTGACCCAGTTCGGCGGCCTCGACGTGCTGATCAACAACGCCCACGCCTCGCACCAGAAGCCATTCGCCGACTTAACCGACGACGACCTGGCCCTCTCCTTCAACACGGGGTTCTACCCGACCTGGTACCTAATGCAACTGGCCTACCCGCATCTCAAGGCCTCTAAGGGGAGCGTCATCAACTTCGCCTCCGGAGCCGGCATCAACGGCCAACCAACGCAAGCAGCCTATGCAGCGGCTAAGGAAGCCATCCGGGGCCTCTCGCGGGTCGCGGCCAACGAATGGGCGGCCGACCAGATTCGAGTCAACCTGATTTCCCCAATCGCCGAGACCGCTGGGGTCAAGCAGTGGAAGAAGATGGCCCCCGACCAGTACGCAGCCATGGTCCAGCAGATTCCGCTACACCGACTGGGCGATCCCGAAAAAGATATTGGGGCCGTGGCCCTCTTCTTAGCCAGCGACGCCAGCAGTTACATCACCGGTCAGACCTTCATGGTCGATGGTGGGGACATCAAATTACGCTAAATTGATCAAACGGGTGTCTGGGAAGCGTTCCCGGACGCCTTTTTGGATACCCGCCACTTTTTCTCGGACAAAAGAAAACAGACCAACCGAAGTTGATCTGTTTCCCCGCTTGATAGACTACAAAAAGACTGTAGTCAATGTAATCAATATGATTACCAAAGTTTGATGGATGGTACGACCGGGATAGCTCCCGGTTTCAGATTAGTCCGCGCTAAACGGGACCACCCGCGCGACTGGCGGGTTACGCGTTACAAGTTGAGTGGACGTTGTGGACCTACGACTCGTCAGCACCCAGGAGATGCCTCCCGCCGCAGCGAGCAAGACGATAGCGGCACTCAGGCCAATAATCACGCGTTTTAAGTTCATCTGGTCACCTCATTCGATCGGTCCGTTACGAAATTTATAGACTAGCTTAACGGACCAACGTCACAAAATCGTGACAATTCGGCAAAAATGCGGTAACAATTTCTTAACACGCGCTGAATTTTATCGGCTTGTTTTTTAGTTTACGCAATTTTCCCGCAATCATCAAGCCCCAATCAAATTATTTCGAGATACGAGGAGTTATTGTCCTGCTTTTCCAAAACTTTAGTATAATAAAAGGTGAGCAGCAAGTAGGATTATCAATTTGGAGGGATTATGAATGAGTCAAGAACAAGAATTAAGTAGTCTGGCTGAAGCAATCATCGCCTACCAAAAGAAATACGATAAGACCGATGGTGAGATGGCCTTTGGTTCCCGCCTTACGGTTGAGAAGTTTCACGCCATCAAAACCGGTGAACTGCAGCCCACGACCGACGAACAGAGCTCCCTCAAGAGTCTGATTGCCAAGAAACCACAATGAGCGACGACAAGCAGGCCGAAACTCCGCATAAGCGGGGTTCCGGCCTGTTTTTTACGTCAAATTTTGTTGCGCTTCCCGGTAGGCCGCAGCCGTCTGGGAATCAAACGCCACCAACCGGACCCGCACTGTAACATCCACCGCTGTCAACCAGTCGGTAATGGTCCGTACGGCAATGTTGGCAGCCTGATCTAGCGGATAGCCATACACCCCGGTACTCAGTGAGGGGAAGTCGATCGTCCGGCAGCCGTGTTCGACCGCCAATTGAAGGCTATACCGGTAACACGCTGCCAGCAAGGCCGCCTCACCGTGCTGCCCACCCCGCCAGACCGGTCCCGGTGTGTGGATGACCCACTTGGCCGGCAGTTCAAAGCCGGGCGTGATGCGGGCTTCCCCCGTTGGACAGCCGTTAAACGGCACGCAGGCCGCAAAGAGGTCGGGGCCAGCTGCCCGGTGAATCGCCCCGTCGACCCCGCCACCACCCAATAATGTGGTGTTGGCCGCGTTCACGATGGCGTCCACCCGGCTGATGGTAATGTCGCCCTGAATCACATCAAAGGTGCCCATTCGCTCACCCCTTCGACCAGGGCCAATGCCACCGGTGTTTAGGTGTCGCTGGCTGGTCGCCCCGTTGCTGTTCCTTGAGTCGTTTCATCCCCTCGCGGTAAGGGTTCGCCGAAAGTGCGTTAAGGCTAAGCTTCGGCTTCTTGGGCTGCGCTACCGCCTGGCCCTGGTCGGCCGTCCGAAACGGTCGCAGGTCCGTTTGACACTGAGGACAGGTCTGGTCATCGGCCGTTACCGCCGCCCCACAGTGGGGACAAAATTGTAAGTCCGTTGCCATCACGCATTCCTCCTAATCCTCATCGTGGCGCCGTTGCTGGTGCTGCTGATTCCGGGAAACGTTCCGTTCCCGCGTAATCGCCGCTTGCTTGGCCCCAGCGGCCTGTCGCTCTTCGCGTTCGCGTTTGCGGCGAGCCGCCTTTTCGGCCTTCTTCTGATCCGCAATCTTGCGTTTCTCCTGGCTACGGTAGCTGAAATAACTCCAAGCTCCCACCGCAAGCAGTGCAAGAATGATCTGTAACGGAACCAACGGCCAGTTCGGTTTCTGGGTCATAAACAACTCGTAAGCAATCAACAAAACGGACATCGCGCCCACCACTGAAAGGGTGTCGCGTATCCAACGCGGTAATTTATTCCACATCACAAAAACTCCTTATGTACGCCGCCACTTCTGACGGCACAATCTCGTTTCTAACGTTACAGGTCGCCCTCGACCTTCAGCTGACGCTCGGTCAGGTACGCATCCAGGTACCCGAAAGACACTTCGTCCACGTCACTGATACGGTACACCTTGCCCACCTGGTCAAGCTGATTATCCTCGACCTCGTGGAAGATGAAGCGCATATTCCCAATCTGACCAGGGTACCCCAGCAGACTGGTACCATCATGCAACTTAATCCGGATAATCGTGTGAAAGGCCGCTGCCTGGGTTAACCGGGCGCTAAACTGGTCGACCGTCGCGTCGAATAACCGTTCATCATTGAGAACGGGCTGAATCGGCTGCTGTTGTGACCGGTTCAACAGGGTAAATAGGCGCATGGTCTGCAGGTAGTCGGACTTCAACATAACCGCGTGCAGTTCACGCAGCCGAATCAGGGTGTAGCCCCCGAACTGGCCGGTCATGTCGACCAGGCTCAGAATCACAGCGTCGGCGGTTACCGTGTTCACCCGTCCCACGAAAAAGAGGTCCCGGTCATTCTCGGGCACTAGGGCCACGAGTAAGTCGCGCCCCACCAGTTCCTTCAAGGTACCCGCAATCAGATCCGGCGACGTCACCGTCACGGATTCCACGTGTTGCAGTTGCTTCAAACGCGTGGCTGCCTGGGTCTGTAGGGACAACTCCTGGCCCTGAAATTCAATAACTTCGATGGTGTCGGGATTAATTTCCCGCACCGGTTGGTCGGTATAATCAAATTTGTTTAACAGCTGAACCGTCACCTTATCGGCGGCAACGCCCGTAATCAGCCCCTCATAAAAGTGCTCATCGTTGGCCAATACCAGCATTACAGCCAGATGATCGACCCACGCGTGACTCAGGACCTGGCGGCGTAAATCGCGCTGGTTATCGAAGTGCATGGTTAATCCCTCCGCCTGCACGAACTGCTCATCCTCGGCGGTTTGAATCCGAAAAGCCATGTTATCCAGGTCATCACTGGAGAATTCAACTTCGTCAACCACGTTGAGGTCAAGAAAAACGGCCCCATCCGGTAAGCCGTAGTCGTCGTAGGTGGCGAGAATGATCCCCGTCCGGCCGACTGCGGTCACGTACCCGGTATACACCACGTCCTGGTTGGTCTGATAGACGTTGACCAGAAGGTTCTGTGCCAGGGCCCGATTCAAATCATTAACAATGGAATTCATAGTGCGGCCCCCTTTTTTGCTATTTTGAAAATTCTACCATATAACACCTAAAATAGCTCGTGAGGTCCGCTAGCTTTTCCCTAAGAAACCGCGGTCCGTAAGAACTGGGCCAAGTCATGACCCGATAACCCCGCGCTTAGCCCCACCAGCAACTTAATGCGGGCCTTTTGGCCGTTCAGACCCTGACACAGCATCAGGCCCATCTTCCGCAACCCGATACCACCACCCTGATAGTCGTAGATGTCCTCGGCGACGCCGTTATAACAGCGAGAGACCAAAACAATCGGAATTTGCCGGTCTAGGAGTCGCTGGACGGCGGGTAAGGTCGCCGGTGGCAAGTTCCCCGCGCCCAGACCTTCGATCACCAAACCAGCCGTCTGGTCGGTATTCAGGGCATCAAACAACGTTGCATCCATCCCCGCATACGCCTTTAACAGGTACACGCCATCGACCACGTGATCGATGTCACAGGTGGTCTGGCGAATCAGTTGTTGGAAATAGGTCGGTTGGCCCTTGGCGACCAGACCAATGGGACCAAAGGTCGGCGTCCGAAACGTCGCAACGTTGGTGGTGTGGGTCTTGGTCACGTAGCGCGCCGTGTGGATCTCGTCGTTCATGACCACCATCACGCCGTTGCCTCGCGAGGCGTCGGCGGCCGCAACCTCGATGGCCGATTGGAAGTTATAGAGGCCATCAGACCCCACCTCGTTCGAGGAGCGCATGGCGCCCGTTACCACGATGGGCAGCGTATCCGGGAGTGTCAGGTCCAAAAAGTAGGCCGTTTCCTCCAGCGTATCGGTCCCGTGGGTAATCACTACGCCGTCGATACCGTCCGCTTCGGCCGCCACGATGCGTTGCTTGATTTGTAGCATCTGCACCGGTGTCATGTGTGGCGACGGCAAGTTAAAGAGCTCATCGGTGATCAGCTGAACGCGCCCCGCCAAGATGGTGGCCTCCTGCGCAATCGGATTCTGCGTGTTCGGGACAACCTCCCCCTTGTCGTTTTGCGACATCGAAATCGTGCCCCCGGTATGAATGGCTAAAATTTTCTTCACGACGTTCCCTTCCTTCCCTAAAAATACACTCCATATTGTACCCTAATTGCGGTAAAATTTTAGTGAGAGTTTGGAAAGGAGCGACACACGTATGCCAGAAAAATCATCGAAGTCAACGACCAATAAGCCCGGCGTCAAGATTCATCCCAAGGTCGAGCCCTCATCGGGTGGCCTGGCGGACTGGGGACCCCTACTTGCCTGGGCAACCGGTGGCATCAAGCGTCTCTGGAAGAAGCTGAAAAAATAGTCTTTTGAGAGGGCTTACACGCAAACCCGTTAATTTATTTCACCGATAACAATCTCACCGCGGGTTAAGGAGTGAAACCCCCGCGGCACCCCTTTCCCACCGATATGCGCGTGACTCGGCCCGCCATTCCGGGGGTGAAAACGTCGGTTGTGTTTTTCAAACGACCGTGGTACAGTAAGTGTCATTCAAAAATACTAAATATGTAATTGCCTATATAATGCCAAGATAGGGTTGGCGAGTTTCTACCTGGGACCGTAAATCTCAGACTATAAGCAAATTGAGGACCCAAACTCTTTTTGCCGATGAAAAGAGTCATCGGTCGAGTTTTCAGGAACCCCCTTTTTGCAAAGTGGGGTTCTTTTTGTTTTCATTTTCCCTACGGCATTATATCGGCGTTACCGTCAGGAGGAAATTTTCTTGCAGTCCACGAAGTCCGCAACGCCAGTCTCAACACCGAACAAGGGGCAGTCACTTTCCACGTGGCAAGCCGCCATTCTGGGTTTTCAGCATTTATTAGCGATGTATTCCGGTGATGTTCTGGTTCCCCTCCTAATCGGGGGCGCGTTACATTTTAACGCCATTCAGATGGCCTATCTGATTAGCGCGGACATCTTCATGTGTGGGGTCGCAACCCTCCTCCAACTCAAACGAACCCGGCTGACCGGGATTGCCCTACCCGTAGTTCTTGGCTGCGCGGTGCAAGCCGTGACGCCGTTGTCCGC
>DXGJ01000037.1 GCA_019113985.1 Candidatus Levilactobacillus faecigallinarum
AGCTCGGCCTTGGTCTAAGCCGAAAAGCCCCCTCGGCTAAGACCAACGACACCACGGGGCCAAAGTCGGCTCCGCTACGCGTACATTCTAACGAATTGTAACGTTGGAGCGAAAGACCGCCGAAACTGGCAACCATTATCGTTGCTGTCCACAAGTCGCTAACAAGGCCACTAAACGGCCTCACTTTGAACAAAGCGGTCAACTAACATGTCGATGTGGATATCATAATCCAATAGCCATCAGCTCGTTACCTAGCGAACACCGACCATTTACCAAAGCTAATCGGAAATTCGAATACTCAAGTATCACACATAACCAACAACCACCACATTTAGCGCAGTGAAGCCGGTTTGAGCGCCTGTAGTGTCGTTATTGTTAGCTGGCGTTCTTTGCCGGCTTACAATAAGGCCGAGTTCTCGAGACAAGTGAACTTCCTTGGCTTGAGAATCGTGCCCACTACAGGCGCTCGGTGCCGGCGCAACGAAGCGGGCTTAACCACACACGTTGCCCACTACGGTAGCTCGGTACAGGCGGAGCGAGAACCAACGACTAACCCTACTAATTTAACGTAACGCGTATTCCGTTCTATTCTATCGCCAAATAGCGGGGCTGGCTACCATTTCGCCGGTATCTGGGGGAACAATTCCCAGTTGATGACGGAAACCCGCGGGAATCCCCGTACTCTCATTGACTTTTAATTTAATTCTAGGGTACACTAGCCAAGAATATTACCATTATTAAGGGGGCCTCTTATGGCTATTTCACGACTCTTTCGCCGCGAGCGATTAGATAATTACCTGCGGAGTGATCAACACTTCGCCAAAACCATGACCGCCAAGGATCTGATGTCCTTGGGAATTGGTGCCGTGATTGGGACCGGGATTTTCATCCTGCCCGGAACCATCGCAGCCCAATATAGCGGCCCAGGAATTGTTCTTTCTTTTTTAATTGCGGCTGTCGTCTGTTCGACCGCCGCCATGTGTTATGCGGAATTCGCTTCCGTGCTTCCCGTTGCCGGGTCCGCATACTCTTACGGTAACTTGGTCTTCGGAGAAATCATCGGCTGGGTGCTGGGCTGGGCCCTCATCCTCGAGTACGTTCTGGCCGTCGCGGCCGTTTCAACCGCATTCGGGGCGTACTTCAAGTCATTCCTGGCCGATTTCCACGTAAACCTCCCCGACGCCGTCACCGGTTCCTTCGACCCCGCCCACGGCACCTATGGCAACTTGATTGCCGTGCTGGTGGTTCTCTTGATTGGGTGGCTCCTGAACCGGGGGATGCGTGAGTCAATGCGCGTCAACAACACCATCGTGATCGTTAAAATCGCCATTATTATTTTATTCGTGGTGGTCGGTATCTTCTACGTTCGGCCAGCCAACTGGCACCCCTTCGCCCCTTATGGCTCGCACGGGATTCTCCGCGGCGCCTCCACTGTTTTCTTCGCTTATTTGGGATTTGACGTGGTCTCCGCCTCGGCCGCTGAGGTCAAGAATCCCCGGCGCAATATGCCCATCGGCATCATTGGGACCCTGGTGGTCGCCACGGTCCTTTACATGTTGGTTGCTATCGTGCTGACCGGGATGGTGCCCTACACCAAGCTCAACGTAGCCGACCCCGTAGCCTTCGCGCTGACCCTGGTTCACCAGAACTGGACCTCCGGAATCATCTCGCTGGGGGCGTTGGCCGGCATGTTCACAATGATGGTCACCATGATTTATAGCTCGTCGCGCCTGATTTATTCAGTCGGCCGGGATGGCCTGTTACCCAAGTTCTTGGGGAAAATCGATGATCAGTCGGGAACCCCCAAAAACAGTCTAACCGTCATTACCATCGTAATCGCCCTGTTAGGGGGCTTCGTTCCCCTGTCCCAACTGACCAACCTGGTCAATATCGGGACCCTGGTGGCCTTCTTGTTCGTGTCGTTTGGAATTATTCGCTTACGCCACTTGCCAGAGATGCCCCACAACAATGGGTTTAAGGTGCCCCTGTACCCGGTACTGCCGATCATTTCGGGGTGCCTGTGCTTTTACATGATGCTCCAACTTCCCGCCGAGACCTGGATTGCGTCATCCATCTGGTTTGCCTTGGGATTACTGATTTATCTGACTTACGGCGTCCACCACAGTCGGTTGAACGACCAAGATTAAGTCGCAATCAGTTAGTTGTCACGTTTCGTTCGTTTAATTAAGGAAAAGGTAGGCGATTTTTATGCGTAATCAACAATTTGCCATTCGACCGACCAGTCCGGAACAAGCTCTGACCGAACTGCAAGCTGTTCATTTTCTGGATGCCAGTACGGACACATTAACCACGCCCAGTGCGCTGCTCCAAGCGTTTTACGCCAAAAGTTGGCCGGAGTTCCCCGCCACCACCAGTGTGCAGCAACAACTCCACAACTTAATGGCGACCCCCGACCAGGATGGGCAAGACTTCCTAGCCGCCCACGATAACGTGCCGGTCACCGTCTTTTACAACCTGGCCCTACAGCGCCTGGAATTTGCCGTCAGTGAGGACTTTGACCTGAGCGACCCGCTCGGCGCCATGGCCAAGATTCAACTGCCGATTAGTGACCACGCTGGAGACGACTTTACCCTGGCCGAACTCAAACAAGCCTGGTACCTCTTATTGGCGACCCACACCAAGAACGGTCAGACATTTCTGGACCACCTGGCGACCCACGGTTACTTCGTGCCCTTCTACGACGACCCGACCGTGACCAAGCCCCTGCTGTTTAACGGCAAATCCCAACCGGTCTTCGACACCCATCAGCTGATTCGCGAAGTCGTCTACGTCGAGAGTCCCCAGGACACCGACCACGACGGCAAACGCGACCTATTAAAGGCTGAGGTTCTCCGTCCCAGTGATACCGAAAATGGGTTAAAGGTCCCGGTGCTCTACACCGCCAGTCCCTACAATCAAGGCACCATGGACGCCCAGGGCGAGGCGCTGACCCACAACGTCAACGTCCCACTACAAGCCAAGCAACCTAACGACCTGACCTACGCCAACATCGCCGCCCCAACCGACAACGCACCGTTGCCCGCGGGCCGCGCCGTCGACCAAACGACCCATCAGGCCGAGGAGACCTTTGCCCGGGATCAGTCCTACACCCTGAACGACTACTTCTTAGCCCGCGGGTTCGCCGTGGTCTACGCCGCCGGTATCGGCAGCAAGGATTCCGACGGCCTCTGCACCACCGGCGACCCCGAGGAGACCACCTCGACCATCGCCATCATCCAGTGGCTGGCTGGTGACCGGACCGCCTTTACCACCCGGGCGGCCCAGACTACCATCCCCGCTTGGTGGTCCAACCAGTCGATTGCCATGACCGGCCGTTCCTACTTGGGAACCCTGGCCACCGCGGCGGCGACCACCGGCGTGAAGGGGCTCAAGACCGTCATCAGTGAGGCAGCCATTTCTAGCTGGTACGATTACTACCGCGACGGCGGCCTGGTCATCGCCCCGGGTGGTTTCCCGGGCGAAGACGCCGATGTCCTGGCCGAAGAGGTCTTCAGTCGCCAACTCCAAGCTGGTGACTACCACCGCATCCAGGCCAAGTGGCAGGCGGCCCTAGCCGGCATCACCCGCGACCAGGACCGGACCACCGGGAACTACAATTCCTTCTGGGACGCCCGCAACTACCTGAAGAACGCTAAGAACATCAAGGCCGACCTCCTGTTGGTCCACGGGTTAAACGACTGGAACGTTAAGCCCCGCAACGTCAACAACCTCTGGAACGCCGTGCGCGACCTGCCCGTGGCCAAGAAGTTGATTCTCCACCAAGGTCAACACATCTACATCAACGCCTTCCGGTCGATCGACTATACCGACATGGTCAACCTCTGGCTGACCCACGAGCTCCTGGGCGTTGATAACGGCGCGGAGGCTCTGTTGCCGAACGTCATCATCCAAGACAACACCCAACCCGAGACCTGGCACGCGACGAATGACTGGGACGCCCCATCGAATCCCCGCAAGGTCTTTAACCTTCAGGAAGACGAACTGGTCGACCACACCATCGAGACCCGCGGCGGCGCGGTCAGCTTCAACGACCAGCTTCCTGCCGCACAGTTCAAGCACTACGTTTCGAACCTGGACCAATGGCAAACCGACCTACTGGGCGCAAAACACGATCAGATGGACGGTCACCGGTTACTCTTTAAGTCGGCAGGCCTGACCCACGAGTTGACCCTCGATGGTAAACCCACTGTTCACCTCCGAGTAGCGGTCAACCAACCCGTCGGCATGCTGAGCTTCCAAGTGGTTGACTTCGGGGACGCCAAACGGCTTAAGCCGTCGCCAACCATCCTGGCGCGCAAGTCCTTAGATGAGGGCTTCCAGTGGCGCGAAGACGATCTTCGCGAGTTCCAGCTGGGCGCTGTGACGCCGTGGCACCTGATTACCAAGGGCCACCGCAACCTGCAGAACCGGACCAACGCCTACCACGTCGACGAACTGAAGCCCAACGTCTTTTACGACCTGGACGTCACCCTGCAGCCCACCCACTACCGGTTATTGACCGGTCACCAGTTGGGCCTGGTGATTTACGCGACCGACTTTGGCATGACGGTTCGGGGCAACCAAGACCTGCAATACTCGATTCAACTAGCCGACGCGACTTTAACGGTCCCATACGTGCAGGACTAGCCGCTTCGATTTGGAATTTTAGAAAACAGTGATAGAATTAAACATATTCTAAGAAAAGTGGAGGCATGATTTTATGAAGCAAGGGACCACAATCATCACGTTAGATAACGGCTACCACCTCTGGACCAACACCCAAGGGACCGGCGACATTCATCTGCTCGCCCTCCATGGTGGCCCTGGTGGCAATCATGAATACTGGGAAGACACGGCTAAGCAGTTAGCCAAGCAAGGTCTGAACGTACAGGTTCACATGTACGACCAACTGGGCTCCTGGTACTCCGACCAACCCGACTACAGCAAGCCTGAAAACCAAAAGTACCTGACCTACGATTACTTCCTGGACGAAGTTGAAGAAGTTCGGCAAAAGCTGGGCATCGACAAGTTCTACCTGATTGGTCAATCTTGGGGCGGTGCGCTGGTTCAGATGTACTCCTTGAAGTACGGCGAACACCTGAAGGGGGCCATCATCTCCTCCATGGTCGATAACATCGACGAATACGTGGTCAACATTAACAAGATCCGTGAGCACATCATGACGCCAGAACAATTGGCCTACATGAAACAGGTCGAAGCAAACGGCGACTACGACGACGCGAAGTACCAGAGCCTGGTCGACATCTTGAACAAGGGGTACGTGGACCGGAAGCAACCGGCCGCTATCTCTCACCTGATCGATACCACGGCGACCGACGTTTACGGCGCCTTCCAGGGGGACAACGAGTTTGTCATCACCGGGAAGCTGAAGGAATGGGACGTTCGTGACCAACTTCAGAACGACCAAGTCCCAACCCTGGTGACCTTCGGGGAACACGAAACCATGCCGCTGGCAACCGGTAAGCGGATGGCTGAAACCATTCCCCACGCCCGTTGGGCAACCACGCCAGAGGGTGGTCACCACCACATGATCGACAATGCCCCGGTCTACTACGACCACTTGGCAACCTTCATTCGCGACGTGGAATCCGACAACTTTAACGATTAATCATTGCCTATAAAAAGACGACCTTACGCGGGTCGTCTTTTTTCTGTTTGGGCGACTAGCCCGCTCCGCTGCGCCGGTAATAGTTGTTGAATTGGCAACACTGGGTAATTTGGTGGCACCACCACTGTTGATGAGCTAATAATATGCGAATAAGGGATTGATTGTAGCGCCGCAAACACTTATCACTTCATCATGTACCCAATTACTATTTTTTTGCATGAGCCAACAAGTGTCATGGAGGTATCTAATGGATTGGAAGTAATCAAGCCCTGCTTCGCTAACGAAGATAAACCTGGTTACTTTTAGCCAAATAGGTATTCCCTCCGATAGCTGCCTGCCCATGTAAAAATCCTTTGCTTGTCCCCAGACATGGCGTGATAATTATTCTCAACGCAACAGCAAGTCACGCACCCAAATATAATTATCCTATTTTCCCCCCGTTTACCCATCGTTGCCAATTCCACGACCATTAGTGAAGCGACTAGCCACAACTACGACTGCAATAGTAATCACGCAACAACGACCCAGTGGCAACATTCAGCACTGTCCAACAACCAGTGTCGCATCCACAACAAACTGTCAGCGGAGCGGAGCCGGTTTGCGGCACCGTGGTGTCGTTGGTCTTAGCCGAGAGAACTGCTCGGCTTAGACCAAGGCCGAGCTAGGGAGACTCGTGACTTTCGAGGCTTCCTAGTCGTGCCCACCACGGTGCCGCGGTTCCGGCGCAGCGCAGCGACCACCCCCATCCACAAAAAACTCTCTGAGGTTTTCGCTTCGCTCAATCCTCGTAACCATTGCATGAAACAAACCACCTTTCCCGGTATACTTACGGGGAAGGTGGTTTTCGTTCATCGTGGCCTTATTGGTGCTGGTTTT
>DXGJ01000005.1 GCA_019113985.1 Candidatus Levilactobacillus faecigallinarum
CCAATGGGTTTTGACCTAAGGCCAGTTCCCCATTTTCCATGGAAGGACCATCAGCTAAGACTTCATCGTTGTCAACGTGATCGCCGACTTTAACGATTGGCCGTTGGTTGTAGTTCTTCCCACCGTTAGACCGGCGGAACTTCATCAACTTGTAAGTGTCCAAGGCACCGTCATCACGCCGAACCCGTACTTCACGAGCATCTACGTATTCAACGGTCCCATCGTGTTCACTGATCAAAGCAACCCCAGAGTCATGGGCCGCCTTGTATTCGATACCCGTCCCAACTAATGGTGCATGTGGGTTCAGCAATGGCACAGCTTGCCGTTGCATGTTGGCCCCCATCAACGCCCGGTTGGAGTCATCGTTTTCCAAG
Organism: Candidatus Levilactobacillus faecigallinarum; assembly: GCA_019113985.1. Lineage (GTDB taxonomy): Bacteria > Bacillota > Bacilli > Lactobacillales > Lactobacillaceae > Levilactobacillus > Levilactobacillus faecigallinarum. The sequence goes on from DXGJ01000005.1 coordinate 375, forward strand.
AAAGGAATACATGCCGTCGCCACAGCAACAACTTGCTTAGGCGAAACATCCATGTAGTCAATCCGTTCCGCCGTAGTTTCGATGTTTTCGGACTTCGCACGGGCCATAATCGTGTCCGTATCGAAAGAACCATCATCAGTTAACGGCGTGTTGGCTTGGGCAACCACGTAGTTATCTTCTTCGTCAGCAGTCAGGTAATCGATCTTGTCGGTAACCTTGTGCGTATCCCAGGAGACACGACGGTATGGCGTCTCGATGAAGCCATACTTGTTAACCCGCGCATAACTGGACAAACTGTTGATCAGCCCGATGTTAGGACCTTCAGGCGTTTCAATTGGGCACATCCGACCATAGTGGGTGTAGTGCACGTCCCGGACTTCATAACCGGCCCGGTCACGCGTCAACCCACCAGGCCCTAAGGCTGACAGCCGACGCTTATGCGTTAATTCACCCAATGGATTGGTCTGGTCCATGAATTGTGACAGCTGGGATGACCCAAAGAATTCCTTGATTGAGGCCACCACTGGTCGAATGTTGATCAGTTGTTGTGGCGTAACCGTCGCAGCATCCTGAATGGACATCCGTTCACGAACAACCCGTTCCATCCGGGATAACCCGATCCGGAATTGGTTCTGCAGGAGTTCACCCACGGAACGAATCCGCCGGTTACCCAAGTGGTCGATATCGTCGGTATTGCCGATACCCACCTGTAGGTCGAAGAAGTAGTTCATGGAAGCGATGATGTCGGCTGGACGAATGTGCTTCAGCTTCAAGTCAATGTTTCCGTTCCCAATCACTGGAACTTCTTGTTCTGGGTCATCAGGTGATTGGACCTTGATGATTTGTAATTTAAGGGGTTCCGTTACGACCGCTTCATCAGATGGTTGGAAAGTCACCATCTTGAAGTCGTCGCGGTCCAGGTAAGGGGCCAAGTCTTTCATGACGTCCTTATCAACCGTGGTGCCCTTCTGCACGATCACTTCACCAGTATCTGGGTCAGCTAACGTTTCGGCTAAGGTCAGGCCCAATAAACGAGTCTTTAGGCTCAGCTTCTTGTTGGTCTTGTAACGACCAACGGGGGCCATGTCGTAACGCTTAGGATCGAAGAACCGAGCGGTCAGTAAACTCCGTGAAGAGTCGGCCGTCTTAGGTTCGCCGGGACGTAGGCGTTCGTAGATGTCCTTCAAGGATTCCTCAACTCGAGAGTCATCGGTATTCTTGTGGATATCCTTTTCCAACGTTGCCATCAGGCTCTCGTTGTCGCCTAAGATGTCCAAGATTTCGTCATCAGAACCGAACCCTAAGGCCCGGACCAATTCAGTCATTGGAATCTTCCGCGTCCGGTCAATTCGAACGTAGGAGATGTTCTTAGCGTCGGTTTCAAATTCCAACCAAGCACCCCGGTTAGGAATGACCGTGGCACCAAAGATGGTCCGGCCGTTCTTATCCGTGTCTTCGTTGAAGTAAACCCCTGGCGAACGAACTAATTGAGAAACAATTACCCGTTCCGCCCCATTAATAATGAAGGTACCTTGATGCGTCATTAATGGAAAGTCGCCGAAGAAGACATCTTGAGACTTGATTTCGCCAGTTTCGTGGTTCGTTAGACGTAAGGTGACGTGTAACGGTGCTGAGAAGTTCGCGTCATGTTCCCGCGCCTCATCCACCGAATATTTAGGATCCAATAATTGATAATCAACAAACTCTAACGAAAGGTTTCCCTGAAAATCCTCGATTGGCATGATGTCATCGAACATATCACGTAACCCTTCATCGAGGAACCAATTATAGGAATTGGTCTGAATCTCGATCAAGTTTGGTAAGTCAAGAACTTCCTTGATCCGTGAATAGCTACGACGCGTACGGTGTTTCCCGTATTTCACTAAGTGTCCTGCCAAGTTGTTCACCTCTCCTATTTATTCTGTGACTGGCCAAACCGAATGTTACAATTTGATTACAATTACTATTCCACCCGGTTTTTTGGCAAAAAAAATCCAAAAACAAATCAAAATTTGCTTTTGGCTTCTTATAAGGGATGTGACTGGACAATAGATCAGCCCATCCGATTTCAGTTCACAGTTGCATACAAATGATATAGTACTAAAACTGCGTTAAATTGTCAATGATAAACGTTTATTTTTTAACGGCAATCCCAAATAGGATTAGCCGCAACAGGGTCACGACTTGCTGATGCTTTGAAGCATCGGCCGGACCGACGTGGTGGAAGTCGTTAAAGAGCGGACTCAGACTGGTTAAATAGAAGGAAGCGGCTTCCTGGGGCGTCAAATCCCCCTGCAGCGTCACGATATCCAGACTAAAGAAGTGTTCCAATGGTGCTAAATAGTCCTGAGCGAACAGTTGACCCAGCTTCCCCTTATTGCTGGGCTGTAGGAACCGAAAGCTCCCGTGGATGACCGTGAAGACGTCCCGCGGGTGAACGGCCATCAAGACCTCTGTCACCTTCGCTAAAGCCTCGACCGGATCGGTCAGGCTGCCATCCGCCACCTCCGAGATTACCCGGTTCATCCCCAGCTGGGCTTCGTGCCCCACCTCATCGACCACGGCCAAAAAAATGGCCTCCTTATCATTGAAGTGATGGTACAATGCTGGCTGGGTGATGCCTACCTGGTTGGCAATCTCGCGCGTCGACGTTGCCTGATACCCCTGCGTCAAGAATTGTTGCCGAGCCGCGGCCAGGATTGCTGTGTGTGTTTGCGTCAGCTGCTCTTTTCGTTTCATCCTGCTCCGTTCCTTTCCTATCTAAACTGTTGTCAGTGTACCACAGCTGGCGGGTTCGTCAAACTTAAAACGGCGTCGCACACCCGGTTTGCTGGGTTTGCGACGCCGTTTTTCAATTTAACTTGCAGGTTCATGACGTCTTAGTGACTCGTAACGGCCTTCTTGGCGGTCAACGGCTTGGCATTCACCGTGACCTTCCCCTTCGTGGCGCCAATCGTCACTTGATCGTTGGCCTTCACGTCACCCGATAACATGGCTTCGCTCAGTTGGTCCTCAACCTGGGTCTGCAAGGCCCGACGCAGTGGCCGTGCCCCATATTCTGGATCATAACCATCCTTGGCAATTGCATCCAGAGCAGCCGGCGTAAACTTCAACTTGATGTCTTGTTCCGCGACCCGCTTGACGATCTTCTGAGCCATCAACTTCACGATTTGGTGAAGTTCTGGCTTCTTCAGGGCATGGAAGATGACGGTCTCATCAATCCGGTTCAAGAACTCTGGCCGGAAGGATTGCTTCAAGGTCTGACGAATGGTGCTAGCCATTGCCCTGTAATCATTGGCCACGTCTTCAGCGCCAAAACCAACGGTCTTTTCATCCCGCAGCTTGGTAGCCCCCAAGTTAGAGGTCATGATGAGAATCGTGTTCCGGAAGTCAACCCGGCGACCTTTCGAGTCGGTCAGGTAACCATCATCTAAGACCTGTAGCAACAGGTTAAAGACGTCCGGATGGGCCTTTTCAACTTCATCAAACAGCACCACAGAATATGGCTTTTGCCGAACTTTTTCGGTCAACTGGCCACCTTCGTCGTACCCGACGTATCCGGGAGCCGAACCGATCAGCCGACTAGTCGAGTACTTTTCCATATACTCACTCATGTCGACCCGAATCATATTATCTTCGGAACCGAACATGGCATCGGCCAAAGCCTTGGCTAATTCCGTCTTCCCAACCCCAGTCGGTCCCAGGAACATGAACGATCCAATTGGCCGGTTGGGGTCCTTCAGACCAGAACGGGCCCGTCGAATCGCCCGAGCAACCGCCGAAACGGCTTCTTCTTGACCAATCACCCGTTGATGCAAAATCTTTTCAAGGTTGACCAACCGGTCGGCATCGGTCTGCTTCAGCTGCGTCAACGGTACACCCGTCCACTCGGCGACGACCTGAGCCACATCCTCACCAGTCACGTTCAGTACATAGTGCTTCTGGTCATCCGGTTGTTCCGCTGCCTTAGCCTTACGAGCCTCGATCTTGTTCCGCAACTGAATCTCTCGGGTCCACAACTGGGCGGCCTTCTCGAAGTCCTGTTGTTCAATAGCGGCATCCTTATCCGCAGCTAGCTGGCTTAATTCCTGTGCCTGCTTGGATTCCGCGGTTGGCTTATCCATCTGGTCAATACGCACCTTAGCGGCGGCTTCGTCCATCAGATCAATGGCCTTATCTGGCAAGAAGCGTTCACTAATGTAGCGAACCGACAACTTAACGGCTTGTTTCAAGGCCTCATCCGTAATGTTCACGTGGTGATGATCCTCATACCGCGGCCGGAGCCCCTGTAGAATCTGCAGGGCTTCGTCGCTGGTCGGTTCGTTGACTTGGACGGTCGCAAACCGGCGTTCCAGCGCAGCATCTGATTCAATATACTTCTGATATTCATCAAGGGTCGTGGCCCCAATAGTTTGGAGCTCACCTCGAGCCAACGCTGGCTTCAAGATGTTGGAAGCATCAATGGCGCCCTCAGCCCCACCAGCACCAATCAGGGTATGAAGCTCATCGATGAACAGGATAACCTGTCCGTCGTTGTAGATTTCTTCAATGACCTTCTTTAACCGGTCTTCAAATTCACCACGGTATTTCGTCCCGGCAACTAATGACCCCATATCGAGCATCATCAGCCGCTTCTGTTGCATATCTTCCGGAACGTCGCCGGCCACGATACGTTGGGCCAAGCCCTCAGCAATCGCCGTTTTCCCGACCCCAGGTTCCCCTATCAGAACGGGGTTGTTCTTAGTCCGTCGACTCAGAATCTGGATGACCCGCTTAACTTCCTTATCACGACCCACCGTTGGATCCATGCGGCCTTCCTTGGCAGCCTGGGTCAAGTCCCGGGCCAAAGAATCCAGCGTTGGTGTGCCACCCTGCGGCGCATTCCGCCGTGAGCGGGCATCATTCCGCCGCTTAGGCGTATCCGCAATCCCCAGCTTACGTAGGACCACTTTCCGAGCGCTGGTCAAATCAACGTTCAAGTTCTTTAAGATGCGTGATGAAAGAATAGTCTCGTCGCTTAACAGAGCCAATAAGAGGTGTTCCGTCCCAATCTTGGTGGCGCCTAACCGCTTTGCCTCATCACCAGCCAGGGCTAACATCGCCTTAGCCTTAGGTGAGTATGGTAAATAGCTGTCCTGGTCACCGCCAGCTAACGTACCATAACCCGTGAAACGTTCGATTTCTTCACGCACATCGTCGTCCGTGACGGAAAATTGTTGCAGAACCTTATTGGCGATCCCGTTCTTTTCAATGGTGAGGGCCAGCAGTAGGTGTTCAGTCCCCACTGCTTGATGCTTAAAATACTTTGCCTGTTCCTGCGCTAAGACTAAAACACTCTTGGCACTCGGCGTAAATAGGTTATCCATTGCAACTCCTCACTTTCTTAACTCTCGTAACGTAAATGGTCCAAGATTGAGATCAGCACCTGCGCACGAATCCGTTCATCCACCTCACGGCTACCCGTATTAATCGCGCTCTTGTCGATGGCCGCCAACATGATGTTGGCCTCCCGGCGGTTAATGGTCTCCGCCTCGAACAAGCTCCGAACAATTGCAAGTCCATCGTGACGAGAAATCTGGTCACCCACGGCCGTTACTAACGAATCAATAAAATCCAGGTTATCGAGTAGCTTAACCTTCTCGATTCGAATGTATCCGCCGCCGCCCCGTTTACTCCGCACAACGTACCCGTCTTGGATGGTAAACCGGGTCTTGATCACGTAGTTGATTTGTGACGGTACCACGTTAAAATGATTCGCAATCTCTGAGCGTCGGATCTCAACTTCTTGGGACTCTGCCAAGATCTGTTTCAGGTAAGCTTCAATAATATCCGAAATATTCTGATTCTCCAATTATCGTCACCCCTTTACGCAGTTTTCTTGACTAATGTTGACTAATATTATACGAACTTCCCACAAAAAAGCAATGGATTTGTCTTTAGACCGCCATTTAGAGACGGCCAATGGCCCAAATCACCGGGAAAGCCCTGGTAATCCATAATACCAAAAAAGGCCCCGGCTTCCAAACAATTCGATGGAAAACCAGGACCTCCTAGATAAGGTCAGTATTTAAGGTCTAAAAAATCGGGAAGACAAGATTTGAACTTGCGACCCCCACGTCCCGAACGTGGTGCTCTACCAAGCTGAGCTACTTCCCGATAACAACCTGCTATAAGCTTTGTAACACAGACCATGTAACGTTGGTCAATCGGGAAGACAGGATTCGAACCTGCGACCCCCTGGTCCCAAACCAGGTGCTCTACCAAGCTGAGCTACTTCCCGATAGTTGCTCATAAATGAGCAACAAAAATGCACCCAGTAGGAGTCGAACCTACAACCTTCTGATTCGTAGTCAGACACTCTATCCAATTGCGCTATGGGTGCAAATAATAACTATTCAGTTAAATGCCGAGGACCGGGATCGAACCGGTACGGTCATCACTGACCGCAGGATTTTAAGTCCTGTGCGTCTGCCAATTCCGCCACC
>DXGJ01000038.1 GCA_019113985.1 Candidatus Levilactobacillus faecigallinarum
CAGTAGGTCGGTCTTTTTGAGGGTTGCCATGATTTTGCGAATCAGACTGGGGGATGTTTCCAGACTACTGGCAATCTCCGCACTGGTCATCTTTTGGCCCTGGAAGTAGGCGATGTAGACCAGAACGTGGATGGTATCACTGAACTGTGTATTTGCCATGAGATGGCCTCCTTGGTATTTCTGTATTATATTTTATAACACTTTTTAAGATAAATCAGGTAAATAGACTATTTTTTAATCCTGAGTTATCTGAGTTGACAAACGAAAAGAAAAGAACTATCTTAAAAGTGTACTTAAAATTAATACAAATTAATCAGGGGGTAATTCTTATGACAGCAGTGACGATTTTTGGTAAAGGAAACATGGGTCAAGCAATCGGTGACGTTTTTAAGCAGGGTGGTAACCAGGTAGCTTTTATCGACCAGAGTGACCCCGTGACCGACTTAGGGGCAATCGTGGTCTTAGCAGTGCCGTATGCGGCGGCCGTTTCCATTGCGAAGACCAATCAGGCGGCTCTGGCTGGTAAGGTCGTGGTTGATATCACGAACCCCCTGAACTTCGATACTTGGGATGAATTAGTCGTCCCAGCCGACAGCTCCGCAGCTGCGCAACTAGCCACTGCTTTACCTGAATCCAAGGTGGTCAAGGCCTTTAACACCACCTTCGCGGCAACTCTGCAAAGCCGTAACGTGGCTGGCAAGGAGCCCACGACGGTCATGGCGGCTTCCGATCACGCCGAGGCTAAGCAGGCCTTAGCGGATGCCCTGACCGATAGTGGTGTGAACTTCGTGGATGCCGGTTCCCTGAAACGGGCCCGCGAACTCGAAAGCTTCGGCTTCTTACAGATGACCCTGGCAGCCGGCGAAAAGATTGGCTGGACTGGTGGTTTCGCAGTCTTGAAGTAACACTAATAACAGTAGAATAGACCGATAACGGCTCATCCCCGACACTACTAGGGATGAGCCGTTTTAGGGTGCTCGTCATCCAATAGAGTTCCGCAGGGCTTCATGTTATTGCGTGACTATTAGGGGAGCATGGTATTTTTCATCAATCCCCAACAAAAAACGAAAAAGCACCCAACCAAGTTGGTTCAGGTGATTGAACCTCGCAAAACGCCAATTTAGCGGTTTTTTAGAAATGAAAAGTTTATTCTATAAACTTAAATTTAACTGTTACCAATCGCCATAATACACTGTTTTAAGCGTTAATAGCGCACCACCTGTAGATATTGGTTGCATAAATGGCATAAATGGCTAAAATATTAAGTATTAAATATTGAGGAAATCGCATAGCGCGCACTATCCTGGGGGGATTACCATGGTCGGGACACGACAGATGACAAAAAAACGCGAAACGAAATACTGGTTGGCGGCACTGACGTTAGCAACGTTGAGTGTGAGTACGACCACCATTACGGCCAAGGCGGATGTAGCGGTAAACACAGCGAGTGATTCATCTGCGACAAGTGTTAAAGCCGCGACTGACGACACGACAACGACGACGTTACGAACGACCACGCCGACGACGGGTGTTGGGGCAACGACCGCCAGTGACACAGAAACGACTACCGAAACAGCGGCGTCAACGGATGAGACTACTGACCCGGCGACGATAGATACGGGAAAAGATGCCGATAGTGAGACGCCGGCGGGAACGGCAACGAAAGGACAGACTGAGACAACCACGGGTAGTCAGACCAGTGAGGCGGCAACTGAATCGACGGGAGTGACTAATCCGGACCTGGTGCAAGATGTTGAAGAACCGGGGACCAAAACAACGGATGCCACGGTATCAACCGAAAAGGATCAGGCGGATGATGCTAATGGGAACGCGCTAATCGTGCCATCACCGGCCAAGGCACCTGCCGCCGGTCGGGCCGTTGCGGAAAAAGCCAGTGCAGTCGACTATACCGATAGCAGCATTTTTAACTGGACGACCAACGATGCTGATACCACGGCCACCATCACGGGCGTGAACCAGCAGGTCAGCGGAACCCTGAATTTACCACCGACCTATACGCTCAATGGCAAGACCTACACCGTGACCACCATTGGTGAGGCCGCGTTTGCTTCGGCGACTAACCTGACCAATAACCTAACTGGCGTGATCTTTAACCAGGGGCTTCAGACAATCAGCAATTCCGCGTTTGCCTACTTGAACAACCTAACCATGGTCGATTTCTCGAATGCCAATGACTTGGTGAGCATCGGGCGGGAGGCCTTCGTGGCGACGGGCATTACCAGTCTGGATTTACCGGATAGTGTGACCACCATTGGCCAGTCGGCGTTCACCTACAGCAAAATCAGCCACGTGACCTTACCGGCGAGCCTGACCAGTCTGGGAGAGACGGCCTTCGCCAGTAACGAAAACCTGACCAGCGTGGACCTGAGCAAGGCCACTCAGCTGACCAGCTTAAGCGACCACGTCTTTGAAAATGATCCGCTGACGTCCTTAACGATTCCGGCAAACATTCAAACGATTGGCCTCAACGCCTTTGCTAATAATCATAATTTGACGACGCTAACCTTCGCACCGAACAGTCAGCTGACCAGTATTGGTGATGGGGCGTTTATTTATGATGTTAGCCTGCAAACGTTGAACCTGCCAGACAGCCTGGTGACGCTGGGTCAAAACGCCTTTTTATCCAACAACGCCTTGACTCAGGTAACCTTAGGGAGTGGTCTGACCAGCATTGGGGACCACGCTTTTACCTATGATGGTAATTTAAAGACGGTCGACTTTAGCCGGGCAGCCAGTCTTCAAAGTATTGGCACGGGGGCCTTTGAATACGCCGGGATTTCTCAGAATCTGACCACCCCGGCAGGGTTAAAAACGATTGGTGATTTTGCCTTTGCTGGTAACCAACTGACAGGTATCACCTTAAACGATGGCCTGACCCAGATTGGCAACGGTGCCTTCATCTATAACCATCTGACTGGTGCCCTCACGATTCCGGGGACGGTCAAGCAGGTGGGGACGCAGGCCTTTTACGGGAACGAACTCACGGCGGCCAGCTTTCAGGCCGGGACGACGTTGGGGCAAGATGCGCTGTCGTATAACCAAATCACGAGCCTGACGGGCCCCAGTGTGGCCAACGCGATTGCCCACGAGGAGATGGTCACCAAGTTTACGGACTCGGAAAACATTCGGTTGAACAACCTCTTCACGTTAAACTTGGGCGAGCTGACCACGGATAATCTGGTCATTAGTGACATCACCAGTGCCGACGGGACGGTCAGCTTGCAGGACGGTCGGTTCGTGGTTACCGCGGGAACCAAACGCTTTACGTTTAAGTGGTCCTTACCGGTGGACGGGCAGACAACGGCCTATTCCGGCGACTACACGGTAGTTCTGGATGACCCGAACATCAAGGTCAAGGACACCACTATCTTTACGGGAACCAACTGGACGCCCGCCGACAACTTCGTCAGTGCGGAGACCGACGACGGCGCGGCGGTGGACCTGAGCAAGTTGACGATCAGCTATGATACTGATAAGCCCTTAAACACCAACGTAGCCGGTAGTTACAAGGTGACCTATTCATACGGTGCCGAGAGTAGCGTGGCCATCGTCATCGTAAAGAAACGGCAGGTGACCTTAACGCTTCAGGGGAGTCAGAGCCTGACCTATACCGGTAACGCAGCGGTACTTGACGCAAAAAATTATTATGTAGACTTGCCGGATGGCAGTCGCGTCGAGTTTCAGGCCGGCGACATCAGTTACACGGCCACGACCAACGTTGGCGAATCGGTTGGGGTGACGTTATCGCAGGCCGGACTTGACCGGTTGGATGGTTTAGCGCTGGCCAGTCAATACGAGTGGGAAATCAACGACAAGGCGGCCAGTTACCAGATTACCCCGGCGCAGATAACGATTCGGGCCGATAACCAAGAGATGGTCGCCGGAACCACCGAGCCCACCTATACGGCGACCGTGACTGGTTTGCCGGCTGACGGGGCGGCCGTGGTTTACACGATTGTTCGTGAGCCGGGAACCGCAGCGGGAAGTTACCAGATTAGCATTCAACCGGGCGATAACCCTAATTACCAGATGACGCTGCAGGATGGGACACTTACGATTAAGCCAAGCAAACAATCGTTGACGGGAACGGACTACACCATGTACGTGGGGGATGCCAAACCGACAGTCGCTGACTTTCAGGCGCAGGCCAGTGACGCCTATGGTAATGACCTGGTGGTGACGGCTGATTTGACGGGCATCGACTACACGACGGCTGGTCATCACAACGTTGTCCTCACCACGACGGATGGGCAAAGTAAGACGGTCGTTCTCACGATTAAAGCCAACCAGCAGAGTCTAACGGGCCAGGATTACACTATGTACGTGGGTGACCCTGAAGCAACGCTGGCGGACTTTGCGGTAACGGCCACGGATAAGACCGGGAAACCACAAGATGTCATGGTCGATTTCAGTGGTGTTAACTACGATATGGCTGGTAATTACGCGGTAAAGTTGATGACGGCAGACGGTTTGACCGAGACGGTCATGCTGCACCTCTTGAAGAACCAGCAGAGCCTAACGGGCCAGGATTACACCATGTACGTAGGTGACCCGGCCGCAACGTTAGCTGACTTTGGGGCGACGGCCACTGACAAGACCGGGGCCACGCAAGCGGTCACGGCGGACTTCAGTGCCGTTGACGACACAACGCCCGGTAATTACACGGTGAAGCTGACCACGGCGGACGGCCAGACCAAGATGGTGACGCTCCATCTCTTGAAGAACCAGCAGAGTCTAACGGGCCAGGATTACACCATGTATGTGGGCGACCCGCAACCAACCGTTGCTGATTTTGCAGCAACGGCTACAGATAAAACGGGGACGACCCAGGAAGTCACGGCCGACCTTAAGGGGGTTGATTACACGACCGCCGGCACCTATGCGGTTAAGTTGACCACCGCCGATGGGCAGCAACGAACGGTGACCCTCACCGTGAAGGCCAACCAGACGCAACTGACGGGGAAAGATTACACCATGTACGTGGGTGATCCGACGCCTGACGCGACAGATTTCCAGGCCCTTGCCACGGATAAGGACGGTGGGGCAGTCCAGGTCACGGTCGACCTCCACCAGGCACAATTGACGCAAGCGGGCACCTACACGGTTACGTTAACGGCCGGAAAATTGACCAAGACGGTCACCTTGACGGTCCGGGCCAACCAGCAAACGTTGGTGGGTAACGACTATACCATGCACCTGGGTGACCCAGAACCGACGCTGACGGACTTCGGTGCGACGGCCACGGACCGGGATGGTCACGACCAGACCGTTTCGCTGGACCTGACGACGGCCGATTTGACCACCGTCGGGACCTATACTGTGACGTTGACCACCGCTGATGGGCAGCGCAAGCAGGTCCAACTCCATGTTTTGGCAGACCCGACTGATCCTGAGAACCCAACCGGTCCTGAAAATCCAACGGACCCTGAAACCCCGACGGACCCCGAGAATCCAACGGATCCCGAAACTCCGACCACGCCGGAAGAGCCAAGTACGCCTGAAACGCCAACCGTTTCGGGGAACGGTGACGAGGTAGGGGCAGGGAACCAGGGTGTTCAGCCGAACCAGCGACCAACTGGTAAACCAACGCAGCAGGTGGTGGTCACGGGTCAACACGTCACCACATCGACGCCCCTACAACACGGGGGCAACGCCGCGACAGGCCGCCGGCAAGCTGATGCGACGTTGGCATCAACGGCAACGCCACGGTCCATAACGGCTGTAGCGGTAAGCAATGTGCCGGCAACGACCACGACCACGACGCTACCGCAGACTGACGAGGCACCAACGACGCTTTGGTCCGTATTGGGCGGGCTACTGGGTCTACTGGGGGTTAGCGGCTTGATGCGCCGTAAACGGCATTAATCAATCTCGATAGGTTAGTTAAAAAGGACCTCAACAACGGACAATATCGCCGTTGTTGAGGTCCTTTTAGCTGATTTACATGAGAATTTTAGAGAGGAAGTCTTGCGCCCGTTCCGTTTTGGGGTGGGCAAAGAATTCAGCGGGCGTGCTGTTTTCCTGGATGTACCCGTCGGCCATGAACCAGATGCGGTCGGCCACGGACTTGGCAAAGCCCATTTCGTGGGTGACCACCACCATGGTCATCCCTTGGTTGGCCAGCTCCTGCATGACGCTGAGAACTTCGCCGACCATCTCGGGGTCGAGTGCGGAGGTTGGTTCGTCGAAGAGCATGACCTTGGGATCCATTGCTAGTGCCCGGGCAATCGCAACCCGTTGTGCCTGACCACCAGAGAGGCTGGCCGGGAAAGCGGTGGCGTGGTCGTCCAAGTTGACCTGCTGGAGCAATTCATGGGCCCGTTGGGTGGCGTCAGCGTCACTCATGCCCTTGACCTTCATGGGTGCCAGCTTGATGTTCGCGAGGACGTCCATGTTGGGGAAGAGGTTAAAACTCTGGAAAACCATGCCCATCTGTTCCCGCAGTTCGTTGACCCGCTTGGTGTCCAGGGTGGTCAGGTCTTCACCGTTGAAGGCCACATGGCCGCTGGTCGGGGTCTCGAGCAGGTTCAGGCAGCGCAAGAAAGTACTCTTCCCACCACCGGAGGGGCCAATGACCACGATGACCTGACCGGGGGTGACCTGTTCCGTAATGTCCTTTAAGACGGCATTTTTGCCGAAGCTTTTAGCGAGGTTTTGCACCTCAATGATTGGTTTAGTCATGTTGCATTCTCCTTTCGAAGTGGTTCAGGATCCGAGAAGCGGTAAACGTCATGATAAAGTATAGCACCATGATGACCGCAATGGGGGCAACGCCTCGGTAGGTGTCGGAACGCACGATGTTACTCTGGAAGATCAGTTCGGAGACCCCAATGATGGAAACGATGGAGGAGTCCTTGATCAGGGTAATGAATTCGTTCCCCAGGGAAGGCCAGATGTTCTTTAAGGCTTGTGGTAGGATGACGAAACGCATCGTCGCGGTACTGGTCATCCCTAGGCTCCGGGCGGCCTCAGTCTGGCCATCGTCGACGGAGTTGATACCACCCCGGATGTATTCAGCCACGTAGGCCCCGGAGTTTAAGGCAATGGCGATGATTCCGGAGGTCAGGGCGGGGAGGTTAACGATGAGGCCGAGTCCGAAGTAGACGAACATCACTTGGACCATCATCGGTGTGCCCCGGATGAACTCAACGTAGGCGGTGGCTAACCAACGGAGCGCCGTTTTGAAGACGTTGCCGTGGAGCATCCGTGCTAGTGCCAGCAGGACCCCTAAGATGAAGCCGAAGAAGGTCGAGCAGACCGTGATGATCAGGGTGTATTCAATCCCGGTCAGAAAGGCCTTCCAGTAGTGAAACATGCTGGTGTTGACGGTGTTGGTCTTTAAGTATTTCCCCGCAGCGGGTAAGTAGGATTTGTTGACCAGATCTTGATTCTTGATTTGGTCGACGGAATGGTTGACCTTGGTCACCAGGGCGGTAGAGCCCTTCTTAAAGGCGACCGCAGCGCTGGTATCGTCGGCACTTAAGTCAAAGTTACTTGGAATCATGGCAAGTTGCTTGTTGTTGGCGACGTAGGCCTGCGCGGAGGGCTTTTCCATGGCGACCCCGGCAATCTTATGACTCTGCAAGGCCAGAATCAGGTCGGAGACTGACGTCATCCCCTTGACCGTGGTATTCGTGGTCTGTTTCTTGGATTCGGTGTACATGGTCGAGCCAGTCTGGGCACCGATGGTTTTCCCCTTGAAGGAATCCTTGTCTTGGTAGATGCCCTTATCACTCTTGTTGATGACGATGCTGTAGCCACCTTGGTAGTAGAGGTGGGTGAAGTCAACGTTCTTTTTCCGGGCCGGTGTGGGGTTCATCCCGGAGATGACCATGTCGACTTTGCCGGTTTGCAGGGCGACCAGCAGGGAATCGAAGGACATGGATTTGACCTTGAGCTTGACGCCTAGGTCCTTAGCAATCTTCTCCCCCACAGCAACGTCCATGCCGACGACCTTGGTCTTGCCGTGCACGGTCGCTTGAAATTCATAAGGTGGATAATCTGGAGACGTGCCCATGACCAGGACACCCTTCTTTTGAACCTTAGTTAGCGAGTTGTCGGTGGCGGCGTGGGCGGTCAAGTCACCGTGCCCGACGCCCCAGCCAGTGATGATTGCCAGGGTCGTCGCCAGGACGATCAGTATTTTTTTCATAATGATGGGCTCCTCTTGTTTTGAAATGATGTTTCTTAGTATAGTGATTAATGCGTATTTATGCAAGAATAAATTAGAAAAACTATGTTTTATACACTATTTATACGCCTAATGGGTGTTTAAACCCTGTTTATACACGATTCTGCCAATGAATATACAATGTAACCGGATTCATTGGCGCGAAGCAAGATATTATTGAAAAAAATAGAGGTGGGTGCTAAAATTAGCACTGTCTGTTTTATATGGATATATAAAAATTTTAGAAAAGAGGAGTTACGATGTCAGGACATTCTAAATGGCATAACATCCAGGGTCGGAAAAATGCTCAGGATGCAAAACGTGGAAAAATTTTCCAAAAGATCTCACGTGATCTATACCAAGCTGCAAAAGCAGGTGGTGTTGACCCCGACGGTAACCCTCAACTTCGTTTGGAAATGGACAAGGCCCGGGCAGCCAACATGCCGAAGGAAAACATCAAGCGTGCGCTTGATAAAGCTTCCGGCGTTGGTGGTGCCAAGTTCGAAGAAATCACCTACGAAGGTTACGGTCCAGCCGGGACGGCAATCATGGTTTCCGTCTTAACGGATAACCGGAATCGGACGGCTGCGGCTATTCGTTCCGCGTTTACCCACCATGGTGGGTCCCTTGGCACGGATGGTTCTGTAGCCTACATGTTCGATCGTAAGGGATACATTGTTATCCTACGTGAAGACTTAGACACGGATGAAGATACGATGTTGATGGATGCACTCGACGCAGGCGCTGATGATATGGATACGACCGATGAAGCCTTTACGATTTGGACGGACCCAACTTCAGAAATCGCTGTGCGTGATGCTTTACAAGAAAAAGGTTACAAGCTGGACACTGCCGAAGTTCGGATGTTCCCACAGAACACCACGGAAGTGCCAGAAGCCAAGGTTACCCAATACCAAGGCTTAATCGACGAATTGAACGCTAACGACGACGTTTCCGATGTTTACGAAGCTGCCGTGTTACCAGAAGGCGTTGAATAAGGGATTTTTCCCACGATTGAAGAATTTCTCAGGCGACCAACTTGGTGGCTTGAGAAATTTTTTTGTCTTAAAATGAAAGCGGGTACTTGCGCAAATTCAAAAAATAGTTCACTATTAATGTTGAGAGAACCATTAATCATCTACACTAATTATCTACTAATTAGAACGACATTATGTACCGTAGCTTTTTTACGGTAAGAGGGACGAGAAAAGCATGAATGAAGCACGGAAAGAGCAAGCACAACGGATCTATTACAATCGGATGCCGATTGCCGACCAACTCAAAACGATCGCGCACGTTATTCGCTTGTGTGGGGAAGACCTGGTCTTTACCGACTATCTAAAGAAGCAGCTGAACGAAGAACACCGGACCATCGATGGTGACGAACTGAGCCGAATCTTAAATGATAGCCAGTACAACATCATTGGTCTGACCAAGACCCCCCACGGAACGTACACGGACGTTCGCTATATCTTGCAGGGGACCCACGTCTTTGACACGACCTTAAATGGGCTGCCCATCAAGGCTCTGTTACGGCTGGTCATTTCGGAAACGCGGCGGAGCATCGTGACGGCTTACTATAGTGACGTCACCCGCTTTTATGATTAATAAAGGGTTTATTGCAAGAGGTCTGGGACGGTGGTTCCGGGCTTTTTTGTTTTACCGAAAACTAGCGGGGCATTTTTTCGGAGTTAGTCATAGACCCTCAGGGAGGCGAGAGGATGATTGAAGAAATGATGACGGCTTTACTGACGGCGGCGGTGGCGCAACGGGCCAGTGATATTTATGTCTTACCAGTGGTCACGGGCTACCATATCAGCTTACGATCGGTCACAGGGGTGACGTTGTGGCGTGCGGTTGCACCCGGAATCGGGCGGCAACTTCTGACGTACGTGAAGTTCCACGCCAACATGGCGGTCAGCGAGCAGCGGCGCCCCCAAGTCGGTGCGTTGACCTGGTCGGTGGCTGATACGCCCCTGGAACTCCGCTTTTCGACGGTGGGTGATTATGCGGGCCAAGAATCGCTGGTCATGCGCCTGATTTACTCGTACCACACGCGGGACTTGGACTACCTGATTCCCGAACAACGGACCCAACTTCTGCGGGTGGCCCGACGGCGGGGGTTGATGGTCTTTGCGGGGCCCACGGGTGCGGGCAAGACCACGACGATGTATACGGTGGCGAGTCACTTGGCAACGACCGCGGTGGTCCTCACCATCGAGGATCCCGTTGAGATTAAGGAGCCCCGGTTTATTCAGCTTCAGGTGAACCCCCAAGCGGGGATGGATTATGATGCCCTGATCAAGGTGGGGCTACGTCACCGACCAGATGTCTTTGTTGTGGGCGAGATTCGGGACGCAGCAACGGCGCAGGCGGCTGTTCGGGCAGCGCTGAGTGGGCATTTGGTGTTGAGCACCCTCCATGCCCAGACCGCACTGGGGACCCTGCAACGATTACGGGATTTAGGGGTGCCCGGTGAGCAACTGCGACAGGTGTTGACCGCGGCTTGTTACCAGCGCGTCCTTCCCCGGGCCTCACAAGGAATGGCCGTTTTATTAGACGTGGTCACGGGAGCGGAACTCTGGCAACCAACTCAGGCGACACAAGAAAGGTGGATGAGACAACTTGAACAGGCACAGCTTAATGGACAGATTACGGCGGCAACTTATCAGGCCTACCGGTACGGTTAGGTGGTCGGTCGACCAGCAAGCACGGGTCTGTCAATTGTTGGCCGACCAGTTGACAAGTGGTTTTTCGCTAAAGCAGGCGGTAGGATTCCTGCACGCGACTGATTACCGGTTACCGGCTAGCTTGGCCCAAGTTAGCGAACAACTGGCGGCTGGGGCGGCACTAGTGCCCTGCTTAAAGCCGTATCTGCAACCCAACGTGTATTTTCAGTTGCAGCTGACGACCCGGTACGGGGAACTAGCACCGGCCCTGGCCAGTGCGGCGACTTTGTTACGCCTGATGGCGACGCAGCGTCAACGGCTCCGTCAACTATTGGCCTATCCCCTAGGCCTGTTAGGTGGGATGGCGCTGCTCCTGGGAACCCTTCAGTGGGCCATCTTGCCCCAACTTCAGAGCAGTTTAGCGCCCCAAACGTCAAGAGAATTGCCCCACTGGCCGGTGGTGATTGGACTGGTGGGCGGTACTGGTCTGGTCGTCGGCGTTTGGGCCCTGCGCTGGTGGTGGCGTCAGCCGATTCTTAAACGGGCCGCGGGAATTTTACGGTGGCCCTTGATTGGCCGCATTTTTCAGGCTTATTACGCCTATTATCTAACGGCTAACTTATGCCAACTGGTTCAAAGCGGTCTCAGTGTTCGCCAGATGCTGGTGGTCCTTCAGCGCTTACCCCAAGGAGCGCTCCTACAACAGTTGGCGACCGTCTTAGCCGCGCAATTACGTCGCGGAGAGTTACCGGTGGGGTGGTTGCGTCGCCAGAGCTATATCCCACCACAGCTGATTCTATTGCTTCAGAAAGGCAGCACCACGGCCCAACTCGGTCGGGAACTCAACGCCTACAGTGACCTGCAGTATCAGGAGTTGGTTCGGCGGAGTGAGCGGGGACTGGCTTGGGTCCAGCCCATTTTACTGACCCTGGTGGCGCTTCTCATCGTGGGGGCCTACCTTCACTTGCTCTTACCACTTTATCAAAACCTACAGGGGGTCTACGTGTGAGTAAACGACGGGGATTTACGTTGATTGAGATGACCATTGTTTTATTTATTATTTCGTTGTTGGTTTTGATTATTTTACCGAACCTAAACGGCCAACGACACCGAGCCAGGGGAATTCACCAGGCGGCCATGACCACGGTGGTCCGGGGCCAGGCGACCGCCTACCTGGACGACCACGAGTCGGCTGAGTCGGTGACCTATCAGGACCTCTTACGGGGCCACTACCTAACTGAGCAACAGGTCGACCAGGCGAAAAGCGAACACATCTCCCTGAAAGCCATCGTTGATGAGTCGGCATAGCAGGGGCTTTACCTTATACGAAATGGTCTTGGTCTTGACGATTACTGCGGGGCTGGCCATCTTACTCGCGCGACCGGTTGTGGATGCGCGGTCGGCATTGAGCGACCGGACGTTTTGGCTGGCCTGGGGACAACTCTGGCGAACGGCCCGGCAGGACGCCATCAGCCACCACCGGTCCTTAACGGTCACCATCGATGCGAATCAGCGGCAGATTCGGGTAACCGTAGCCAAGCCGACCCCGCGCCTGCTTCAAAGCCTGCCGATTCCTCGGCAGTTGCGTCCGCCACAGTCGAAAATCCATTGCGTGATTACGCCGCGTGGCTGGTCAGAAAGTAGAACGATTGCCTGGTGGAGCGTCAGCCGGCGTTGCTGGTGGTATCAAAGTTTTCCCATTGGAGGAGGCATGTTTCATGTTAGACAGATCACGACGTAACGCACCATCCCACACCACTAGGGGCAACCACCGGGGCTGGCTCTTACCGGATGCCCTGCTCGCCTTGAGCCTAGTGGCCCTGACCTTATTGACGACCAATCAAGCAGTGACCCAACTCGAACGCCGGGCAGCTGCGGAACGGGTGGCCCTGCAACGAGCGCGGGATCAACGCGACGTGTGGCTGCTTCACCAGGTAACGCCATGAAGCAGCGGCATCAGGGGTTTACCCTCATCGAGGGGCTAATTGCCTTAGGCATTGCGACACTACTGGTGACATTGACCGTGGGTTGGGGGCGACGACTAGTCCGGGCGATTCCCAGTGATGATACCCAGTTCTTTGTGATGCTGGCGTATCTGGAACAACCGGGTCGCTACCAGTATCTGGCCGGTGATGGGGACCTGGTCGAACTGACCGACCATACCGAGGCCCACAAGCCCGTTCGATTGAGCGTTGATCACACCAACACGTTGCGTCTCAGCAATCAGAATGGGTCGGGAAATCTGCCATTATTGCAACATGTGCTTGCGGCTAATTGGCAACCGATTGGGAAAACGGGACTGGTCTGGCTACAGCTTATTCGAGAGGGGCATACCAAATGGGAAACAACACTGGTCGATTTTCGAGGACCCGCCGGGGGTTCATGACGCTTTGGGCCTTGCTATTTCTCACAAGCATGGTCGTACTCTTGCAGCTGATTTTGGTGGGGCAGGGCGCCCAACATCATCTGACCCGGCGCCTGATTTCACAGTATGAACAGGGGACTACGCGGTATTCGCCCAAAGTGCGGCCATCCGGCGACGCGGTGACTTTTGACCGCCCCGTGTCCTTGGCCAGACAATGATTGCTTGAATAAGTTCTTAAAAATCGGTAATATAGAGAACGGATACAAGGTGTTATGGAATTTTCACAAGGAGGCGAAGCGTCCTGTCACAAGAACAGACGGAAGCGCTCTTTAAGGTCTTGGATGAATCGACCACGGCCTTACAAGCGGCGCTGAGCACATCTTACTTAGACGCTTTTATCGAAACGGGCGATAACCTGCTCAATGGCGACGTTCACGTGGAAGATGGTCATCCCGATGAGGCGACCACAGCCAAGTTAACGACGTTATACCAGCAAGCGCCCTGGCAGAGTTACGATGCTGAGACGGTCCGCCGGGCAATTCAACTGGTTTTGTTGAAGGCCATTCGGGTTGACGAAATTCAAGCCAATCATCAGTTGACCCCGGATACGATTGCCTACATCATGGGCTATCTGGTCACCCGGTTAGAGCACAACAAGCAGCACCTGACACTGTTGGACCTGACCGTGGGAACAGGGAACCTGTTGACGGCGGTCATCTCGCAACTGAAAGAAGTGGTTGCTGGTAAGATCACGGCCTACGGGGTCGATAACGACGATACGTTGCTCGCGATTGCCCGGTTGTCCAGTGACCTGCAGCAGTTACCGGTCGAGTACGTTCATCAAGACGCTCTCGAGCAATTAATGGTACCGGCCAGTGACCTAATCGTTGCCGACTTACCAATTGGTTATTATCCAGTTGATGAGAACGCCGCCGGGTATCAGACTCACGCGGCGACCGGTCATTCGTTCGTACACCACTTGCTGCTAGAGCAGGCTGTTCGGCAGTTGACGCCGGGCGGTGTAGGTATCTTCTTGGTGCCTTCTCAACTTTTCCAGACGGAAGAGGCCAAGGGCTTACTGAAGTGGTTGCCGAAGAATGCCTACCTGCAGGGGCTCTTGAACCTGCCGCGTGAATTATTCGCCAATGCTAACGCCCAGAAGGCAATTCTGATTCTGCAGAAGCCGGGTAACGGGGCTCAGCAGGTCGAACAAGTCATGCTTGGTGAATTTCCATCATTTAAAGATCAAGTCGCGTTTCAAAAGTTTGTCGCGGAAATCGTTCAATGGGAAGAAGAAAACCTGTTAACGGACCACGCCTAAAAGGAGAAAAAGTCCACATGGGAAAATCTATTGCAATTAACGCCGGAAGTTCGACGTTGAAGTTCAAATTATTCGAAATGCCAGCTGAATCCGTCATCGCCGAAGGGGCCATTGACCGGATCGGTTTAGGAAACTCATTGGTTGAAATCAAGTATGGTGACGGCCAGAAGTTCGAGACGCATCAGGACGTCAACGATCACAAGGAAGCCATTCAATTGATGCTGGACCAACTGACGGCATTAAAGATTATTACGGACTTCAACGAAATCACCGGTGTTGGTCACCGGGTCGTTGCTGGTGGTGAAGAGTTTAAGGACTCCGCCGTTATCGACGACGACGTGTTGAAGAAGATCGAAGACTTGGCTGAGTACGCGCCGCTGCATAATCCAGCCGCAGCCATGGGCATCCGGGCCTTCAAGAAGATCTTGCCAAACGTCTTGAGTGTGGCGGTCTTTGACACTTCCTTCCACCAGACCATGCCAGAAGTGAACTACATGTACGGGATTCCTTACGAGTACTACCAGAAGTTTGGTGCCCGGAAGTACGGGGCTCACGGGACCAGTCACCGGTACGTCGCTAACCGCGCTGCCGAAATGCTGGGTAAGCCATTGGAAGACCTGAAGCTGATCACCATGCACCTGGGTGCCGGTGGATCAATCACCGCCATCAAGAACGGCAAGTCCTTCGACACCTCCATGGGCTTCACGCCATTGGCTGGTATCGAGATGGCAACGCGTTCTGGGGACATCGACGCTTCGTTGGTGGCTTACCTGATGGAGAAGCTGAATATTGACAAGCCAAACGATATGATTAACATCTTGAACAAGAAGTCTGGTCTGCTGGGTGTCTCCGGCGTTTCTGCCGACATGCGAGACCTTGAAAAGGTTCAAGATAAGAACCACCGCGCTAAGTTGGCCCGGGACATGTTCATCAACCGGATTGTCCGTTACGTGGGTGCCTACCTGGCTGAACTGGGTGGTGCAGACGCTATCGTTTACACGGCCGGCGTTGGTGAGAACGACATCATGATTCGCCAAGAAGTTGCCGACAAGTTGGCGTACTTCGGAATTGGCGTTGACCCTGAAAAGAACGATATTCGGGGTGTTGAACGCGACTTGAGCAAGGAAGGTTCCAAGATCAAGACGTTATTAATCCCAACTAACGAAGAATTAATGATTGTTCGGGACATCGAACGGTTACGGAAATAAGCCGTTAATCGGCTAAGCAGCAGCGGTTTACCGGCATTGCGCCGGCGGGCCGCTGCTTTTTCACATTAAGGTGAAAATAAATCAACTAAATTGTAATAAAGTGAGTAAAATGCGATAATGACGCCGCTTGATGACTTTAAGGCTAACGAACCAACCAGGGCCGTCTCTGGAATTGCCCCGGGGGACGTGTATAATGTATTTCAACAAGGGGGCAGTAAACATGAAAAATACTCAATCAAATACCGACCAGGGCTTCTCCCGGGAGCTCAAGAGTCGCCACGTCCAGTTGATCGCGCTGGGGGGCACGATTGGTACCGGACTGTTCCTGGGGTCAGGACAGGGCATCCATCTGGCGGGGTCGTCAATTCTCTTCGCCTACTTGATCACGGGAATCATGTGTTTCTTACTGATGCGGGCGTTGGGGGAACTCCTGTTATCAGACTTGAACGTGCATTCATACATTGACTTTATCCGGCGTTACCTGGGGGACAACATGAGTTTCGTTGCTGGTTGGACCTACTGGATCTGCTGGATCACCATTGCCATGGCAGAAATCACCGCGGCGGGACAGTACATGCAGTACTGGTTCCCCCAGCTGCCACAGTGGGCGACGGGATTAGCATTATTGGCAATCCTGCTGCTATTGAACTCGGTGACGGTAAGTGCTTTTGGTGAAACGGAATTTTGGTTCGCGATTATCAAAATTGTGGCGATTATTGGGTTGATTTTGGCAGGGCTGTACATGGTCGCCGTCCACTTCCCAACTCCGGTCGGCCACGCCAGCGTCACGAACTTGTTCAACGGCGGCTTCTTCGCGAACGGCTGGAAGGGCTTCTTCCTATCCTTCCAAATGGTGCTCTTTAGCTTCGTGGGGATTGAAATGGTGGGGATGACCGCCTCCGAAACGGCCAATCCTGACAAAGTTATCCCGAAGGCCATTAACGAAATTCCCATGCGAATCATCCTATTCTACTTGGGCTCGTTGTTAGCCCTGATGTGCATCTACCCCTGGCAGGCGATTTCGCCAACCAGTAGTCCCTTCGTGCAGGTCTTCAAGAATGCCGGAATTCAGGCAGCGGCTTCCATCATCAACTTCGTGGTACTGACTGCGGCGGCTTCGGCCTGCAACAGTTCGCTCTTCACGACCGGTCGGATGCTCTTCTCGTTGACCTACGGGGGTGAGGGACGTTTCGCTAAGCGGATGTCAACTTTGTCTAAGGCCCAAGTGCCAGTCCACGCTTTGCGGTTCTCAACCGTGGTGATCGCCGTTTCCGTTTTCTTGAACCTGCTGATTCCGGGCCACGTTTTTGCGTTTGTTGCCAGCGTGGCCACGACTTGCTTCCTGTTTATCTGGGGGGCCATCGTGGTGGCTCACCTGAAGTACCGCAAGCAGTTGCAAGCCAACGGCGAGACCGGGCACGGTTTCCGGATGCCACTGTTTCCGTTGAGTGATTACGCCGTCCTGGTCTTCCTGGCGGGAGTCGCCGTCGTCTTGCTCTTCCGGACCGACACACTAATCGCACTGGTGGGTTCGGCCATCTGGTTGCTGGCCCTGTGGTTCGGCAAACGTATCCATGACCGCGAGAAGGCCAGTGGCTTGGTCGGCACGTCGACTAAAGGAACGGACGAGATTGAGTCAGATGAGTCATCACATTAAAATTAGATTTAGAGGTGGGGTCCGGGACGGTTTCCGGACCTTTTTTGGTGCATGGGTTTTTTAACAGGAAGGTACCGCAATTCCGGCGAAAAGGGGGACAAAGTGCTAGGATAAAAGTAGCTGAAAATTGGAGGATTCCAAATGAAGAACTTAACGATTGCGGGACGAACGGTTCCCACGGTAGGCATTGGTACTTGGCACATGGGCGACCGCCCGGCACAACGAGAGACGGAGATTGCGGCGATTCAGGCCGGAATTACCTCGGGAGCGCGGGTCATTGATACCGCCGAGATGTACGGGTCAGGTCGCTCTGAGAATCTGGTGGGGGAGGCGCTCCAGCCCTTTGACCGGTCCGACCTATTTTTAATCTCGAAGGTGTTGCCGGAGAACGCCTCACGGGCACGTCTTCAGCAGAGCCTGGAAGCGAGTTTACAACGACTTCGCACGGATTACCTGGATCTCTACCTGTACCATTGGCGGGGGAACGTGCCGTTACGCGAGACCG
This sequence comes from Candidatus Levilactobacillus faecigallinarum, assembly GCA_019113985.1. GTDB lineage: Bacteria > Bacillota > Bacilli > Lactobacillales > Lactobacillaceae > Levilactobacillus > Levilactobacillus faecigallinarum. Next base: position 17,917 of record DXGJ01000038.1, read on the forward strand.
TCGACGAACTTCAGCGTCTAAAGGATCAGGGACTGGTGAAGGCATGGGGTGTCTCGAACTTTGACGTCGCCGACTTGGATGAACTCTGGGAATTGCCAAATGGGCCGCACGCACAGGCTAACGAGGATCTGTATCATCTGGGGAGCCGGGGCGTCGATTACGCGGTCTTGCCCTGGCAACGGGCCCATGAGTTGCCACTGATCGCCTACTCGCCCATTGCACAGGGGGACGCTTGGGGCCAACACCTGACCACTAACCCCGTGGTCAAGCAGTTGGCCCAGAAGCATCACGCCACCATCTATCAGATTCTCTTGGCCTGGGTGATTCGCGACCCACAAGTCTTGGCGATTCCACAGACCAGTTCGGTCAGTCATATGCAACAAAACGTGGCGGCACGAGACATCGTCTTAGATCAAGCTGACTTGCAGGCCTTGGATGGTCAATTCCCACAGCCAACGCAGAAACAACCCTTAGACGTTATTTAGGAGGCAACTATGCAATACTTTACGTCGGATACACATTTTTTTCATAAGGATCTTCTGGGCAACAACGACTTTGCCCCCCGGCCATTTCCGTCGGTCGAAGCCATGAACCAAACAATTATTGACAACTGGAACGCCCGGGTACTGCCCAAAGACACCGTTTATCATCTGGGAGACATCGCCCTGTACTTCACACATCCCGCAGTTAAATCTGACGAGGCGGTGGCCGATGTGCTCTCGCAACTCAACGGCCACTTGGAGCTAATTAAGGGCAACCACGATAGCCGGGCGTTGTTTAAGTACCTGGCGGCTCACAACCCGATCGATCACGGGCAGCCCAAATACACGTTCCACGATGTCGGGGCGTTGATCAAGTACGACCACCGGCAATACTACATGACGCATTACCCGATGATGCTGGGCATCGTTAACCAGATTATCAATCTTCACGGTCACATTCACCATTACGCAGTTCCGGTGAAAGAGAACGTCAACGTGGGCGTGGACACGCCAGAGCAGCGTTATCTGGACCAAAAAGTACCGTTTGGCACCCCCTTCTCCACGGCGGAGATCGAACAGATGGTGACGCGCAAAGCCGCGGAGTTTCGGGAAAAACAATAACTTGACCGAATTCAGGGGATGCCGTAGGATTAAAATCAGTGTACCGGGGAGGGAAGCGTGATGGAACGACTCACCATCTTACACACCAATGATTTACACTCGCACTTTGAGAACTGGCCGCGGATTCGGCGCTACCTGGCGACGACGCGGCAGCAGGAACAAGCCGCGGGCGCGACGGTTTATACGGTGGACCTGGGGGACCATGTTGACCGTGCCCACCCTGTGTCAGAGGCGACTAATGGCCAAAAGAACGTTGCACTGATGAATCAGATTGGGTACGACGCGGTCACTATTGGTAACAATGAGGGATTAGGCTTCATGCGGCCGCAATTGGATCATTTATATGACCACGCGAACTTCCCCGTTGTCTTGGGGAATTTGCGGACGTTGGATGATCAGACGCTGCCTCGGTGGGCCGTTGATCACCAGCTTTATCGTAGTGCCGCGGGAACTCGGGTGTTGATTCTGGGCCTCACGGCACCGTATGACCTGACCTATCCCTTAGCAGGGTGGCAACCGATTCCCGCAATGACAGCGTTGACGACGCTGCTGGAACGTTATCGTCAGCAGGCGGATGTCTGTATCTTACTGTCGCACTTGGGATTGCCGGTTGACCGGCAGATTGCCAAACGCTTTCCCCAGATTGATGTGGTGATTGGCAGCCACACCCATCACTTATTGCCCCATGGCGAGCAGGATAACCATAGCCTGTTGGCAGCGGCCGGTAAGTATGGCCAGTACGTGGGTCGGATTGATCTGGAAGTGGACGACCAGCACCACGTGACCCATAAGGAAGCCAGCGTGGTGGAAACGGCGTCGTTACCGGAAGAGCCGGCAGACGCGGAGGAGGTTCAAGACCTCACGGACCTGGGAGAGACCATTTTGACGGAACAACGGGTTGCCAAGTTACCCGTGATGCTTGAGGCCAACTTTACCGGGAATCCTCAGGTCGTGCGGGAGGGGCTGCATGCAATCGCTGAGTACGCGGGGACGCAGGCGGCCGTATTGAACGCGGGGCTGTTCCTCCACGATCTTCCCCGGGGAATCGTGACGCAAAAACAGCTTCATCAGGTGCTTCCCCATAGCATGCACGTGATGACGGTGACCCTAGATGGCTATAATCTCTGGCGGCTGGTTCAGGAATTCGAGACTATGCGGCGGTTTCTCCGGCATTTTCCCATGAAGGGGATGGGGTTCCGGGGCAAAGTCTTCGGTGAATTGGCTTACCTGGGGATTGCCTACGACCCCCAGACGCGCGCCGTGACCTGGCGGGGCGAACCCTTGTCGCCGCTGAAGCACTATCGGGTGGCCATGCTCGACCATTACTTGTTTATTCCCTTTTTCCCAACACTTTCAATCGCTGGGGAAAATCACATTTTATACCACGACTTATTACGGGAGGTCTTTGCCCAGTATCTGGGAAGGCACTATCCCTTGGAACCATAGAGAGGATGAAAAACGGTGGATCGAAAAGATTTAGAGGCGTTAGTCGACGAACAACGTGAAAAGCGCGAACCGAGTGCGGAAGTCGTCCGCGTTGACGAGACCCATCTGCAAATCAACGGACACGGCTATGAGTTGGTGACGGACGTACGGCAGGGCTTTGACCTGACGGTGTTTTCCCAACGGTATAGCACGATTTTAAGCAAATACGATTACATCGTCGGTGATTGGGGCTTCGAACAGCTGCGGCTGAAGGGGTTCTATGCCGAAGACCGGGCCGGCGCGAAGCAGAATCAGATTGAGGCGGTTCAGGATTATCTCTACGAATCGTGCAACTTTGGCTGTGCCTACTTTATTTTGCATAACCAGGATGCCAAACCCGTTCAGAAGCCGCGGCGTAACCGGTCACGTCGCCGGAATAACGGTAATAAAGAGGCGGAGACGCGTGAGCCAGCGGCTAAGAAAACAACACAAACGACCGCAACGACCGAAAAAACGACCGGCAATCACCGTAGTGGCAGTAGTCATCGGCGGCGGTCACGGCATTCGCGCCATCGCAATGGTAACGGTAACGGGACCAACGGGAACCATCCGTTTACCGAGGAGCGGCGGACGACTAAACCAACAGCGCAAAAGGGAAAGACGGTCACGGTGGCCTCTGGTGGTCAGGGCCGTCGCCACTTTACCATTCGACAGAAAAAGGAAGATTAGGAGCGGAATCAGTGAAAGATTATCAAGCATACATGATTGACCTAGATGGTACCGTCTACGCGGGCAGTCAACGCTACCCGGCTGCCAAACGGTTTGTGGAACGCTTGCAGGCGGCCCACACGCCCTTTAAGTTCGTTACCAACAATACGACGAAGCTACCCGCGGCGGTGGTGCAGAACTTAGCGGAGAACCACGATATCCACGTGACCACGGACAACGTCTACACGGCGGGGTTAGCCACGGCAGACTATCTTGATGAGCTGGCGGGGCCAACGGGTGAGCGGACGGTCTACGTTATTGGTGAACTTGGCTTGCGGCAGGCATTGGCGGCCAAGGGATTTACGGTTGATGAGGACCGTCCCGCCTACGTGGTGGTTGGCCTTGACAGTGACGTCACCTACGAGAAGTTTGCGAAGGCCATCCTGGCGATTAAGCGGGGATCGACCTTCATTGGGACCAATTCAGATTCCAACATTCCCAAGGCTCGGGGACTCATGCCGGGTGCGGGAGCGTTAGTTGACCTGGTTCGTTACGCGACCCAGACGGACCCCATCTTTGTGGGGAAGCCGGAGCCAATTCTTCTGAAGAACGTTCTAGCACAACTGGGCGTAGCAGCTGAGCAGGCCATCATGGTTGGCGATAACTACCAAACGGATATTTTGGCGGGGATTCACGCGGAAACGGACACACTGTTGGTTTATACAGGGGTCTCAACACCCGACCAGGTTGCCCGGCAGGCCATCCAACCGACCTATACGGTGGCGTCACTGGATGATTGGGACCTTGCAACGGGGGCCCGTGACTAGGTGGGGGCGGTGGCTGGGACTGACGGCACTGTTCCTAGCGCTAATCAGTCTAAGCATCACCCTGACCATTAATGCCTTTTGGCTGTATCGCCTAGATATTGCCTGGCTACACATTACCCAGCTGGTGAATCTGTCGCCGGCCCGGTTGATGCAGAACTATCATCAAATGTTGGCTTACTTAGAATTGCCCTGGGTTACGTCCTTGAATATGCGGGACTTTCCGACCTCATTTACGGGGATGGTCCATTTTGCCGACGTTAAGCGGCTATTCTTAGTGAATCACGTGGTGTTACTACTCAGTGCCGGACCTGCAATCTGGTACTTACGCCAGTTACGACACCGGGCGGAGCAATGGCGACTTTTGCGGCCAGTGCAGGTTGGTGCCGTGATTCCCATAGTTCTGGCAGCCTGCATGGCTGTGAACTTCGATGGCTTTTTTATCGTCTTTCACCAGGTCCTCTTTCGCAACAACGATTGGTTATTTGATCCGAGCCTGGATCCGATAATCACGGCGCTGCCGGATACTTTCTTTTTACACTGTTTCGTCCTAGCGTTCGGTCTCTTTGAGGGCGGCCTAGCCCTACTGTATTGGTGGGGGCGTCGGGCAATCAAACGGGCCTAAACAAAAAGCGTTCAACCACCAAGGTGGCTGAGCGCTTTTTGACTAGTCGTCTTCTGTTAAGTTTTGGTTTTTTAGCGGTGTGGGTGTCTTAGGATGCTTCCGACCCCGTAATGCGCCAATAATGGCGGGGATTAAAGAAATCACGATAATCCCAAGAACCACGGCTGAGAAGTGTGCCTTGACGAAGGGAATGTTACCGAAGAAGTAGCCCCCACCGCAGCAGATGACCACCCAGGTGATGGCGGCGCTGACGTTATACTTTAGAAAGCGCCGGAAGGGAAACTGTGAGCCAGCGGCCGTAAAGGGAACGAACGTCCGAATGATCGGCATGAAGCGGCCTAGGAAGATGGCCAGTGGCCCGTGCTTACGGAAGAACTGTTCGGACTGTGCCAACTTATCCTTGTTGATCAACCGACCGAACCAGGAGTGGTTCGAGAGGGCGGTTCCCGCCTTGTGACCAAGGTAGAAGTTCAGGGAATCCCCACCGATGGCGGCGACCAGGAACAAAGTAACAAACAGCCAGACGTTTAAGCCATAGGCTGGGTTGGCGGCTAGGGCCGCCGCCGCGAAGAGCAATGAGTCTCCGGGAAGAAAGGGGAGGATGACCGCGCCGGTTTCGACAAAGACAATCGCGAATAGAATCCAGTAGGTTGAGCCACCGAAGGTATTCACGATATTGACTAAGTGATCATCAATGTGTAAAACAAAATCGATTAAATAGCCCATTAAGGTACTCCTTATCCAAGTATGATGTTGCCTACATTGTAATGGGTTTTGACCCCACCGTCAGCTGGTCTCGTGAAACTTAAGAAAATTGTTGAAGTTTCTTTACTTATCCGGGGTGCGGGCTTCATCGGGCTCTCCGTGGGCTAACCGGGCAGCCGCTGCGGCCGCGACAGCGCCGACCAGGTCGTCCAGAAACGTGTGAATGATTCCAGGTTCGTGGGCATTTAGGAGCTTTAGGATGCCTGGCTTCAGACGGTCGATGTATCCGTAATTTGTAAAACCAATGGAACCATACAGATCCACAATGGACAGGGCCATGGTCTCGTCAACACCGTAGAGGCCCTCATCGTTTTCGACGATGGTTTGGAGTGGCTCAATGAGCTGGTGTTGTTCGGCGGCAATATCCAGTTGAATCCCAGTGATTAGGGCGTTTTGAACTTCTCGTTTTCGAAGAACGATTTGAACACTCTCCCGGGCCTGCGCAAGAGTCAGGTCGCGGATATAGTCTTTTTGTAAGAAGATGACCAGGTTAGCAATGGCTTCGAGTGAAACGCCACGCTGTTCGAGCAGGGCGATGGCTCGGTCGTGTAAAGATGTGATTGGTTTAACCATAAGTGAATTCCTCCTATTCGAATCTAACTGTTCCAGTATAGCACCGAAGTGTTCAGTTGCATTTTTTCAGTTGGGCGGTGATAATGGATACAGAATTGTTTTGAAAAGATATGGAGGATAATTATGACAAAGTTTCCACAGATTGATCTGGCAAACGTCAAAGGCCCCAAGGTGACAATCGAGACTTCCATGGGCGCCATTCAGTTACAGCTCTTTCCCGAGCAAGCCCCCAAAACGGTTGAAAACTTTGTAACCCACGCAAAGGCGGGGTACTACGATGGCTTGACCTTTCACCGGGTCATCCCTAACTTTATGATTCAGGGTGGTGACCCAACCGGTACGGGAATGGGTGGCGAGAGTATCTGGGGCCATCCGTTTGAGGATGAATTTTCGCCAGAACTGTATAACCTGCGGGGTGCCCTATCGATGGCTAATGCGGGGCCAAATACTAACGGAAGTCAATTCTTCATCGTTCAGGATACGGACATGACGGATCAGATGCAGAGTCAAATGAAGGATGCTGGTTTTCCGGAAGAAATTGTTAAGGCCTATCAGAATGGTGGGACCCCATGGCTTGACTTCCGGCACACGGTCTTCGGCCAAGTGGTTAAGGGGATGGACGTGGTGGATGCTATTGCTAAGGTTGAAACAGACGCCAGTGACCAACCCGCAACGCCCGTTACGATGGATAAAGTGACGATCACCGAGTAAGACTTCTACCATATAAGGAGGAGAAACGCATGACGTTTTCAATTGGTCAACGGGTCTCCGGGCGAATCACCGGGATACAACCCTATGGGGCTTTCGTGAGTCTCGGGGGGCATCGTCAAGGACTGATTCATATCTCGGAGTGCCATTGTGGGTATGTTAAGGATATCCATGATTACCTTAAGGTGAATCAGGAAGTTGATGTTGTGATACTCGACATTGATGAATTTACTGGAAAAATCAGCCTCTCGATTCGTTGCTTAGAGCATCTCGACTTAGAGGCGCCGGCGCCGGAACATCAACACCGGCACTATTGGACGAATCATCATGTGGCGATTGGGTTTAAACCCATTGCAGAAAATTTGGCGGGGTGGAAGGCGGAAGCCTCCCAACGCTTGCAGCATGAACGGACGCCTTCTTAGAAGGGTCCGTTTTTTTTCTTAAAAAAATGCTTGACCCGCCTGGTAATGATTGATATGATATTATCTGTTGTCGCGAAGACACGTAAATGCATAAACATGATATTTCTGAATGGCTATACAAATTCAAAAAT
>DXGJ01000039.1 GCA_019113985.1 Candidatus Levilactobacillus faecigallinarum
CGCTTGTCCTTTGGGACCTACAACACCACGGCCGACCTCGACGCGTTGATTCGCAACGTGACTGAAATCGTGAACCGTTTAAAGCATACCAGTGAGGTGAAGTAACGTGTTATTCGAAAAAGAATGCCAAATCGATGGAGATACGGACGTTTACCAACTCCATCCCAATATTAAATCTTATGCCTTGAAGGACGTGGGCTTCCAGGTCTCCAACGCCGGTAACTACACGTTGGAACGGTCTGTGGACCCGACGTCACCTTACAATAAGAACCAGATGCTGAAAATCACCATCGCCAAGGACCTGACCGGGTTCAAGATGGCAACCACCAACGCCTCGGGGAACCGCCGGCTGAACATTTTCAAAGGGGTTCACGCCGAAGGGAACGTGGAACAATACCACTTTATTCTCCAGAACCTGATGGATCGGGAGATTCTCCAAAAAAAGTAACGGATTAACACAAGGATTGCCTGGCGATTGCGGGCAGTCCTTGTTTTCGTTTGGGAGAAGGCACGCCAGGCTTGCAAAATGACCGCGGAATCGTTACACTGATAAATACTGGACTTGTGCGACCTTCAACTCGTAGATTCTCCAGAATCTGATAGAAATGATGGTGATACCATGCAAGACAACAGCCATACGCGCGTTGTTGTAGGAATGAGTGGTGGTGTCGATTCTTCCGTCGTGGCTCTACGGCTTAAGCAGCAGGGGTACGACGTCGTGGGCGTCTTTATGAAAAACTGGGACGACACGGATGAGAACGGCGTCTGCACCGCAACCGAAGACTACAAGGACGTGGCGAAAGTTGCCGCAAAGATCGGGATTCCTTATTACTCGGTCAACTTTGAGAAGGAGTACTGGGACCGTGTGTTCACGTACTTCCTGGATGAGTACAAGAAGGGTCGGACGCCGAACCCCGACGTCATCTGTAACAAGGAAATCAAGTTCAAGGCGTTCCTCGACTACGCCTTGGAGTTGGGTGCCGACTACATTGCAACCGGGCATTACGCACAGTTAACGCGCGATGAGCAGGGCCACGCCCACCTCTTACGGGCCGTGGACCAGAACAAGGACCAGACGTACTTCCTGAGCCAGCTCTCCACCGAGCAGTTGGACCGGGTGATGTTCCCAATCGGGGACCTGGTCAAGAAGACCCAGGTTCGGCAGATGGCCGAGGACGCTGGTTTGGCAACTGCCAAGAAGCCAGATTCCATGGGAATTTGTTTTATTGGTGAGAAGGGTCAGTTCAAGGACTTCTTGAACCAGTACCTGCCAGCTAAGCCAGGCAAGATGATGACCGTTGATGGTGAGGTCAAGGGCGATCACGCCGGCTTGATGTACTACACCATTGGTCAGCGTCGGGGTCTGGGTATCGGGGGCGACGGCGTGGACAACGAGCCGTGGTTCGTGATTGGCAAGGACCTCAGCAAGAACGTCCTGTACGTGGGCAAGGGTTACCATAACCCCCACCTGTACTCGACGCACTTGGAAGCATCCGACATCCACTGGGTCAACACGATTGACCGGGGGAACGACTTTCATTGCACGGCGAAGTTCCGGTACCGCCAGCAGGATACCGGCGTTACCGTTCACCTGAGCGATGACGGTCAGACCGTGACGGTCGCCTTTGACGACCCCGCTCGGGCCATCACGCCTGGTCAGGCCATCGTCTTTTACGATGGTGACGAGTGTCTCGGCAGTGCCATTATCGACGCGGCCTACAACGAGAGCCGTCAGTTACAGTTAATCTAACCTTTAGAAGTCCGTTGGCCATTCTGGCGACGGGCTTTTTGCGTTTTCGGTACCAAAGGCGTGATTTCAAAACAACTACTTTGAAATGGTCCTGAAAACTGGCATAATATGAAGGGATTACGAAAACAGGGGAAAGGACGATGCCGAACATTGAAACTATACTTTATTCGTCATGGTAAGACGCAGTGGAACCTGGAGGGCCGCTTCCAGGGGGCCGGCGGGGACTCACCACTATTACCAGAGAGTTATCAACAGATGGTTCAGGTTGGCCAGTACCTCAAGGGCGTATCCTTCCGCCACATCTACGCCAGTCCGATTAAGCGGGCCCGGGTCACGGCGCAACACGTGGGGCATGAGTTACACCAACGAATCCCGTTAACGTTGCTGAGTCGCCTGGAGGAATTCCACCTGGGCGAACTGGAGGGGCAGACCTTCCAGGAAGTTCAGGAACGTTTCCCCGCGGAGTTAGACGCCTTCCGGAACCATCCCGACAAGTACGTGACTGACCGGGTCGGGGGCGAGACCTTTCCAGAGGTGATCGACCGGATGACCCCCGCAATTCAACGGATTTTCCGGGACAACCCGAATCCTGAGGATAACGTGATGATCGTGAGTCACGGGGCGGCCTTAAACGCGTTGATCAATGCGTTGTTAGGGGTACCATTGTCAGACCTGCGGAAAAAGGGTGGGATTCGCAACACCAGTGTCACGGTGCTGGAGACCAGCGACGGGGTCCACTTCGACCTGATCGACTGGAACAATACCAGTTTCCTGACGGCACCAGCCGCCCCAACCGATACGATTTAGAATTAGGTGATAAAAAAATGACAGAAAAACCAACGACGCCGGGACGCGACGCCGCGAAACAAAAATCAGAGCAAGCCGTTCATCAATTGGTCCAGCAGATTACCACGCACCCGGGGGACTTTGGCCCCTACTACGAACTGGCGACCGCGTTAGTTGACCTGAACTCGTACGCGCAGGCCGAGGAACTTTTGATGAAGGCCCTGGGCTTATTTGCCAAGCAACCGGCCGCGGTCGAGCGCTTGCGCTATGGCTTGGGCAACGTTTATTATGCGGCGCAGGACTACCCCAAGGCGATTGCCCAGTTCGACCAACTCGGGGCCGACCTCAAGGGGGCCGGCTACCTGATGATTGCCCAGAGTCATATGGCCAATGGTGATCACAAGCGCGCGTTGGCCTTTGCGTTGACCGCCTTGGCCAGCCAGCCGGACGATGTGGCGACGCTTCAGGTGGTCGCCGAGAACCTGTTGGCCCTGGGTGACATGGCCCAGGCGGGGCAGTATTATGATCAACTCTTGGCTCAGGACCCGCAAAACGGGCGGGCATTATTCGATCGTGGCTTGGTCGCGATGGTCCAAGGACAGCCTTATGCGGCTGATTTTGCTCAGGCCAAGCAACTGGACCCCGCGTACTACGCCAAGGGGCAACAACGACTGGTCGATATTGAGAAATTTATGCAGGAAAAGGGACAAAAGAAGGAGTAACGGCTATGGCAACCGAATCTTTAGACTTATTGGCAACGCCTAACGGTCCGCAAGCCGACTACGTGGTCGGCACGGTGAGTGCGGTCTTTTTTGCCAGTAACGACAGTTTTTACAAGGTCATGCTGGTGAAGGTCAGCGAGACCAGTCTGGACTGGCATGAAGACGAGATTGTCGTCACCGGCAACTTTGCGGACATCAAGGACGACGTCACCTACCGGTTTACCGGTAAACGGGTAGAGCATCCCAAGTACGGCGTTCAGTTCCAAGCGGAGAATTATCAAAACGAGACGCCGACGTCTCGCAGCGGGGTCATCGCGTACCTGAGTGGTGACGACTTCCCCGGGTTGGGGAAAAAGACGGCGACCAAAATCGTCGATGCTCTGGGGACCGAAGCGATTGAAAAAATTCTCAATGACCATTCAGTTCTAGACGGGCTGGGCCTTTCGGACAAGATTGCTGGAACCCTGATCAGTCAGCTCCAGACCAATAACGGGATGGAGCAGATCATCATTGGACTGAACGGCTACGGCTTCGGGAGCACCCTAGCGGCGGCCATCTATAACCGCTACGAGGCCAAGACACTCGATGTGATTCATGACAACCCGTATCAATTGGCTGAGGACATCACCGGGGTCAGCTTCAAACGCGCCGACCAGATTGCGACCCAGTTGGGGTACGCGGCCGACCGACCGGAGCGGATTCGTGCGGGTATCCTGCAGACACTGCGGGATCTGTCGGTGGCCAACGGCGATACCTACACCACGGCCAAACCATTGTTGAGCGCGACACTGGCGCTGTTGGAGAACAGCCGAAACGTCCGGTTGAACCCGCAGCAGATTGCCGACCAACTCCTGGAACTGGCCAAGCAACAGAAGGTCGTGGGTGATGAACAGCGAATCTACCTCAAGCCATTGTATGATGCCGAATGGCAGATTGCCGAGCACCTGAACCGACTGCTCCAGGCCGACCAGGACCCGGCGGAGAAGTTCAACGACGAGGCGATTCGTAAGCAACTGCGCATCGTCGAGAAGCAGACCGACATCGATTATGATGAGTCGCAGACCACCGCGTTGATTGCGGCGATTCGTGCGAAGGTCCTGTTGCTGACAGGGGGGCCCGGAACCGGAAAGACCACCATCATCCGGGGACTGGTCCAGCTCTACGCGCGGATGCACGAACTCTCCCTGGACATTAATGAATACAAGGAAAAGCCGTTTCCAATCCTGCTAGCTGCGCCTACGGGTCGGGCGGCTAAGCGAATGAGCGAGACCACCAACCTACCGGCCAGCACGATTCACCGGTTGTTGGGGCTTACGGGTCGTGAGGACGACTTGGATGCCGCGACCACGAAGGACCTTGAGGGGGGGCTACTGATTGTCGACGAAGTGTCGATGGTCGATGTGTCCCTGATGAAGGTCCTGTTACGGGCCGTGCCGGTGGGGATGCAGGTCATCCTGGTTGGTGATAAGGATCAACTGCCATCCGTGGGTCCTGGACAAGTCTTCCACGACTTGCTGGCCAGCAAGCAACTGACCAAGATTCAGCTCGATACGATTTACCGACAGGGCGACGGCTCTTCGATTATTCCGTTGGCCCATGCCATCAAGAATGGTCAGCTACCGGACGACTTCACTAAGAATCAGAAAGACCGCTCGTTCATTGCCTGTCGGGCGAACCAGGTGGCCGACGTGATCGACCAGGTCGTGGGTAAGGCCCACGCCAAGGGGTTCACGTCGGCGGACATTCAGGTCCTGGCACCGATGTACCGGGGAACAGCCGGCATTGATCGGTTGAACGAGATGCTTCAGGGCATTCTGAACCCCAAGACCAGTGACCGCGCCAAAGAAGTCGACTTTCGGAACCAACAGTTCCGCATCGGCGATAAGGTGCTCCATCTGGTCAACAGTCCCGAAAATAACGTGTTTAACGGTGATATCGGGACGATTACCGGGATTGACCTGGCGAAGGCCCCGCACAGTAAGGTCAAGAGTGACCAGCTGACGATTGCCTTTGAGCAGACCGAAGTTACCTACACCCGCAATGATTGGAACCGGCTGACCCTGGCCTATTGCATGTCGATCCATAAGTCGCAGGGGTCCGAGTTTAAGATGGTCATCTTACCGATGGTCAGTCAGTACAGTCGGATGCTGCAACGCAACTTATTGTACACGGCAGTCACCCGGGCGGCGGATATGCTGATCCTGTTGGGTGAGCCCCAAGCCTTTCGAGCCTGTGTGGAGAACCTGTCGGTCAACCGGCATACCACGTTGACGCGCCGGATTCAGGCGGTGTTGGCGCCAGATGAGCCGGTTACGGCAGAACCGGAAGCGACGCCGACGCAACCTGCGTCATCAGAGACGTCGCAGGAAGGAGTCCCTCAAGCGGAATCGGCTGTAGCGACACCTGAGGCCCAGCCAACGGCCATGACTGAGCCGGCGTCCAGTGTCCCGACGCCCACCGACTACCGCTTAACGCCACAGTTAGCACTAGCGGGGGGCATCGACCCGATGATTGGCATGCAGGGGGTCACCCCGCAACAATTTATGCCCAGTCGTTAAAACCGCGGGGTTTAGCGTTGCGTTTACTAGTGGAAATTGCGATAATAAGAGATAGTAAGACTTAACGAATGCGGTAAGAACTTTTTAGGAGGCTGTTATGTCAGAACAGATCGAAGCGGGCAGACTGAAACTGTTTGCCTTAAACTCGAATCGTCCCTTAGCTGAAAAGATTGCCGAGGCTGCGGGCGTCGAATTAGGTAAGGCGACCATCAAGCACTTTAGTGATGGCGAAATTCAGATTAGTATCGATGAAAGTATCCGGGGGGACGAACTCTTCTTGATTCAGTCCGTCTCGGATCCGGTCAACACCAACCTGATGGAGCTGTTGATCATGGTCGATGCCGCGCGGCGGGCCAGCGCTGAGAAAATCAACGTGGTCATCCCGTATTACGGGTATTCTCGGGCCGACCGTAAGGCGCGTTCACGGGAACCGATTACGGCAAAACTTGTGGCGTCCCTGTTGCAGATGGATGGGGTCGACCGGGTCATTGCGCTGGACCTACACGCTGCGCAGTTACAAGGGTTCTTTGATATCCCCGTGGATCACTTGCAGAGTGACCGACTGTTGGCCAGCTATTTCGAGGGTCAGGACCAGTTAACGCCCGACAACACGGTGGTGGTCGCACCCGACCACGCCGGGGTCAGCCGGGCTCGGCGCCTTGCCGAACTCCTGGGAACGCCAATCGCCATCATCGACAACCGCAGTGAGACCGAGAACGCCGCCCATCCGGACGCCGTGATTGGGAGCGTTGCGGGGAAGCACGCTATCTTGGTCGATGACATCATCGATACGGCTGTTCGGATTACCGTTTCCGCGGATGCCCTGAAGAAGGCCGGTGCGGCGGACGTCTTCGCCAGTGCCACCCATGCCGTCTTGTCTGGGGATGCCACCCAGCGAATCAACGATTCTGCGTTGAAGAAGGTCGTAGTGACCGATTCGATTCGAATCCCAGAAGAGAAGCAGAGCGACAAGTTCGTTGTGATGTCGGTGGGCCAACTCTTTGGTCGGGCCATCAACCTCATCTATAACGAAAAACCAGTCGATCAGTTGTTCCGGTCACCAATTACCAAGCAACAGCAATAAAACGCGTTTTTTTAGACTTAACGGGGGGCTCTTTTTGGGGCCTCTTTTTTGTGATTAAGGAGATGGTACTTTATGGCACAGCCACGGTTAACTGCCGGACAGACGGACATTGGGGATTACCTGAAGGCGACGGCTTGCACCCTGGTGATGGTTCAGTCAATTATCGGGTTTGGGATGGCCCAGCACCCGACCGTCGCGCAGCAGTGGGGAATGGGGGCAGTCTATGACCTGGTCAAGTTCACCGCACCGGCGTTTATCTTCGGTATCCTCTACACGACGTTGCGGTTACACGCCGCGCACCCCGAACAGACCCATGGCGGGTACCTCCGGCAACAGTGGTCGGCGCTGTTTGTCCCGACCATCTGGTGGACTCTGGCCTACCTGGTGGTGATGCCGGGCTTGCAACAGCACACGCCATACCACACGTTAGGCACGTTTGTCTGGCAGTTTATTAACGGCAACGCGGCACCCCACCTGTGGTATAACAGCATGATGCTTCAGTTCATCCTGTTGATGCCGCTGTTCTGGGGACTCGCCGATTGGGTCGGGACGAACTACCGCCGGGGCTGGTGGGTCTTGGGGGTGACCGGGACGCTGTACCTGGGGTGTCTGGCGTTCTTTCCCAGTTCACCGACTTACTTGATTGACCGGGTATTTCTGAGCTTTCTACCGTACGGGGTGGCGGGAACGCTAGGCTGGGGACTGTACCGGTGGTTGCCCGGGTTGAACCGGTATCGCTGGGGGTTATTGGCGGTGGCCGGTG
>DXGJ01000040.1 GCA_019113985.1 Candidatus Levilactobacillus faecigallinarum
GTCGCCCGCGGGCTGCCGCTGCACCTGCCACAGATCAGCTATTACCAAGTCTCGATGACGGTATATGCGTTCGCGGTGGTGCTGGGTATCGCCGTGGTGGGGTACCGCCAAATCATACATAATGGTAAAACGGTTGCGGTGATTCATTGGTTTGCGACTTATGCGTATCGAGCATTTCTCAGTCATGTTTTTTGGTTACAATTGATTTGGTTGGCTTTAGCCGGGCTGCCGTTGACTGGACGATTAGTGCTGAGTTGGCCGTTGACTTGGGGTGTGTCATTTGCTACGGCATACTTGTTCCATCGACTCTGGTCGGCGGTCAAACGGCAAATCAAAAAGGGTTGAGACCGCGGTCTCAACCCTTTATCTATAAAAATTATTAAGCTTGGTCACTGAAGCGCTGGGCGCGTCGGTTATAGTCCAGATGACGCTCCAACCAGTTTTGACCGGTGGTGAGCACCACGCAGCAGAGCCAGTAGAGAATGGCAATGGTGATGTAGATGGTCATGTAGTCCTGGTTGGCCCCGGCCACGATTTTCGCCTGCATGAACATTTCGGAGACGGTGATCATGGCGGCGAGGGAGGTGCCTTTGAACATATCCAATAAGATATTGCCCAGAGCGGGGAGGCCGATTCGAAAGGCCTGGGGCAAGATGATGTACCGAATCACCTTGCTGTAGGACATGCCTAGGGAATAGGCTGCTTCGTATTGGCCGTGGTCGATGCCCATGAAGGCGGAACGGAAAACTTCGGAGACAAAGGCCGCAGCACCAATCGTAAACGAAATCACGGCGGCCGGCAGGGCATTGGCGCCAAAGCCGAAGTAGACGATAAAGAGCACGACCAGCATGGGAACGCCCCGCATAAAGGAAATATAGGCGCGGGCAATGCCGTGTAGAATCTTGAAGTGGCTGAGTTGAGCCAGGGTTAACAAGAGCCCCAGAATCGTAGCGAGCACGAACGAGACGGCGGTTAAGTAGACCGACATGGGTAAACCACTTAAGATTTGCGGAATGGATGACCAAGCGAGTGGTGCATCAAAGAATCCCGGAATCGAGAAGTTGTGCAACATACGCGTTCGTCTCCTTGGTATTATTGACCGTTGTACTTAGCCTTAATGGTGAAGTTCTTGGAAATATGAACCTTTGGCTTTTGCGTAACGTCGGCGTTGTAATACTTTTTGGAGAGCTTTTTAATGGTCCCGTCCTTTAAGAGTTTCTTGATCTGCGTGTTGATTTCTTTTTGAAGCTTGGTATTGCTCTTCTTCATTAAAATACCAACACCTTGACCATCATCACTGGTGGTAAAGTACATGTTTTTTGCAATGTGCAAGCCGTTATTTGGTACCGCGGATAAGGCCAACTTTTGCAGATAGTAGTCGTTCATGATTAGGTCGGTCTTACCCTTTTTGACATCCTTTAGATAAACATCGTTTGAGACGTTATCGTAGTTGACCAGCTTAGCGCCTAATTGTTGGGCTAACCGTTGATACCCAGTACCAGCCTCACCAGCGGCTCGTTTGCCCTTGATATCAGTCCAAGAGTGGATACCAGAGTCGTCTGAATTGCGGACCAGCATGCTGTTGAAGGAGTGCTTGTAGACCGTCGAGAGGGCGTACTGTTTCTTACGAGCGGGAGATAAGCCGAAGTCGTTTGCGGCCAGATCAGCCTTACCCGTCTTGAGGGCGGTCAACTGACCATCAACGTTCAACTCCTTAAACTCGACCTTCTTATGCAGCCCCTTTGCGACCGCGCGCACCACCTCAACGTCGAAGCCTGTGAGCTTCTTAGTCTTGGCATCGTGGAACGATGTGGGATACAGGGTCCCGGAAGTTGCCACAATCAAGGTCTTCTTGTTAGCGACCTTATCGTTTGTCGACTGAGACGAGGATTTCCCGCAACCAACGAGACCCGTACTCAGAACTAACCCTAAACTCAAACCTAAAACCAACCATTTTTTCGTCTTATTCATCAAGTTTTCAGTCCTTTCGAGTTTTGATCTAAGACTTTTTAAGTATAACTACTTGAAAACGCTTTTACAACCAGGTAAGGTTAATCTGTAATAAAAGACTTACATATAATTAGTGCTCAGTTGGTTAGGTTTCTTAATAGGAGGCGGTTACGCGTGACAGTGACAGATTGGATTGGCACACCGGCCCTCACGTGGGCCCGACGTGTCCGTAATGGCGAGGTAACGAGTCGAGAATTGATTGAAGCGGCGTTTACCGAAATCGAACGGCAGAACCCGCAACTCAACGCGGTGATTACCACCCGTAAGGAAAAGGCGTTGGCCGAAGCAGCAGCGCAACGGGATACGGGGCAGCCGTTCTTGGGCGTGCCCCTATTATTGAAGGGTTTGGGCCAGCAGCTCAAGGGGGAGTCCAGTACCAGTGGCTCGAAGCTTCTGGCGAACAACGTGGCCCAGACCTCGAGTTTCTTCGTCGAAGCCCTGCAACGAGCGGGGTTCATTATCATTGGTCAGACCAACTTTCCGGAATTCGGTTTTAAGAACATCACCGATGCGCAGCTCTATGGCCCCGCCCACAATCCCTGGAACCTGGACTATCAGCCTGGGGGGTCGTCCGGTGGGGCCGGGGCGAGTGTTGCGGCCGGTCTGGTCCCGATTGCCGCTGGTAGCGATGGTGGCGGCTCGATTCGGATTCCATCCTCGTGGTCGGGAACCATTGGCTTAAAGCCCACTCGTGGCCGGGTACCCGTGGGTCCTGGTGACTGGCGCTCCTGGCAGGGGGCGGCCATTGATTTTGCGTTGACCCGTTCGATTGCAGATACCGCGGCACTGCTGGACAGTCTACAAACGCTCCAACCCGCAGCAGTCTTCCAGGCGCCGTTGGTCAAGCCAGGATTCCTGGCCAGCCTCCAGGCCCCCCTAAAGCCGGGAGTGATTGGGTTCTCCACTGAATCGCCGGTGGGGACGCCGGTCAGTCCGGATGCGGTCAAGGCGGTCTATCAGGCGGTAAAATTCCTGGAAGACCAGGGATATGCGGTTGAAGAAATCCAGAGTCCCGTCGATGGTGTGGCTTTAATGGAAAGCTACTATACCATGAACGCTGGGGAGACGGCGGCCTTCATGAGCGAGCTGGCGACCAGCCTGCAGCGACCGTTAACGGCCGATGATATGGAATTGCTGACGTGGGCTCTGTACCAGACGGGGACCCAGACGTCGGCCGCCGAATACAGCCTGGCCCTGAGCAAGTGGGACCAAGCGGCCTGGCAGATGGCCCAGTTACACGCAAAGTATCCGGTGATTTTGACGCCAACCACGGCCTGGGCGGCGCCTAAGGTCGGGGATACGCTGGTCTCACCGGAGCATGCGGCCAAGATGGCTGACATTACCAGTTTGCGGCCAGCGGCCCAGAAACAGTTGATCTACGACCAGTGGTTACCGGCGTTGACCCGGTCACCGTTTACCCAACAGGCGAACCTGACAGGTGAACCGGCGATTAGTTTGCCCACGGCGGTCACGACCGATGGGTTGCCACTGGGAATTCAATTTAATGCGTCAAAGGGCCAGGAAGCGCTTTTATTACAGCTAGGGGCTTTATTTGAAGGCGCAGGAAAGTTAAAATGGTTACACACAACCAAATTGTCGTAACGTAAGGAGAGAGTTTTTTTGAGAGGAAAGCATATTGGACTATTATTGGGTGTCGCATTGGTGGTCGCTGGGGGATTAGCGGCCTGCGGACAATCCAAGACGCCGACCAGCAGCAAGGGGCAGTTGGCGGCGAAGCAGGACGTTAAGTTGTCCGCTAAGTCGGAGGTCACTACTCTGGACGTTTCCAAGGCGGCCGATTCGACCAGCCTGACCATGTTGTACCACACCCAAGAAGGGTTATACCGCCTGGGTAAGAATGAAAAATTGATCAACGCCATGGCCACCAAGACCACGGTTTCTAAGGACGGAACGCGCTACGTTTTCGACCTGCGCAAGACCAACCACTGGAACGATGGTAAGCCGGTCACGGCCCACGACTTCGTCTACTCGTGGCAACGAACGGCAACGCCTAAGACGGCGTCCGAGTACGCTTACCTGATGGCCGGGGTGAAGAACTTCAACCAGGTGCAGTCTGGTAAGCTTGCACCGTCTAAGCTGGGGGTTAAAGCCCTGAGTGATTACCGGTTGCAAGTTACGCTTAGCAAGCCAGTCGGCTACTTCAAGCTGTTACTGGCCTTTCCGACCTTCTTCCCGCAAGAGAAATCGGCCGTGGAGAAGGCGGGGAGCAGTTACGGGCATTCCAGTGCCAAAACGGCCTATGATGGGCCATTCAAGATGACCAAGTGGCAGGGGACGGCGCAGAACTGGACCCTGGTCAAGAACCCGAAGTTCTGGGATAAGAAGCAGATCAACCTGCAAAAGATCAACTTCCAGGTGGTCGCCGATCCGTCGACTGGACTGAGTTTGTTCCAGAAGAAGTCGCTGGATGCGACAACACTGGACGGCACCCAGGTCGCCAATCTGAAGAATAACCCGAACCTGAAGACGTTCGTCGGGGGCACCACCTACTACATGCAGATGAACCAGAAGAAGGTCAAGGCCTTAAAGAACCTCAAGGTGCGGCAGGCTCTGTCATTGGCTATCGACAAGCAACAGCTGGCCAGCCACGTCTTACGGGATGGGTCGAAGGCGCCCCTGGGCTTTGTTTCTCAGAACCTGACTCAGAACCCGAAGACCAAGGCGGACTTTGCCAAGGACGCCTACGTGAAGCAGGGAGTTACCTATGATTTGGCCAAGGCTAAGAAGCTGATGAAGGCCGGTCTGAAGGAGAGCGGCACCCAGAAGCTGAACCTGACGCTGATGTGTGACGACCTGTCCGTGACCAAGACGGTCGCTCAGTACATCCAAGCGGAATTGGAAAAGATGCCCAACGTGAAGATTACCATCAATACGTTACCGTACAAGACGCGGTTGAGCCGCTCGAACTCCGGTAACTTTGATCTGGTCATCTCCAGTTGGGGTGCCGACTTCGCCGATCCCATCAACTTCCTATCGTTGATGAGCACCGGCAACACCAACAACAATGGGAGCTTTAGCGATGCGCAGTACGATGCGGCCATCAAGCGTTCCGAGAACCAGGACGCGAACAACCCGACGGCCCGTTACCAGGATCTGGTCACCGCTGAAAAGCGGTTGATGACCCAACAAGGCTTGGTGCCACTGTACCAGCCAGCGACCGCGGAGTTGTGGAACTCTAAGGTTACCGGCTATGTCTGGAACCCGGCCGGTATGAGCCGTGGCTACCAGTGGATGGCGTTAGAAAAATAAGAAATTGGAAAAGACGATTGGTATTTACCAATCGTCTTTACTTTTTCTCCGAAATGAAAACGCTTGCTAACATTTTCGAAAAGACAATTGAAATCATTCCTGTAACATGGTATACCTAAGGTAGCTTAAATGAAAACGAATACATAAAATGGTGTTTTAGCATCAGGTTGGAGGATGACGATATGCAATTAGATGAAATTTTAACTGAACAACGGAATCACCGTTCGACCCACATTGACCGGGAATCGACATTAGACATGGTCGCAACGATCAATCGGGAGGACCAGCGGGTGGCGCGGGCTGTGCAGAAGCAGTTGCCGCAGATTGCGGCGGCGATTGACGCGGCGTACCCCAAGTTCGACCAAGGTGGGCGGCTGATCTACGTTGGTGCCGGGACGTCCGGTCGGTTAGGGGTCATCGATGCGACCGAGCTACAACCTACTTATGGTCTAACGGCATCCCAGACCTTTGGCCTGATTGCTGGTGGCACCGCGGCATTGACCAACACCGTGAAGTCCGCTGAAGACTCCCCGGAATTAGCTCAAGCGGATTTGAAAGCGGTTAATGTTACGACCAACGACATCGTGATTGCCAGTGCGGCCTCTGGTCAGACGCCGTACACTGTGGAGGCCCTGCGGTTTGCACAGGAACAGGGCGCCCTGGGCATCGGTTTTTCGTGTATCGCTGATAGTCAATTAGAACAGGTCGCTGATTTCCCAATTACCCCCGTAGTTGGCCCAGAAGTTATCACTGGGGCCACGCTACTAAAGGCCGGGACCGCCGAGAAGATGGTCTTGAACATGCTTTCAACGGGCATCATGATTAAGTCCGGTAAGGTTTATCAGAACCTGATGATCAACGTTGTGCCAAGTAACGGCAAGACGTTCGAACGGGCCAAGAAGATCATTGCCGAGGCGACCCAGACCTCGACGCTGGCCGCTGAACGGGCGCTTGACCGGGCGGGCAATAACGTACCGTTAGCCATCGTGTTGATTGAGACCAAGGGGACGATTGCCGAGGCCAAGGAGCTGCTGGCGACCACCAACGGCCACGTCTCACAGGCGGTCAAGTTGAGCGATGACCGGCACTAGTCGGTGAAATACTTGACCGGTCCACACCAATTCCTTTATACTTTAACTTAGGCATAAATGGGAAGGAATGTGGCAAATCATGTATGTAGCAGATGAAAATCGGTACCAAAAAATGCCGATTCGACGCGCCGGCAACACGGGTTTTCAGTTGCCAGCAATTTCGTTCGGTATGTGGCATAGTTTCGGGGAATCCGCCAACTACGCCGACACCCGGGATATTATCTTAAAGGCGTTTGATGCGGGTATCTTTAGCTTCGACAACGCCGCCAACTACGGCCCCGGGACCGGGGAAGCGGAACGGCTCTTTGGGCAGGTCTTTGCCCGGGAACTGAAACCGTACCGGGATGAATTGGTCATCACGACCAAGGCGGGCTTCCATATGTGGCCGGGGCCTTATGGGCAGATGAGTTCTCGTAAGGCACTGATTGCTTCACTGGACCAATCACTCGAACGAATGGGGCTGGACTACGTGGATGTCTACTACAGCCACCGGTTCGACCCCGAGACCTCACCTGAGGAAACGGCCGTTGCGTTGAACGATATCGTGCGGCAGGGGAAGGCCCTGTACGTGGGAATCTCCAACTACACGGAACCCCAAGCGGCAGCCATGATTAAGATCTTTAAGGAGCTGCACACGCCGTTCGTGGCTGATCAGGTATCGTACAACATGTTGAATCAACAAGCCAGTCAGGACGGACTGTTCGAGACCATGCGACAGAACAACGCCGGCGTGATTGCTTACGGACCACTGGCGGAAGGCCTGCTGACCGACAAGTACCTGGACGGTATTCCCGATGACGTGAACATTCACTGGTCGAGTCAATACGTCTTGGACCAAGGTCGCGATAAGGTCGCCAAGAAGTTGCAACAGTTGAACCAGATTGCGAAGAGCCGGGGGCAGAAGTTGGCCCACATGGCGCTGGCCTGGTTGTTGCATGACCCCGTGGTTACTAGCGTGATTACCGGGGCATCCAAGGCTGACCACCTTTACGAAAACGTAAAGGCCGTTCAGAACTTGACCTTCGATCCGGAAGAATTGGCCGCTATCGATAAAATTTTAAAGGCTTAATGGCTTAACCGAGACACCATCCGTTTTTTAGCGGATGGTGTTTTTGTCGTTACGAAGCAACTATAAAAATCCTCTGGGGTGCTAATCTTTCGAGATTGGCACCTTTTTGGCTTTTCTGGGAAAACTTCCCCCGCAAGGACTGGGGCGTGCGGTATAATTGAATAAAACTAGTGGGTGTGGAGGTTGCTATGACACGCAAAGTAACGATTCGGGACCTAGCCGAAGCGGCAGGCGTTTCGGTCACGACGGTTTCACAAATTCTGAACGGCAAGGGTGAACGGTTTAGCCTGGATACACGGCGACGCGTGCACCAGCTACAAGAGGAAATGGGCTATGTTCCGGACTTTAATGCGCGAAACTTGATCATGAAGTCGGCCCAGACCATCGGTGTCCTGGTGCCGAACCTGGGCAACCCCTTCTTTAGTATGTTTATCAAGGGCGTCCAGTCAGCGAGCCGACAGCATCAATTTATTCCGTTGATTTTCGGGGCGAACCATGATGAGAAGCTCGAGGGCTATTACCTTCAGGAGCTCATCAAGCGGGCCGTAGACGGCCTGATTATCGCGAGTGCCTCAATCACCGGTGAGGCCATTGACAATATCTTAAAGAAAAACGGGATACCGTACCTCTTGATCGACCAAAATGGGGGACCTAGTCTGGACCGAATCCGTATCGATGACGATCGCGGTGGGCGGCTGGCGGCACAACACCTGATTGACTTTGGCCATCAGCGAATTGCCGTAGTGATGCCTGAGCACGCAACCCAAAACTTGACGATTCGGTTGAACGGTTTTCGTCAAGAACTGGGCCGGGCCGGCATTCAACTTGCCGATTCAGCCGTCGTCCTGTCCCCAATGACCAAGTTGGGTGGGTATCAGGCGACCGACGCAGTCTTGGCCCAGCACCCGACGGCCGTCTTCGCCATTAACGATGAAACGGCCCTAGGGCTCATGCGGGGCCTACATGAACGTGGACTGGCCGTGCCAGAGGACATCTCCGTTCTGGGCTACGACGACATTGACTTGGATGAGTACGTGGTTCCCCGGTTAAGCAGTGTGCACCAACCGGTGGTCACGATGGGCGAGCAGGCCACGGAACTTTTGATTAGTCGCATCCATAACCGACGCCAAGCGGCTCAAGTGGTTGACCTACCCGTGGACTTCCGCAAACGGGAGAGTACCGGTCCGGTCACGCCGAAATAATTTGTGCTTGTAAGCCTTTTCGAAATATGATACGCTACGTGTAGCAGTTTTAACACACGTTGCGTCAGGAATGAGTAAAACGTTTTACACGCAACCAAAGGATGAAGGAGTGAACGGTCAATTATGACAAACAAGGTGACAGTTTTAGGGAGTTTGAACGTCGACACCACGCTACGGCTCGCCCGGATGCCACAACCCGGCGAAACGTTATCAACGGAAAACAAGAGTAGTGCCGCTGGTGGTAAGGGTGCGAACCAAGCGGTAGCTGCCGCTCGGGCCGGGGCAACGACTCGGTTCATCGGAAAAGTCGGTAACGACGAGGCCGGCCGGTTCATGGTCGAATCGTTGGGGAACGACGGTATTGATACCAGCGCCATTGTCACGGACAAGACAGTGGGGACGGGTTCCGCCTTCATCCTGTTAGACGAAGCAGGTCAGAACAGTATCTTGGTTTACGGGGGCTCTAACCAACAGATCAAGGCCGAAGAAGTTCTGGCAGTCGAAGACGAGATTGCGAAGGCTGACTTCCTGATCGCCCAATTCGAAACGCCTCAGGCAGCAACGTTAGCAGCCTTCACGGTAGCGAAGCAGCATGGCGTAACCACCATCTTGAACCCGGCACCCGCCGCAGCCATTGACCCAGCCATCTTAAAGGTGACGGATCTGGTGGTCCCTAACGAAACCGAAAGTGCCGTACTGACGGGCATCGAGGTCACGGATGTGGCATCGATGGACGCGAACGCCGACAAGTTCCGGGAGATGGGCGTTAAGAATCTGATCATCACGGTCGGGAGTAAGGGCGCCTACTACAACACCACGGACGGCTCCGGCTTCGTGCCAGCCTTCAAGGTTAAGGCGGTCGACACTACCGCTGCCGGCGACACTTTTATTGGTGCGCTGAGCTCACAATTAAAGCCAGACTTAAGCAATATCGAAACGGCATTGACCTTTGCCCAACGTGCTAGTTCCTTAACGGTACAAGGCTTGGGTGCGATGCCATCAATTCCAACCTTAGCCGAAATTCAAGCGGCTAACCAAGCTTAGTTCATTAACCAAACAAGTGGTCTACCTACGAACTCTTTCAAGAAATTTTGAGAGAGTTCGTTTTTTTTATTGCCATTTGCGCAACTGGTTGCAACATATCTAAATCGGTCTATCAACTGGTTATACCACTTAATCGCTTTTAATACCGCTATGATAACCTTCAGAAAGGTGGTTGCATTTATTGAATTAGATTGGTATAGTTATGAAAGTCGATGAACAACGTCGATGATACCGGTAGAATTAACGTTTAATATCATCAAACTAAAACGAGTGACCAGAAATGGTCTGGTCGATTAAAGTGAGGTTTTTTGAAATGTTGAATGAAAAAGTCGTACAAGAACAGATGAGTTTTGATGAAGTGGACACCCAGGCCGTTACGGCGGTCCGGATGTTGAGCATGGATATGATTTCGCGGGCCCATTCGGGACATCCTGGCTTGCCGCTGGGGGCGGCACCCATGGCTTACGTGCTTTTCTCTCGGCACCTGCGAGTCGATCCATCCTTCCCCAAGTGGTTTAACCGCGACCGGTTCGTCCTTTCCGCGGGGCACGGCTCAGCCATGCTTTACAGTCTATTGCACCTCAGTGGGTTTGCACTAAGTCGCAATGACCTGATGAACTTCCGGCAACTGGGCAGTAAGACACCTGGCCATCCGGAGTTTGGGGTCACGCCCGGCGTGGATGCCACTACGGGTCCGTTGGGTCAGGGGATTGGGATGGCCGTCGGGATGGCGATGGCCGAAGCACACTTGGGGGCCGACTACAACCAGTCGGACTTTGACGTGGTCGACCACTACACCTACGCACTTTGTGGCGACGGGGACTTGATGGAAGGCGTTGCCGCCGAGTCAGCGAGCTTGGCGGGACAACTGAATCTCAACAAACTGATCGTCTTGTATGATTCAAACGACATTTCCTTAGATGGCCCCCTGAGCAATGCTTGCCGAGACGACGTTGCCCAACGTTTCACCAGCTATGGCTGGAACTACTTGCGGGTCAACGACGGAGAAGACCTCGAAGCAATCGACGCGGCGATTACCGTTGCCAAGGGGAACCAAAATGGTCCAACCCTGATCGAGGTCAAGACCCAGATTGGGGCGGGTTCGCCTAACGCCGGCACCAACAAGGTTCACGGGGCACCCCTAAGCGACGAGGACTTGGCGAAGACCCGGGCCTTCTACGACTGGAACAACGATCCGTTTACGGTTCCCGTTACAGTTCATGATCGCTTTATGAACACCATTAAGGCGCGCGGTTGGGCCAGCCACCAGGCGTGGTCGAATCAGATTTCGCGGTACTCGACCGCCGAACCAGCGCTAGCAGCCCAGTTCGCACAAGGGGTCAGTCAAACGCTACCACGACACCTGATGGACCAATTGCCAACGTACTATAAGAAGGATGCGTTGGCTTCACGGGCCAGTGGCCATGAGATTCTTCAACGCCTGAGCGCCGCCTGCCCGAACTTGTGGGGTGGGTCTGCCGACCTCTTCAGCTCCAATAAGACCGCCATCAGCGACGATGACCGCTTTAGTGCGACGAATCGGTCCGGTCGGAATCTCTGGTTCGGCGTTCGGGAGTTCGCCGAGGCCGCTGCGATGAACGGCATCGCCTTACATGGTGGGACCCGGGTCTTCGGGTCGACGTTCTTCGTCTTCTCCGACTACATGAAGGGGGCTATTCGGTTGGCCGCCCTTCAGAAGCTACCGGTTATTTACGTCTTTACCCACGACTCCTTAGCTGTTGGGGAGGATGGGCCGACCCACGAGCCCGTGGAACAGCTCGCAGCTTTGCGGGCAATTCCAGGCTTGACGGTTTACCGGCCAGCCGATGGTAACGAAACCGTTGCCGCCTGGGAAGCCGCTATGCAGGCAACGGACCACCCAACGGCCATCATTTTGACCCGGCAGGGGTTGCCAACGTTGCCCAAGCCGGCTGCACGGGTGCACAGTGGGGTAAAACGAGGCGGCTACGTGGTAGCAGATGCCCAGGGTGACCCCGAAGGCATCTTGATGGCTTCCGGTTCCGAGGTTCAGGTGGCCTTGGCTGCGCAGAAGCAGTTATTGGACCAAGGACACGACGTTCGCGTCGTCTCCTTGCCCAGCTTTGACCGCTTCAACGCACAATCGGCCGATTACCGGGAAAAAATCTTGCCACGGGCACTTCGGCGGCGGGTCGCGATTGAAATGGCCAATGGTCTGGGTTGGTGCCAATACACCGGCTTAGACGGTGCCGTCATCGACCAAGAGCAATTTGGGGCAAGTGGTAACGGGGAACAGGTCATCGCAATGGCCGGCTTTACGCCGGAACACGTGGTGCAAGCGTACTTAAATTTAGACTAGTGATTGAAGGACCTGGGCGACGTGCCAGGTCCTTTTTGGTAGTGTGGCAGAATGCGTTACCATTTTTTAGGTTTTGAACATGAATTGATGCGAAAAACGTCCCAGAATCTAGTAACTTGGTGGGATTATTGGTAGTATTGGGTTAAAGGAATTCTGGAGGCGGTTTTATGGAAATTCGACGAATCAAAGTACCGACTGCGCTGATCTGGTCAGCACCCACACAAGCAACGAAAGCGGACCAGGCTTACCTAGAAAACGGCGACTTAACGGGGTGGCTGACGGCCCTAAAGGATAGCGACCGGGAACGACTGGCGAACGATAATAGCATCGTGACGCAGGCGTTGTTCAACGACCGCGTGATTCTGGACCGAATCGAAGGCAAGTGGGCCCACGTCTTTGTGACCCGTCAGGCCAACCGGCAGGAACGCCGTGGGTACCCGGGTTGGATTCCCATGACGCAACTGACGACTGATGATGAAGAACTCGAGTACCCGACAACGACGGTGCGTCTGGTACAACCGCAAACGGCTTTGATGAATGAACAAGGCGAGACGGTGATGCAGTTACCGCTAGGGACGATTTTAACGACCACGGGGCAAAACGACCAACAGATTCAGGTGGTGACGCCGTTAGGTAAAGGCGCAATTTCGGCGACCGCGGCGACGTTACACGTGAACGGGGCTAATGATGGCGACCGGCTCTTAGAACTGGGGAAGCAGTTCCTCGACACGCCTTATCTGTGGGGCGGCATTACGCCGCAGGGGTTTGACTGTTCCGGGTTGGTCTACGCTTTACATCGGGCGCTGGACTATGCCATTCCGCGGGACGCCCAAGATCAATTTGCCAACGGGTATCCGGTTGCTCCCGAAGAACTCGCGAGTGGTGACCTGGTCTTCTTTGCATCTAATCATGGGATGGGCAGCATTCACCACGTGGCACTATACGCCGGCAGCGGTCAGATGTTACATTCGCCGAAACCGGGACTTGCGGTGGAAGTCATTCCCATGACGACAGCTAAATATGCGTCAGAATACGCCGGCGCTCGGCGATTCTGGCAATAATAAGAATCCTCTAAGGTCACGGCAAAGACGTATCCGGGCTTGGAACCCATGCTATACTTAGTCCATACCAGGGTGCTATAAAAGTGAAAGAAGAGGACAAACAATGACAGTTAAACGATTTATTCTCGGATTAGCAACGGTGGTTGCAGCGGTGGGACTAGGTGCACAGGCGCTGGTCGCCCAAGCCGATACCACGACTAATGGAACCGACAGTACCAGTAGCTCGGCAACGAGTGGGAGCACGGTACAGACCAAGGCGCTCTCCAAGGCCTACGTGGTGTATGGTGCGGGACTTGCCAGCGAAGATAAGGATAGCGTCGGGAGTGCGTTGGGCGTTAAGTCCAACTACACGGCGTTGACCGCGACGGGGAGTGATTACGCACAATACCTGAATTCAGCGGGGACTGCGGATGCCAGCATGATCAGCTCAGTTGCTCTGGCTCCGGCTGACCCGGGTTCTGGGGTTAAGGTCAACATTGCCCAGTATAATGGTAGTGATAATATCACGCAGGTGACCTCCCAGCAATATGCGATGGTCGCAACCATGGCTGGCGTCAAAGATGTGATCATCACCGTAACGGCTGACAAGGCCGTTTCGGGGGAATCCGCCCTGACCGGGGTCTATAAGGCGCTGGCGACTGATGGGTTGACCTTGAATTCAACCAACACCCAGGCAGCTAACGGTGTCCTTGACGCCACCCAACCAGCCATTAATTCCAATAGTAGCGATAAGAAATATCCGGGTAAGCTGATGTCAGCGGTCGGGTCGGTCTCCTCCGACTTGGCGAAGCAGCGGCAGAACGGGAACGACTTAGCCACTAAGGCGGATATTGCCGAGATGCTAGAAAAGGCGCTGGCTAAGCAGGGAATCTCAAATCAGACAACGCAGACGCAGATCAATAACATTTCTATTGCCCTGAGTAAGGTCCAACAAGCACCAGTTTCGACGACCAAGAGCTACGTCAGCAACGTGACCAACGTGGCCAATAATCTGGCGAACAGCATTGGAAACAAGATGGCTAGTGTGAAGGATTTCGCCAATAGCGCAGACGCCCAAAAGGCAGAAAACTTCATTGTTCAGATTTGGAACAGTATCGTGAATTTCTTTAAAGGGTTGTTTGGCTAATCAGAATAGTTGCTGAACGAATCAACGGGAGCGGGTCTCCCGTTTTTTTGTGCGCAGGGACGTCTTTTCACAAGTTCATTGCTGTACCGGTCAATTGTAATGTACAGAAAGCATATGAACGGTAATCTTGTAAAATACAAGTAATCGCTTAAATCTCACAGATAGACGTATCCGCTCGGAATTTCAAGAATGGTTGCCATAGTAAAATAAACAAATGTTCGCTTGGCGACCCGGTGAAAACGCTGATAAAATGGGATTTCAAGAGGAATAAAAATCATGTAACCGGTTTAATCGAACGAATGTTTCGTCAAAGAAATCGATTAATAAATCCTTAATAATTCACAAGAAACTCGGAAAACGTGTGGTAAGATGGATTTGTAATTCATATTTACTATGAACCACCGTCCCCGGCAGAGTCACCTTTAGGGGGCGGGATGCATCAGCAGAAAAAATTAAGACATAGAAGGACGTGTGTGTGAAGATGAGTACAGGTCAACAGAAAACAAAAGTTGCGGTTGGCGTGGTTGGCGCTCTCGGAGCCTTAGCAGCCGGCGCACAACTAACAGCTAGTGCGAACAGCATTCAGGTACAGGCGGGTGACACCGTTTGGGGGTTGTCTCAGAAGTATGGGGTCTCCATCCAAACGCTGGAAGAACAGAACTCACTAGACACGAATACCGATTTAATCTTTGTCGGACAACGCTTACAAGTTCAATCGACGCAGCCACAAAGTGTGTCATATACCATTAAGTCCGGGGATACCCTCTGGGACTTAGCCCAGCATTATCATACGACGGTTGCGAAGCTCCAAAAGGCTAACCATCTGACGGGTGACATGTTGAGTGTGGGTCAAAAGTTGGAAATCCCACAAACGGGAACGACCACCACGGCAGCAGCCGACGCCGGCACCGTGACGTCATCTGCCAGTCAAAAGATGACCCAGAAGGCCAGTGCTTTCCAGGCCCAGATTCTGGCCCAACAACAAGCCGCTGCAACGTTACAGCGGGCGGCCCAACAGTCCTCGTCTACGGCAAGCACCACGACGCCAAGCAGCTCGGCTACCGCTAGTCAATCCAGTCAGGTAAGCGCGCCACAGACGGAACATCATGAAACGGCTGCTAGTGCAACACCAACGTCACGGGCACAGTCGACGCAAACATCATCTAGTCAGTCTACGGTGGCTGCAGCTCAAAGCTCACAGGCACCAGCGTCGAGTAGTACGACCGCAGCATCGAATTCTGTTAAGCAGACGCCTAAGGCCACGACCTCGGCAACCAGTGTGGCCGCATCTAATAGTAGCCAACAGGTAACGAGTGCCCAACCAGCAACGCAGAAGACCGCATCGAGCACGACGTCCGCTAAGGCACCCAAGCAACGCGCACGGATCAAGACCACCACGCAACAACAAGTGGCCGCATCTAGTAGCCAAGCAACGGCAACCAGTCAGGCGACGAGTACCGCGAAGTCGACCGCGACAACTAGTAGTGTGAAGCCCGCGGCGAAGAAGGTCGTTAAGCAACAAACGGTTAAGCCGGCCAGCGCCCAGGTCGAGACTTATAGCAGTTCAACGACTAGTCAGTCCACGGCTAGTTCCGTTGCATCATCGTCATCAGATGCCGCAGTGGCAAGCTCGTCATCGACCACCGTTGCGGCTTCGAGCAGCAGCGTGAAGAAGGCCACGACTACCAAGAAGAATACGGCGGGACTGACCAGCGGGTCCGTTACCGGCTTGGCCTACAAGCTGTCGACCGCCGACATCCCTTACGTCTGGGGTGGCGCTTCCTTGAGTGGGATGGACTGTTCCGGTCTGGTGGCTTACGTGTATCAACATGCCTTGGGCATCAGCTTGCCACATAGCACCACTGCGCAAGAAACCCGGGTATCAACCCATTCCGTAGGCTCCGCTAAGCCTGGTGATATTCTCTTCTGGGGAGGCCATGGGGCGACTTACCATGATGCCATCTACTTAGGCAATAATCAGTTCGTGGCGGCACCACAACCAGGGCAAAACGTTTCCGTTCAAACCATCAGCAAGTACTTCATGCCATCGTTTGCCGGGACCGTTAAGTAACCGCTTTTCTTAAAATTCTTTAACCAAAAAACGCTTTCCGCCGAAAAAAGTTAAGATAATCGTTAACAAATCTGAAGGTGCGTGGTATTATCTTCCAGTAGTCGTTTGATCACGCATCAAGCAATCAGATCTTGTTAAAGGAGTTGTTGAAGGTTATGAGTAATCGGATGGAAATTTTGGCTGAATATCGCCAAGCAAATTCACAGTTGGCGACGCTAAAGCGACAGGAGTCTGCGGGTGTTCAGTCAGGAGCGGAAACGGTCACGATCGAGCCGCGATATGGCAGTGAGATGACCTATCTGACCAATAAGTGCGCTCAACTTGATATGATTCTGGAAGCAATGGATGCTTCGGAAGATTAATCAAAAACTTACGGCAGTTTGCCAATTAAAAAAGCTCAGCAACGGCTTTGACCGTTTGCTGAGCTTTTTATATGTGGTTGGGTTAGATGGTGACGTCGATCCAGAAGGGATACTGGGTCAGGCCCACGTAAATGTCGAAGAAACGGCCGCCCATCTCTTCGCCGTCTAATTGGCCGTATTCGATGGCCGGGACGGTGAGGTGGACATTTGGTGCGGTGTAGTAGTGAACGGCCTTAGACGTTAAGTGACGCTTGAATACCAGCCGTAGGGCTAGCCAGATTAGCTTAAAGAAGTTGGGCTTCTCGATGACCACCAAGTGTAACTGGTGGTCGGTTAACGTCGCATCGGGTGCGATACCGACGCCGCCACCGAAGTAGGGGTGGTTGGTGGTGGTAACCAAAAAGGCGTTGGGGAAGATGTCCCGTTGATTGCCTACGTGTACCGTTAGGGTGAACCCACTCTGGTTATAGTAGACGTTGAGGGCGGATGCCAAGTAGGAGAGGGACCCCAGGTGATGCTTGTTTAGCCACACCTTTGCCTTCGACTGATTCGCCTGGGCAATGATGCTGGCATCGAAGCCGATTCCTAGGTTGTTCGTGAAGACCCCACGTTCCTGCTTAATGGTTTCGTTATACGTTCCTAGGTCATAATTGGTTGTGTGGGTACACTGTAGAATCTGCTTTAGCGCGGGTTCCCAGCTACGGGCCATGCCGACGCCGCGGGCAAAATCATTCCCCGAACCGACCGGCAAATAAGCCACGGGAATGGGGTGCTGACGTGGCTGTTGGGTCAACCCATTAATGGTTTCATGAAGGGTGCCATCGCCACCGACGGCTAGGACGACCCAATTCTGTTGTTCGTCATCCGGTAGGCGCTTTGCAAACTGTTCGCTCAGGAGGATGGCATGGTTGGCATACTCGGAAGTTGCGACTTCGTAGGTCACTTGAGCGGCATCAAGGTGTTCCTTGATTTCCGGCCAGATGATACCCGCACGGCCACTTCCCGCATGCTCGTTTAAGATGATATAGTACTGGACGCTCACCATACTGCTCCTCTCAATTTTTTCTCTCTTATTATAACGAACTTCGGCCCAAGTGCCTAGTCATTCCTTGATAACTTTGAGATGTCATAAGAAAAGGGATGCGCTAGGCATCCCTTATGGTGAAAATTACTTGGTCATGATAAACATTGGCAAAATCATTGGGTGCCGTTCCGTTTTCTCAAACAGGAAATTTTGTAAATCATCGATTACGGCATTGCGAATCGAAGCTTCGGTGGCCTTCGGATTACGCATGGCTCTGCGAATCGTCTGGAAGACCCGCCGGCGACCCTCATTCAGCAATTCGCCAGATTCGCGCATGTACACGAACCCACGCGATAGCAGGTCGGGGCCAGCCTTGATTTCCTGATTCTTCAGGTCAATCGTGGCAACCACCACGACCAGACCCTCTTCGGATAACAGTTGCCGGTCGCGTAAGACCACGTTACCGATGTCACCAATCCCGGAACCGTCGATGTACACGTCACCAGCGGCAAAGTGACCGGCGATTCGAGCAGTGTCCTTGGTCAACGCTAAGACGTCACCATTTTGTAAGATGAAGCTATGGTCCAGGGGAACCCCACATTGTTCAGCGAGTTCCGTGTGGATCTTCAACATCCGGTACTCCCCGTGAATCGGCATGAAGAATTTTGGCTGCATCAGCCGGAGCATCAGCTTCTGTTCTTCTTGACCACCGTGACCGGAGGTGTGGATGTTATTGACCTTACCATGGATAACGTTGGCGCCGGCTTCTTCCAGCTCGTTGATGACCCGGTTGACCGAGATGGTGTTCCCGGGGATTGGGTTACTGGAGAAGATAACCGTATCACCAGGTTGAATGGAAATCTGGCGGTGGGTTCCGTTGGCGATCCGTGACAGGGCCGCCATGGGTTCACCTTGCGACCCGGTACACAGAATCATGACCTTGTTGGCTGGCAGGGAACGGATGGCGTTAGCGTCAACCAGTGCGTCATCGGGAATGTTGAGGTATCCCAGTTCACGGCCATTAACGATGGCCGCTTCCATGGAACGCCCGAAGACGGCAATTTTCCGGCCGTGAGCTAAAGCCGTTTCGCAGGCGGTCTCAATCCGGGAGATGTTGGAGGCGAAGGTGGCGAAAATTACCCGACCTTCAACCTGGTCAAAGATCCGTCGAATCGATTTACCGACCCACTTTTCCGACTTGGTCCAGATGGGCCGCTCGGCGTTGGTGCTATCGGACATCAAGCAAAGGATGCCGTCAGATCCCAGCTTCGCCATCTTTTGAAGATCAGGCGGCTGGTTGGTAACGGGCGTCAGATCGAACTTATAGTCCCCCGTCTCGACGATGGTTCCAACGGGCGTATGGACTGCGACCCCGAGGGTATCGGGAATCGAGTGGGTCGTCCGGAAGAACGTCACGCTCATCTTGCGGAACTTGAGAACCGTATCATCATCAATTGCGTGTAATTCGGTTGATTTCAGTAATCCGTGTTCTTCAAGCTTGTTCTTGATAAGAGCTAAAGCCAACGGCCCAGCATAGACTGGGACGTTTAAGGCCTTCAATAAATAAGGAATACCGCCAATATGATCTTCGTGGCCGTGGGTAATCACTAGCGCTTTGATCTTAGATTGGTTTTCAACGAGATATTGATAGTCAGGAATCACGTAATCGATTCCTAACAGCTCGTCTTCGGGGAACTTGATACCGGCATCAATCAGAATAATTTCATCCTGAAATTGAATACCGTAAGTGTTTTTCCCAATTTCACCTAATCCACCCACGCCAAAGATAGCAGTTTCGTTATTTTTGACGTTTAGCTTGTTCATTCACCGAACTCCGTTAATTTGTAAGCCGGATTTTGTTGTTCATAGGCCAGGGTACTACCTTCGATGGCCTCGATGAACTCAATATTGTGTTCCGTATGCGCCTCAACTTGGGCACGGGCTTCAACTTCAGTTGCCGCCTCCACGTAGAGTGCGTGCGTATCCTCGCGCTTAGGATTCCGCTTTTTGTCTTCTTGGTAATAAACTTTGTAAACCACTAACAAGACTCCTTCTTTATAGTAGATTTAATTTATCCTGCGTTAAGCGATAAATCATGTTTTTGTTCTTGCCGAACTGCGGGTTGCTTACACAACAATTAGCACAATTTTAGCATATATTCTGGCGATTGTATAGAATTACCCCTAGCAGTGGAATCATGCTATCATAAGGTGAGATATCCGAACGGAGGAATCGCCATGGCTTTAATAGTGGAAATCATCATTGGGATCATCATTGCGTGGCTGGTCTACGTCTTTATTCACCGGATGGTCGTGCAACGGGCGACCCGCATTGTCCGGCGCTCAGCCCAAACAGAGACTGATGTGGCGGTCAGGGCGGCGATACAACGACTGATCAATCAGCAGGTATTGACTGAAGAAGAGGGGCACCTAACGCCTTCCGTGACGGTTGCGGACGTTTGGGGACGGGGTGTCATGGCGTTTGAATACACCCTACAAGTGGGAATGGCTGCCGAGAAACGGTTGCCGGAACTGGAACGAGCCCTGAATACTGCTTTGGCTGGCTTTAGTGCGGACCATCAGGTCAAGGCAATCGTCCCAGGGTCGGCTTTTATCGTGAGTGATATCTGGGTCTACGAAGACCAGTTACACGTTGACGTGGCGTACTTGATGAATGAATCAACGGTCGAATATTTACAGGATCTTAAGAAGTTAAATGATCCGGCAGTCTAATAAACTGAACATACTATAGTAGAAAAGGTGCCATCCACTGAGGATGGCACCTTTTTTAAGGGTCATGTTAATCGATCATGACCATGTCGTCGTCGCGTGTGAAGGGTTGGTCCTGGTTGATGTGGTCGTAGAATAACGTCCCATGCAAGTGATCAATCTCGTGTTGGCACACGATGGCTGGATAGTTCTTTAACCGAACTTGGTGTTTTTCACCATTTACATCGTAGTACCGCAGCGTGATGCGGTCGTGGCGGGGCACGAAGCCGGGCACGTCCTTATCGACGGACAAGCAACCTTCGCCTTCGGTCAGGGCACCCGCTTGCACGGATTCGGAGACAATCACGGGATTGATAATCACGTCGGTGAAGGGGGATTCACCGTCTTCCTCGGCTGGTGGCACCAAAACAGATGCCATTTTCTTGGAAACACCGACTTGCGGCGCGGCTAACCCAACGCCGGCCCGTAAGCCGTATTTCTTACATTGTTCTGGATCCTGAGAAACTACTAGGTATTCCATCAGGTCCTTAGCGAGTTGTTGATCCTCCGCAGACAACGGGAACTTCACGTCTGCCGCCTCTTGGCGTAGGACGGGGTCGCCGTCGCGGACGATGTCTTTCATGAGAAACAAGGGCATTACCTCCGCAAAAAAATAATCGTAGTTACGTATTATTTTAGCATATTTCACGGAAAAAATGAAATGAAAAGAAAACGGTTACGTTTTTCAAAAAAAACCGAAAATTGGAAATCCCCGGTGACAGTAGGGATTTGGCCGAATCCCTTATTTTGTCTTAATGAAAGGGCTTGCAAGAGTTATGAAAAAATGGTACTTTATAAACGTAGTCAGGAAACGCAACGTTGACTCACTCAAGTTAACA
This sequence comes from Candidatus Levilactobacillus faecigallinarum, assembly GCA_019113985.1. Lineage (GTDB taxonomy): Bacteria > Bacillota > Bacilli > Lactobacillales > Lactobacillaceae > Levilactobacillus > Levilactobacillus faecigallinarum. The sequence continues at coordinate 21,276 of DXGJ01000040.1, forward strand.
TTTCATATAAAGTGAAAGGAAAGTGTTACTTATGGCTAATGGAAGCAAACAGATTGTAGACTTTGCCAAAATCAA
>DXGJ01000041.1 GCA_019113985.1 Candidatus Levilactobacillus faecigallinarum
AGCTCGATGCTGACATGGAAAGCATGGTCAAGGATGAGCTGAAGGACTTAACGGACCAAAAGGCGCAGCTGGAGGAACAGATCAAGGTGCTGTTACTGCCGAAGGACCCGAACGATGACAAGAACATCATCATGGAAATTCACGGTGCCGCTGGTGGGGATGAAGCCAGCTTATTTGCTGCGGACCTGTTCAGTATGTACTCCAAGTACGCCGAACGGCAGGGTTGGAAGATTGAAATTGTTGACGAGAACGCGACTGAAGTCGGTGGTTTCAAGGAAATCGTCATGATGATCACCGGAGACAAGGTCTACTCGAAGCTGAAGTATGAGAACGGTGCGCACCGCGTGCAACGGGTGCCCGTGACTGAGTCTGCTGGTCGGGTTCACACCAGTACTGCTACGGTGGGTGTGATGCCTGAGGAAGAGGACGTCGACATCGATATCGATCCAAAGGACATTCGGACTGACGTGTACCGGTCATCCGGTGCCGGTGGCCAGCATATCAACAAGACCTCCTCGGCCGTCCGAATGACCCACTTGCCGACGGGAATCGTTGTTGCCATGCAAGACGAACGGTCACAACAACAGAACCGGGCCAAGGCCATGCAGATTTTGCGGGCCCGGGTCTACGATTACTACAAGCAACAGGAAGAAAGTGCCTATAACGCCGAACGGAAGTCGGCCGTTGGGACCGGGGACCGGTCTGAACGGATTCGGACTTATAACTACCCGCAAAACCGGGTCACCGATCACCGCATTGGGCTGACACTGAACAAGCTTGACCGAATCATGAATGGGGAACTCGATGACGTTATCGACGCCCTGATTCTGTCGGACCAGGCAGCGAAACTAGAAAATCTCAAGAACAATGGCTAATTCGCAAACGGTCTTTGCAGTCTTACGAACGGCACAAGACCGGCTAGCGGCTGCTAACCAGGAGACTGCGGCCGCTCAGTTCTTGTTAATGATGGGGCAACACTGGAGTTTTACCCAGTTGGTACAGCACTACCGGGATACCTGGCCGGCCCCCCAAGTTCAGGCGTACCTGTCCCAGGTAGACCGGGTCTGTCAGGGGGAGCCAGCGCAGTACGTCCTAGGTCGGGCGCCGTTTTACGGCCGTGACTTTGAAGTGACGCCGGCCACGTTGATTCCCCGCGAAGAGACGGAAGAGCTGGTCGAGTGGGTCCTCAGTAGCCTACCGCCGACTGAGCAGCGCGTGATTGATGTTGGGACCGGGAGCGGGGCGATTGGTGTCACCCTGCAGGTAGAGCGGCCAGCGTGGACCGTGGTGGCCACAGACATTTCGGCGGAAGCCGTGGCCGTGGCGCAGCGCAATGCCCAACAGTTGGCACCAGCTGTTCAGTTTACCGTGGGTGACTTGCTAGCGCCGGTGGCGGGGCAGCGGTTCGATGCCATTGTCTCCAACCCACCGTATATCGATCGCACGGAGATGCCCGTAATGGATGCCTCCGTGCGGCGGTATGAACCGGTCGGGGCCCTGTACGCCGCGGACCACGGGCTAGCCTTTTATCGTCGGTTTGCGGGACTATTAGCAGACTATCTGCAACCTAACGGTCAGTTTTTTGCTGAGATTGGGTATCATCAGGGGCCAGCGGTGCAGCAACTGTTTGCGGCGGCGCTACCCCAGGCAACGGTGACGGTCAAGCAGGACATGAGTGGCCACGACCGGATGGTGCGGGTCCAACTTTAGGGTGCTATTTTATAAAAGAGGAAGAGAGTTATAACGATGGAAACACAAATCTTTCAACCGAACCAAGTTCAGGCGGCGGCCGACCTACTACGGGCTGGTCAACTCGTCGCCTTTCCAACCGAGACCGTCTATGGTCTGGGGGCCGACGCGACGAATGAAGCGGCGGTCAAGCAGGTTTACGCCGCTAAGGGTCGGCCGAGTGATAATCCCTTGATCGTGACGGTAACCGGCCCAGACATGGTCGCACAATACGCACAGCCCTTGTCGGACCAGGCGCAGCGCCTGATTGCGGCGTTTTGGCCGGGCTCACTGACGATTATCTTGAACCTTCAACCGGGAGCTTTATCTAAGGCTGTGACCGGGGGGCTAAAGACGGCGGCTTTTCGGAACCCCAAGAACCAAACGACGTTGAACTTGATTGCGGCAGCGGGCGTGCCACTGGTAGGTCCCTCCGCCAATACTTCGGGTAAGCCTAGTCCAACATTGGCGCAACACGTTTATCACGACCTGAAGGGTAAAATTGCCGGCATCGTTGACGATGGCCCGGCCGCCGTAGGGGTTGAATCCACCATTCTGGATCTGACCAGTGACGTGCCAACCATTTTACGACCAGGTGCCGTGACGGAGGAACAACTTGAAGCGGTCATTGGTACCGTGCGGTCTAACCACCATAAAGTCGGGGCTACTGAGGTGCCCAAGGCGCCGGGGATGAAGTACAAGCACTACGCACCAGACGCTCAGGTCTACATTGTCGATCAGGCCAGCGATTGGCCTGCCGCTTTGGCGTGGGCCCAGACCCAAGCTAACCCGGTCGGTGTCATGGCCATTGACAGTATTCTGGCGGCCAACGACTTGCCCGCTAACGCCGAGGCCTTTTCGTTGGGGGCCGACGTAGCGAGTGCCAGTCACCGGTTGTTTGATGGGTTGCGGCATTTTGACCTGGAGTCACCCGTAAAGGATATCTTGACGCAGGGCTTTCCTGCCGAGGGATTGGGTGCGGCTTACATGAACCGGCTGAATAAATCCGCCGGTCAGGTTCATTTTAAAAAATAACATCGTTTCCAAGCTAGCGGTTCCCCGTTAGAGCTTAAAATTTGGTAGAATGAAACCAATTGATAAGCTCAGGAGGGACCGCTTTTGAATTATAAAGAACAAGATCCAGCACTATGGGGTGCGATTCAGCACGAGGAACAGCGTCAGGAAGACACGATTGAACTGATTGCTTCGGAGAACATCGTCAGTGCTGCCGTACGGGCCGCACAGGGCTCCGTACTGACCAACAAGTACGCCGAGGGTTACCCCGGGAAACGCTACTACGGGGGGACCCAGTACATTGATGTGGTTGAACAGCTGGCCATTGATCGGGCAAAGCAATTGTTTGGTGCCGAATACGCCAACGTCCAGCCCCATTCCGGGTCGCAGGCGAACCAGGCGGTTTATGCGGCCTTCCTGAAGCCTGGGGACGTGATTCTGGGGATGGGCCTGGACTCCGGGGGTCACTTGACCCATGGTGCCAAGGTCAACTTCTCTGGAAAGTTGTACCAAGCCTACAGCTACGGGTTAGACCCCGAGACCGAATTGCTGGATTACGATGCGATTCGTGACTTGGCTTTGAAGCTGAAACCTAAGATGATTGTGGCGGGTGCCTCGGCGTACTCCCGCATCATTGACTGGAACGCCTTCCGTCGGATTGCCGACGAGGTTGGGGCTTACCTAATGGTCGATATGGCCCACATTGCGGGGTTAGTTGCCGCAGGGTTACATCCAAGCCCGGTAGGCATCGCGGATGTGGTCACGACCACGACCCATAAGACGCTACGTGGACCGCGGGGCGGACTGATCCTCTCCCAGGCTGAGAACGCGAAGCGCATCAATTCGGCGGTCTTTCCTGGTACCCAGGGTGGCCCACTGGAACACGTAATCGCTGGGAAGGCGGCGGCTTTCTTTGAGGACCTACAGCCCGACTTCACAACTTACGGGAAACAGATTATCGAAAACGCCCACGCGATGGCGGATGAATTTAAACGGGCACCACAGGTTCGGGTTGTCTCTGGCGGCACGGATAACCACTTGATGACGTTGGACCTTTCGGCGACGACGCTTAACGGCAAGCAGGCGCAGGACTTGCTAGACAGCGTTATGATTACCACCAATAAAGAGTCGATTCCGAACGAAACGCTGAGTCCGTTCAAGACTTCTGGTATTCGGTTGGGGACCCCGGCAATTACCACCCGGGGCTTCAACGCCGAAGAGTCCCGTGAAGTGGCCGATTTGATTGTTAAGACAGTGTTGCACCCAACTGACGACGCAGTCTTGGCGGCGGTCAAACAACGGGTTCACGCCCTGACCCAAGCCCACCCACTATCCGCGTTAGCATAAAAATTGGTATAAAAACGATTACATGGCTAAAAAGTTGCGGTAACCCCTTGCAGATAATGGTACAATTGTAAGAAATACTAAAGGAGCGTTTATTCATGGGGAAGTTTCAAGTACTTGACCACCCGTTAATTCAACACAAACTGACGATCATTCGTAACAAGAACTGTGGGACCCGCAGTTTTCGTGAGGTCGTTAACGAGATCTCGACCTTAATGGCCTACGAAGTCTCGCGTGACATGCCGTTGCAGGACAAGGAGATTGAGACGCCGGTCGCTAAGATGACCGCTAAGGAGCTTTCTGGTAAGAAGGTCGCTATCGTCCCAATTCTGCGAGCCGGGATTGGCATGGTTGATGGCATTCTGGAATTGATTCCCGCTGCTAAGGTTGGTCACATTGGGATGTACCGTGACGAGAAGACCTTACAACCTCATGAATACTTTGTGAAGCTCCCATCCGACATTAGTCAACGGCAAGTCTTTGTGGTTGACCCGATGTTGGCAACGGGGGGCTCCGCAATCATGGCGATTGACGCCCTCAAGAAGCGTGGCGCAACCAACATTAAGTTTGTTTGTTTGGTTTCGGCACCGGAAGGGGTCAAAGCCCTCCAAGAGAAACACCCAGATATCGACATTTATACGGCCGCATTGGATGACCACTTGAATGAAGATGGCTACATTGTTCCGGGACTCGGCGATGCCGGTGACCGGTTGTTTGGAACGAAGTAAACGTCATTGGAGATCCAGCAATTGCTGGGTCTCCTCTTTGTTACCCCCCGTGACGAACAGCCAGGGAGTCAAGCCTGGGGCTGATTGCGCACGCAAATAGACCGTGAAAACGACGTCATTCCCGTGAGAACTAGGATGAGCGCCGTTTTTCTTCAATAAAAATGGCAATCCAATTTCGGAAAATTGTTTTGTTTTTTAGGGTAATTGGTGGTATGATTTCCAGTGTATTTGAATGGAGCGCTCGCTTCGTTCACTATTCCGTAATTTCCGGGATTCGACGGACCTGATTCGGGTATCGTGGGGTTGGTAAATTACGTCCATATAGTGTTGAAAAGAGGTGATATTCGGTGAATGATGGTCCAGTTTCAACCTTCCAATTTCTGGGATTGACATTTAGTGTCGTAAACGTCGTGTCTGGGTTGATTATTTTTCTGTTAGTATTCGCTGTTGTGTTCTTCACATCGCGGCATATTACGATGAAACCTTCCAAAGGCCAGAACTTTTTGGAATGGCTGATTGATTTTACGAACGGAATCTTGAAAGGGTCCATTCCTGCTGACCAAGTCAGCAGCTTTGGACTGTATGGTTTCACACTCTTTCTGTTTTTGTTCTTGTCTAACCAATTAGGATTATTTCTTCAGATAACAGTCCATGGTGCCAACGTTGTTCGAAGTCCAACGTCAGATCCAATTGTAACGCTGACGTTCTCACTGATGACGATGATGGTTGCACAGTTCTCAGGCGTTTATCGGTTAGGGTATAAGAAGCACTTTGCCAATTACCTGAAGCCGTTTGTTTTCTGGTTGCCAATCAGTATCTTCGAAGAATTCACGAATTTCCTGACTTTAGGTCTTCGTATCTTCGGGGTGATCTTCTCAGGTGAAATGCTCCTCAAAGTCATTTGGGGATTAGCAACGTCACATGGCATTGCGACGATGATTGTCGCTATTCCAATCGAAATGGTTTGGCAAGGGTTCTCAGCATTCTTGGGGGCCATCCAAGCGTTCGTGTTTGTCACATTGTCGACGGTTTATATTTCTCAAAAGATTGTCGAGGAATAGATTTAGTTTTTAACTTTTAAGGAGGAAACATATATTATGGGAGCACTTGCAGCTGGTATTGCGATGTTTGGGGCGTCTATTGGTGGTGGTATCGGTGACGGTATCGTTATTTCCAAGATGCTTGATGGTATGGTTCGTCAGCCAGAATTATCCGGTCAATTACGGACGAACATGTTCATTGGTGTTGGGTTAGTTGAAGCCATGCCAATCATTTCGTTCGTTGTCGCTTTGATGGTCATGAACAAGTAATAGAATTTATTTTTGATTAATTTGTAAAAGGAGGTGCCAATAGATGCTTTCACATTTAGTGGTTGGCCAAACACTTTATTTTGGTGATTCGCTCTTCTACGTTGTCAGCTTTATCTTATTGATGTGGTTAGTCAAGATCTTTGCTTGGAAACCGGTTACTAAGATGATGCAAGATCGTGCCGATAAAATTGCGACTGACATCGACTCCGCCGAGAAGTCTCGTGACGATGCAGCCGTTCTGGTTGAGAAGCGTCAGACTGCCTTGAATGCGTCGCATGCCGAAGCAGCAACCATCGTTTCGACTGCCAAGACGAACGGTCAGGAACAACGTGACCAAATCGTTGCGCAGGCGCAGACGGATGTTCAAACGTTAAAGGCCAACGCCCAAAAGGACATTGCCCAAGAACGTGAAGATGCCTTAGCAAACGCGAAAAACGATGTGGCGGATCTATCTATTGAGATTGCTTCCAAGATCATTCAAAGAGAATTAAACGCTGATGACCAAAAGGCATTGATTGATTCTTACATTGAAGGGTTGGGGAAGCAACATGAGTCTAAATAGGACAGCCGTAGCGGGTCGCTACGCACACGCATTATTTGAACTGTTGTCCGAAAAAGACCAACTAGAGACGGTTTATCCCGAGCTTCAGGAACTTCGTCGTGTCTTCCAGGACAACCCGCAATTGGGTACTGTACTCTCAGACGCTAGTCTACAAGCCGCTGACCGGGAGAAGTTAATTGGCCACTTGACCGATTCAGCTTCACCATACGTCAAGAACCTGATTCAGATGGTTTACGACTACGGTCGAATGGATGCCATGGTTGATATTATTGACCAATTCCAAGCGCTGTATGACGAACTGCACCAAATCGTTTATGCCCAAGTGACCACGGCAGTCGAACTTTCTGCTGACCAGAAAGACCAGATTGCGGCCGCTTATGCACAACGCGTTGGCGCTCAGAAAGTTGTTTTAGACAGTCAAGTTGACCCAACGATCATTGGTGGCGTGGTGGTTCAATCCGCCGGAATGATTCTTGATGGTAGTCTGAAGACGAAAATCAACAAGTTGCGGTCTCGACTGTTGGTATAAAAAATCTGTAGGTAAAGAGGTGAAACTTTCATGAGCATTAAAGCTGAGGAAATCAGTACTCTAATTAAACAACAATTAGAAAACTATCAAGATGAACTCTCAGTTGAAGAAACTGGTACGGTAACTTACGTTGGTGACGGGATCGCTCGGGCCTACGGCTTGGACAATGCCTTACAAGGTGAGTTACTTTTGTTTGATAACGGGGTTTATGGATTAGTTCAAAACCTCGAATCCAGTGACGTTGGTATCGTTGTTTTAGGTGATTTTACTGGAATCACTGAAGGCGACACCGTTAAGCGGACTGGTCGAATCATGGAAGTTCCCGTTGGAGATCAATTAATTGGCCGGGTCGTTAACCCATTAGGTCAAGCAATTGATGGCAAAGGGGACATTAAGACGGATAAGACACGGCCAATTGAACATAAGGCACCTGGTGTTATGGACCGGCAAGGGGTTAACGAACCTCTACAAACCGGGATTAAGGCCATTGATGCTTTGGTTCCAATTGGACGTGGTCAACGTGAATTAATCATTGGTGACCGGAAGACCGGTAAGAGTTCCATCGCGATCGATACAATCATTAACCAAAAGGATCAAGACATGATTTGTATCTACGTTGCCATTGGGCAAAAGGAATCCACCGTTCGGTCACAAGTAAACACGCTGCAAAAGTTTGGTGCCATGGATTACACGATTGTTGTATCCGCCGGCCCATCCGATCCAGCGCCATTGCTGTACGTCGCACCTTACGCGGGGGCAGCTATGGGTGAGGAATTCATGTTCAACGGCAAGCACGTGTTAATCGTCTATGATGACTTAACCAAGCAAGCCGATGCTTATCGTGAACTTTCTCTGATTTTACGGCGGCCACCAGGTCGTGAAGCCTACCCTGGGGACATCTTCTACACCCACTCTCGTTTATTGGAACGGGCAGCGAAGTTGAATGATGACCTCGGTGGCGGTTCGATGACGGCCTTACCTGTCATTGAAACCAAGGCCGGTGACGTTTCCGCCTACATCCCAACCAACGTTATTTCCATCACCGATGGTCAAATCTTCCTGAACAGTGATTCCTTCTATTCAGGTGTTCGGCCAGCTATGGATGCCGGGACGTCTGTTTCCCGGGTTGGTGGGGACGCTCAAATCAAGGCTATGAAGAAGGTTGCCGGGACTTTGCGGTTGGACTTGTCCTCCTACAAGGAACTGGAATCCTTCGCGCAATTCGGCTCTGATTTGGATGCCGCTACCCAAGCTAAGTTAGCTCGTGGTGAACGGACCGTGGAAGTCTTGAAGCAAGGCTTGCATGAATCTGTCCCAGTTGCTAAGGAAGTTATCATCTTGTTCGCGTTGACGCACAGTCACTTGGATAAGATCGCGGTTGAAGACGTATTACGTTACCAAAATGAGTTATTTGACTTTATGGACGGCTCGCACAAGGACCTCGAAGACACGATTACGACGACTGGAAACCTGCCAGAAGGCAGCGCTTTGGAAGACGCTATCAAAGAATTCGACCAAACCTTCCAACCGTCCAAGCACGCTGAAGAAGCCGAAAATAACTCAGCTAATTAAGATTGCTTGAAGGAAGGATGGTGAGGAACAATGGCTGAATCGATTCATGACGTTCAACGTCGGATTAACTCGACCAAGGCAACCCGCCAAATTACGGCGGCCATGCACATGGTCTCGACGGCGAAGTTAAACAAGATTCAGAAACACGCGACCGGCTACCAAGACTACGTGTCGAAGGTAAAGGCAGTCGTGATGCACCTTTCGCAGTCTCATCTGTTGGATAACTCCTCAAGCAACCTGCAGTCAGACCGTCCAGTTAAGAAAACTGCCTACTTGGTGATTACCTCCGATCGAGGCATGGTTGGGAGCTACAACAGTAGTGTCCTGCGGGACGCCAACCGTTTCATCGATGACCGGACCCCGAACAAAAACGACTACATGGTGTTAGCCGTCGGGGGGACCGGAGCAGATTTCTACAAACATCGCGGGGTCAATGTGGCCTACGAATACCGTGGCGTCAGTGACGTTCCTGAATTTAATGAAGTTCGGGAAATCGTTAAGACGGTCACCACGATGTTCAACAACGAAGTGTTCGATGAACTCTTTGTTTGTTACAACCACTTTGTGAACCGAATTTCATCCCGTTTTCGGGCTGAAAAGATGTTGCCAGTCGACCGGGAAACCTTATCGACTGACGCGGCAAATGACACGCCAACTAGTCCGTTGACGGCGGAATATGACACGGAACCTTCCGAAGAGGAGATTCTGCAGGTCGTATTGCCACAATACGCGGAAAGCTTGGTCTATGGCGCGATTCTGGACGCTAAGACTTCTGAACATGCATCTAGCACGAATGCGATGCAATCAGCCACGGATAATGCTGATGATTTGATTGCAACCCTGCAACTGCACTATAACCGTGCACGTCAAGCAGCGATTACGACCGAAATCACCGAAATTACCGGTGGTCAGGAAGCCTTAAAGAACTAATGACGGGAGGAATTAACGAATAATGAGTACTGGTAAAGTTGTTCAAGTTATCGGACCAGTCGTTGACGTTGAATTCCCATTAAACGATGAATTACCTGACATCAACACCGCCTTAAACATCAAAAAAGATGATGGCAGTTTTCTGGTAACCGAAGTCGCCTTGGAATTAGGTGACGGGGTTATGCGGACGATTGCCATGGACGGTACCGACGGTCTTCGCCGGGGTATGGAAGTTGAAAACACGAAAGCTTCCATCACTGTTCCTGTCGGTGACGACACCTTAGGTCGGGTGTTCAACGTTTTAGGGGATCCAATCGACGGTGGTGCCGAATTTGGTCCTGATGCTGAACGGATGCCAATTCACCGTGACGCACCAAAGTATGACGAATTAAACCCTACGACTGAAATCCTGGAAACGGGGATTAAGGTCATTGACTTACTCGAACCTTACGTTCGTGGTGGGAAGATTGGGTTGTTCGGTGGTGCCGGTGTTGGTAAGACCGTTTTAATTCAAGAATTAATTCATAACATTGCCCAGGGTCATAACGGGATTTCCGTCT
>DXGJ01000042.1 GCA_019113985.1 Candidatus Levilactobacillus faecigallinarum
CCCTTATTTAGGCGGATAGTGTAAAATTATATTTGTTGTTAAGAAACGCCCCGGTGGCGGAACTGGCAGACGCGCAGCGTTCAGGTCGCTGTTTGGGCAACCAAGTACAGGTTCGAATCCTGCCCGGGGCATCACTTAACCAGATAGCAGGCTGTTAGGTTACTAACGGCCTGTTTTTTTATGCAAATTAACGAATTAATATTCAATTTGGGGTTTTCTTTTTGGCTGGAATAGTGTAAGATAAATGATGTTGTTGAAAACGCCCCGGTGGCGGAACTGGCAGACGCGCAGCGTTCAGGTCGCTGTTTGGGTAACCAAGTACAGGTTCGAATCCTGCCCGGGGCATCATGATACGACAAAACAGCTCATCGTTTAGGCGATGAGCTGTTTTTTTGCGTAAAAATTACGCTGATGTATTTGTAGTCCGGACCGAACGCGGTTCTTCAACGAAGTCGATGTCGGCATCTACGGATCGATGTGGCATAATGGCGGCTAAGTTTTCTAATAAAATCGTTTCTAATGTTGGTTTTAGCATAGTGGGCCTCCTGAGCAGTATCCGTCCGGGGACGGTAGGTCCAGTTTAGCAAACAGATTTTTAGCTGTAAATCAGGTTAGAGGGCGTTAGTTGAGGGGCTAATTGGTGGAAACCGGCACCAAACCGGTACTCACTTGGGCTAGACCAATTTACGCTAAAAGCAACGGAAATCAGCGGTGGTCGGCTGGCCGATTGATTTGCAAAAAACACCGGCTATCCTGCCCGCAGTGATTCGGGTGAGCTAACCGGTTGGCAAGCGGAAAACAGCCTACGGACTCCAGGTGCTTTCGTCGTAGTCGCCGTCTTGAAAATCGGTATCGGCGAAGTCGTTATCTCGGTCTTCAGCCTCGCGATATTCCTCGTCCTCGACGTGACGGTATTCGTCGGTGTTGGACCTGGCGTGCTTATCAGGTTGCTGGTTATCACGTTGATCATCGCTGAACAGTCCCGAAAACGGGTTGCCAAATGGGTTCATCAGCTGGTCCCCCCTAGGTCATTTCCACTAGCTCGGTGGCAGTATGCGGATAGCAAAGCCCTAGCAGGCAGTAAATCGTGATGCAACGGGTGAGGTGGGGGCAATCAAAAGCACTTAATGGTCAGCCTAGATTGCTGATTAGCGGCCGCATTTCTTGCGTTGTTAGGACGTTAGCGTGAGAATTGAACTATCAAATTATTTTGTGAGAAGGAGACGGCTATATGGCAAACCAACAACCGCAGTTACCGGACAAAATCAAGGTCCGGGGGGCGCGGGTCAACAATCTGAAGAATCTCGACGTGGATATTCCGCTGCACCGCTACGTGGCGATTACCGGTCGTAGCGGGTCGGGCAAGTCGTCACTGGCGATGGGGGTCTTGTATGCCGAGGGGGCGCGCCGCTACCTGAATGCGCTCTCGACCTTTACCCGCCGTCGAATCAATCAAACCGGGAAGGCCGCCGTCGACTCGGTGGACTATCTGCCGTCGGCGCTGGCCCTTAAGCAACGGCCGTCGGTGCCCGGCGTTCGCTCGACCGTGGGGACCATGTCCGAAAGTCTGAATATTTTGCGGCTGGTTTTCTCCCGGTTAGGTTCGCCAGTCTGTCCCAATGGTCACCGGCTGGCACCGACCCTAGATATTTCCAGTAACATGGGCCACCTGACTTGTCCCACCTGTGGCGCGCAGTTTACCGCTCCCGGCGCCGAGGACTTTGCCTTTAATTCGGGTGGCGCTTGTCCCACCTGTGGTGGCCTGGGTGAGGTGCGGCAATTGGATGCGTCGCTCCTAATTGCCGATGAAAACCAGACTTTACGTGAGGGAGCTGTGGCCTCCTGGCACCTGCCCGGCCGGAATTTCATGCCGGTGGTTGCTGATGCGATTGGGATTCCCATCGACGTGCCGTATAAGGACCTCAGCGATGAGATGAAGCAACGGGTTTTGCACGGGGAGCACCAGACCGTCTCCCTCAACATTCCCAGCAGTAAGGGAAAAATCTTCCACATGGACAATGCGGTGTACGAGAACGCCTTCGCCGCCGTTGAGGACAGTGTGAAGACCACCAAAAACGAGCGAACAATTGCTAAATTGAATAAGTTCTACACGTTTTCGACCTGTCCCACTTGTCACGGCACACGGTTAAAGCCCGAGCTATTGTTACAGACCATCAACGGTCATAACATTGCGGAAATCTGTGACTTGCCGTTGACTGAGCTACAGACTTTCGCCAAGACCATTGTAGCCGGATTGCCAGCTGAGATGCACGAACTGGGTGCCAATCTGGCGGGCGAGTTGCAGGACAGTCTTCAACCCCTATTTGACCTGGGTCTGGACTACCTGACCCTAAGCCGGCCGGGGGCAACCCTTTCGACCGGTGAACTCCAACGAATTCAACTGGGGCGGACGCTGCGGAGTGCGACGACCGGTGTACTTTACGTACTGGATGAGCCTTCCGTGGGCCTCCATCCGGCCAACGTGACGGGCCTGATCAAGACCTTCCTGGGCCTGGTCGCGCAGGGAAACTCGGTGGTGGTCGTGGACCACGACCCACGGATCATCGCAGCGGCCGATGACGTGTTGGAGATTGGCCCCGGGGCGGGGAAACAGGGCGGCACCGTGGTCGATCACGGGCCAGTTGACGCCATCACCCAGAGCCCCCAGTCCTTGATTGCCCCGTTTATCAACGGTACGGCTACGCTCCGGGAGCGACCAGAACTACCGGCGACGGACCTGTTTAAGCAGGGCGCCCTGGCCATCGAGGTCCAGCACCGCTTCAATATCGACGACGTGGCCGTGAAGATTCCCAAGAATCGTCTGACTACGGTGACCGGGATGAGTGGGGCGGGTAAGACCACCTTGATTCTGGATAGTCTGATTCCGGCCATCGAGGCTGAGGTGGCGAAGACGCCGTTACCACACCATGTGACTCACCTAGACCGACAGAAGATTCGCCACGTGGTGACCGTGGATTCGGTCCCGGTCGGCAAGAACGTGCGTTCCACGGTGGCGACCTACACTAACATCCTGGACCAGTTGCGGAAGCTCTTTGCGGCCACGCCAGCAGCCAAGGAAAAGGGCTATACCACCAGTCGCTTCTCCTATAACGTTGCCGCGGGCGCTTGTCCCGTGTGTGGTGGGACCGGCCAGATTTCCCTCGACGTCCAGTACCTGCCGGACATCGTCGAGGCCTGTCCCCAGTGTCAGGGAAAGCGGTATAACCAGGAGACATTAGCGATTACTTGGCACGACTACACAATCGCTGATGTGCTGGCGCTGTCCGTCGATGAGGCGTTAGGCGTCTTTACGGACGTCCCGGCCATCGAACGAACCCTTAAGACCCTGCACGACATGGGGCTGGGGTACCTGTTATTGGGTGAAAGCACGCCGATTCTCTCCGGGGGCGAGGCCCAACGGTTGAAGCTGGTTTCCCGGTTAGGCAAACGCCAGACGGGGACGCTGTTTGTCTTCGATGAACCCACCGTGGGGTTACATCCGCTGGACATCCAACAGTTGATCAAGGTCTTTGACCAGCTCCTGGACCAGGGGGCCACGGTCCTAGCCATCGAGCACGACATGGAACTGGTGGCCAACGCCGATTACGTGATCGACATGGGCCCCGGCGGTGGGAACCAGGGTGGCCAGTTGGTCGCCACGGGGACGCCGCGTGAGGTGGCGCAGAACCCGGCCAGCGTGACCGGACATTATCTCAAACAAGAATTAGCCCAATTTAACGCTTAAAATAAAGGCGCTCGACAACTTATTTGTCGGGCGTCTTTTCTGTCGTGGGCCAGCTTTGAACCAGGCGGTCGAGCAGTGGTGTGACTCGTTGTTGCTCAGTCTTGAGGTAGGCGCCGTAGATGGCCATGTGGGCGCGGTCGTCACTGATGGGGATGCAGACGCGATTATCGTCGGTCGTAGCAGTTTGGCGGGGAAGCAGACGAGAAAAGTTGGTACTGAAATAGGGGAAGTCGGAATACTTGGTAATCTCCATGAAGGCGGCTTGTTGCTGTTGGTACAGAAACTTGGCATCCGGAATCTCCTCTTGGATGATGTTCCGCCAGGTGCCGATGTCTTGCAGGACCAGGAAACTGAGCCCGTGGAGTTCCGTGAAGGTGATGGTGGGCTGATTAGCTTGAAACATAAACTGGTCGAGATTGATTGCTAGGGCCTCGGTCCCCAGGTAGTGCGAAGTCACGGCGTCGGTATGGATGGCTTGGTCGGAGAGCACCAGGGTGACCGCTTGGGTGGTCAGCGCGGTTTGCAGGTGGTCGGTCGGCAGAAAGTCGGGGTCAATCTGAGCCTGTGGGGGGAACTGGTCGGTAAGGGCCTCTAGCAGGTGTAATGGGCCGGGGAGGGTGCTGGCGACGCGAATCCGTTGCTGGGCGCGGTTGGCGTTGTGGACGTGTTCCAACAGATGCGCTTGCGCTGTCAGGACGTTTGCCGCCTCTGATGCAGCGACCCGTCCCGTGGCCGTTAGGGTGATGCGGTTGGGCTGGCGGTCGAAGAGGCGAACGCCCAGGTCAGTCTCCAGTTTCTGCATGCCCCGGGTGACCGAGGGTTGGGTCACGTGGAGCGTCGCTGCCGTCTTGGCCAGCGTACCTGTCCGGGCGAAGACGACCAGTTCCGCCAAAAGGTAGGGTTCAATCATGTAAATGCCTCCTTAGTATGCGTTCTTCGTATACTAGTATAGCGCATTGGTAATTTTCAGGTGTGTGAAAAGGTCTTATGATGGGGTCACTGAAACGACAGAAAGGAAGATTTGATGACAGACATTCCCATGACGACCTTGAATAATGGGGTCCAGATGCCGCAACTGGGGTTCGGCGTGTTCCAGGTCCCCGACTTAGCCGACTGTGAGGCGGCCGTTACGGCGGCCATTCAGCAGGGCTATCGACTGATCGATACCGCCACCGCCTACCAAAACGAAGCGGCGGTCGGTCGGGCGATTCGCAAGAGCGGTCTGCCCCGCGACCAATTCTTTGTGACCTCGAAGCTCTGGGTCTCGGACTTCACCTACGACCGTGCCAAGCGGGGCATCGACGCCTCGCTGAACCGGCTGGGGGTGGATTACTTGGATCTGTACCTTCTACACCAGCCGTACGGTGATGTGATGGGTGCTTGGCGAGCGTTGGAAGCGGCCTACCGGGCCGGAAAACTGCGGGCTATCGGGGTCTCCAACTTCTATGCCGACCAGCTGAAGAACCTAGAGTTGACCATGCAAGTTCAGCCAGCGGTCAATCAGATTGAGGTCAATCCCTGGTACCAACAAACCAATGAGGTCCAGTTTAACCAGGGCGAACAGGTCCGGGTTGAGGCCTGGGCCCCGTTCGCCGAGGGCAAACACGCCATCTTTACCGATCCGACACTCACCCAAATCGCCCAGGCCCATCAGAAAACGACCGGGCAGGTCATCCTCCGTTGGCTGTTACAACGGGGCATCACGGTGATTCCCAAGTCGGTCCACGCTGACCGGATGGCCGAGAACCTGAACGTTTTTGATTTCACCCTTAGCCCTGCCGAGATGGCGGCGATTGCCGACCTTGACCGGGGCGAGAGCCAGTTCTTTGACCACCGCGACCCGGTCACCATCGAGCAAATTTTTGGATCCAGCTTAAGCCAGTTACACGATTAAGAAAGGAAGCAGATTTAAAATGACTGAAAAAACACCAACGTTTACTCTGAATGATGGTAACCAGATTCCCGCAATCGGGTTTGGCACGTTCCAGATTCCCGATGACGGGAGTACTTACCAGGCCGTCTTGGATGCCCTAAGGGTTGGCTACCGGCACATCGATACGGCCGTGGCATACTTCAACGAGGATGAGGTCGGCCGGGCCATTGCCGACAGTGGGATTCCGCGCGACCAAATCTGGGTCACCAGTAAGCTATGGCTCCAGGACTACGGCGAGCAACCCGCACAACGGGCCATCGACCGTTCCCTGGAGAAGCTCGGCCTGAATTACATTGACCTCTACCTGATTCATCAGCCCTACGGTGACGTGCCAGGGGCCTGGCGGGCGATGGAGGCCGCGCAAAAGGCGGGTAAACTGCGGTCGATTGGGGTCTCAAACATGACCCCGAAGATTTGGCAAAAGTTTGTACCAGACTTCGCGACCATGCCGGCGGTCAATCAGGTTGAATTTAACCCGTACTTCCAACAGACGGCACTTCGCCAGCTCTTAGACGCCGACCAGGTCAAGCTGGAGGCCTGGGCACCCTTGGGCCAGGGCAACCAAGATTTATTCAAGGAACCCGTTTTAACCCAATTAGCAGCTAAGTATGGTAAGGACGTCGGCCAGGTTATTCTCCGGTTCGAGCACCAGGAAGGTATCGTGGTCTTCCCTAAGTCGGTCCATCCGACCCGGATTGCCAGCAATTTGGACATCTTCGACTTTGCGTTGACGACCGATGAGCTGGACGCGATTCGCGCCCTCGATAAGGGCTGGGGACAACACGACCCCGATGAACCGGGCGTTCAGGCGATGCTCCTGTCAGCCTTTGACGTGCACGCCAACGACTAATTGAATCAGATAGGTGAAGACACAAAAGCAGTGCGGAAATCCCGAATGGGTTCCCACACTGCTTTTTAGAACATCAATATTGTTTTAGAGTTTCTTCGAGACCGTGTAGCGTTGGGCGGGTTTAAAGGAAGACTGCCCGTTATCCAGCTGTTGTTCTTCGATGAAGATATCGAAGGACGGGGCTCCCTTTTCACTCTTAACGACTAAGACGTGGCCGGAATCGGTGTGCTTGTCTTGATAGATCTGCGCCGTCTGAACGGCTTCGTGGTAGTCGTGAAAGTTACCAATTGAATCACCAGGGTTAAATAATACAACTTCGTCCATCACAATCATTCCTTTCGGCGCTAGCTGCTAGGTTCATTATACCGCACATCAAAACTTCTGAAAACGGTATCACCTTACAAATTTGCGTCCATCTTAAATGAAAGGGCGGAGAGCTCGGCGTTGGCCTGGACCAGCTTGCCGACCTGTTCCTGGATGGTTTGGGCGAAGATCGTCGCCGTTTCGGCGTTGAAGGTCCCCAGGTCCGTAGCGTTCGGGTCGGTCAGGGCGTCGCCCGCGGTCACCCGTTGAATGGCTTGGCTCTGGGTTGCCTTGATGAAGTCGTCAATGATACCACGGTTCTGGTGGTAGTGATCTTCACTGAGGACTTCCAGCAGCTTGGCCTGCCAGTAGGGATTAGTGGCACTGTAGGTCGGGTTGTTTTCGCTATAGGCAGTGCCTAACTGGTCGCCGGCCGCGTAGAACGGAACGTAGGGATTAAAGGCGGGGTTGCCGAAGGCTTGCCAGATGACGCCGGCCCGCTTGGGGTCCACGTTTCGGCGGAGCTGTAGTAGGTGGCTGTTTTCGGTGCGGGCTAGCCCGATGGCTCGGAACTGCTTACGGTCGTCCGCGCTACCATTGCCGATGGGGTCGAACGGGGTTTCTTGGTAGTGGGATCCCAGGATGGCGGCAACGTCGTCGAGACTGATCTTCTTTTCAGCGTGCTGGATGAAAGGCAGTTCCATGCTGGTGGGTTCTTCGAAGGCACTCGGGGTCAGAAGCTTGTGGCCGTACCAGACCCGTGGCGTGTTATAGTGTTGGTCTTGGATTGAGTGGGTCCCGAAGATGTGCCGGGAGTTGAACCGGCCACCGTCAGGATTCAACCGGTGTTCCTGGACGAACTGGCGTAGGTTGGGTGAGGTCAAAAAGTCGTGACTGTCGAAGTCGATGTCTTCAATAGCCAATTGATTGGCGACCACTGCGTAGGCGTCATCGGGAATCCGTTGGGCGACCCAGTGGTGACCGGAGACGATTTCCATGTACCAGACTTCATCGGTGTCGCTGAACAGGACCCCGTTGGACTCAGCGGCCCCAGCAGTGCTGACCAGGTGCCCTAGGCGCTCAATGCCGGCTCTGGCCGAATCCACGTAGGGTAGCGTGACCGTCAGCATGGCGTCTTCGGCAATACCGTCGGCCACCAAGGGGTCGACGCCCAGAACCCGGCTATTGGTGTAGGCACTCTCGGTGGCGCTCATGGCAACGTTGTTGGCGTTGATGCCACTTTCACCGTAGTCGCCGGCGCTAGGGTCGTTATCCGGAACGGCCGAGTATTGGACGGCATGTTCTGGTAGGACCGTGGTGAAGCCATTGCCCTTGGAAGCGAAGGGCTGTTCGCGGGCTTCGTCGGCGGGGTGCATCACGGTCCGCTTGGGCCAGATGGCGACCCCGTTATCCTCGTTTCGGGCGATCAACGTGCTGCCGTCCAATGTTGCGAGTTTCCCGGCGAGAAAGGACGTGCAGGCTTGATGCAGTTGGTGGGTCATGAAGAATCTCCTCCTTACTGAATAAAACGCTAAATCATCCTAAATATACCACAAATGCCCCCGTGAAAGGCTAATTGTTAGCGGTTTCTAATTTGCCCCGCCATGGGGGGCACGTGAGCCTTATTTACCCGGAAACCGAGAGAGTTTGCTAAGATAGACGTATCTATGGAAAGGAAGGTGTCGTCATGGAAGAACATGTTGCGGCGCATCACTCACTGGCGCGTGAACTGGAATGTGTTTCTCAGGTCCCAATCTTTCAGGAACTGGCCACGGAGCAGCGGACGTCGATTGCTGAGGTGACCCGGCCGATTCACGCCCAAAAAGGGGAGACCATCTACCGTCCCGAGGAAGTGTCGCAGACCCTGTACATTGTGAACGTGGGGCAGGTTCGCCTGTATCACCTAGGTGATGACGGGAAGGAACGGGTCTTGAGGGTCCTGAATCCCGGCGACTTCATTGGTGAAATCGCGCTGTTTACGGACGAAATTCATCAGGACTACGCTGAGGCGACCAAGACCACGGAACTCTGTACGATTTCCCGGACGTCACTGACCGAACTATTGGACCGCCTGCCACCACTGGCCTTTTCGTTACTGAGTGCGCTAGCGGTGCGGCTACGAACGGCCGAGCATCAGGCGACGCTGTTGGCGATTCCGGATGCCCTGCCACGGTTGGCCGGTTACTTGCAGGACTTGGCGGGACAATCGGAAGACCTCCTGACGTTACCCATGAGTAAGCAGGACTTGGCCGCTTATCTGGGGATGACCCCAGAGTCGCTGAGTCGGAAGCTCAAGCAGTTGGTGACCCAGGGGGCCGTTGAGACGGTTGGCCGCCGTCAGGTTCGCATCCTGGACCGCAGTCGGCTGGCAGAAGTCGCGCCGCAGTAGCCCAATTTTAGCTATCGGGTTAAGAATCCTTAATAATATGGTATTCCCAAAATAAATTTGCTAAAATGATGGGTGTTGTGTTTTATGTTTTGATCATTTCATCTTAAAACCACTAAAGAGAGACTAAATTCAAAGGGGATACGCACATGTGTGGATTCGTTGGTTATGTGAACCAAAAGGATGTTCCCGCTAATACCATCAACGATATGGCGGACCGCATCAAACACCGGGGACCGGATGACGCTGCCTACTTCAGCGACGACCAGGCTGTGATGGGGTTCCGACGGCTGTCAATCATTGACTTAGCCCACGGTCGGCAACCGATGTACAACCGGGACCAAACCAAGGTTTTGACCTTTAACGGTGAAATTTATAACTACCAAGAGATTCGGGCCGACTTACAGAAGTTGGGTTACGAGTTCAAGACGGACGTCGACTCCGAAGTTCTGATCCACGGGTACGATGCTTGGGGACCGAAGTTGTTGGACCGGTTACGGGGGATGTACGCCTTCGTGATTTACGACAAGGTCAAAAACGAAGTCTTCGGTGCCCGAGACCACTTTGGTATCAAGCCACTGTACTACTATGACGATGGCGATACCTTCCTGTGGGGCTCTGAAATCAAGGCGTTCCTGGAACACCCGAACTTTAAGAAGGAATTCAACGAAGAGCTCTTACCCATTCACCTGAGCTTTGAGTTTATTCCCTCCCGTGACACCATGTTCAAGCACGTCTACAAGGTCTTACCGGGGCAATACTTCTTACACCGGGATGGCAAGACCGAGACGCACCGCTACTTCAAGTTTAACTACGATCACATCGACAACAGCCAAACGGTCGAAGAGGATGCCAAGAAGATTCGCGGTATCGTCGACGAATCCGTCAAGGCCCACATGATTGCCGACGTAGAAGTCGGCAGTTTCTTGTCCAGTGGGATCGACTCTTCCTACGTGTTGAACGAGGCCTCGAAGTTAAAGCCAATCCAATCCTTCTCCTTAGGCTTCAACGATTCCAAGTACAGTGAATTAAGCTGGTCCACGGAATTTGCCAAGGAGATCAAACAAAAGAACACGCCACTCTACATGACCGGGGATGACTATTTCGATATTCTGCCGACCATCATGTACTACATGGATGAGCCGTTATCCAACCCATCGGCCATGCAGCTCTACTACCTCTCCAAGGGGACGCGGAAGAGTGTTAAAGTGGCGTTATCTGGTGAAGGGGCCGACGAGTTCTTCGGGGGGTACAACACTTACCTGGAAGCCATTCCGTTCGAACGCTACCAGAAGTGGGTTCCCAAGCCGATTCGCAAGGGCCTGGGCGCCATCGCCGAGAAGCTGCCCCGGTTCCATGGGCGGCGTTTCCTGGTACGGGGTGCCGAGCCGTTGAGCGAACGCTACTACCGGGTCAACTACGTTTTCGATTACCATGACCGGAACAAGATTCTGAAGAACCCGAAGCTGAACCAGGATGCTGGGGCTTACACCCAGCACCTGTTCGACGACGTCAAGGGCCTGGATGAGATGACCCAGATGCAGTACTTCGATATCAACACCTGGTTACCTTACGATATCTTGCATAAGGCCGACCGGATGAGCATGGCGAACTCACTGGAAGTTCGGACGCCACTGGTCGACAAGGAAGTGGCCAAGTTTGCCGCAACCATGCCGGTCAAGACGCGGATTCATGCCGACGAGACCAAGGTCTCCCTGCGGACCGCTGCCGAGGCCGAATTACCAGAACGGGTCGCAAAGAAGGAAAAGATGGGCTTCCCATCCCCAATCGCCACCTGGATCAAGGAAGAACCTTACAAGTCACGGATCATCGAGGCGTTCAACTCCGATGTTGCGCACAAGTTCTTCAATACTGAGGCGCTGATGGATATCCTGCGGGAACACATCAACGGCAAGTCCAGTATGCAAAAGATTTTCACCATCTACACGTTCATCCTCTGGTACCAGGTGTACTTCCCAGAAGACACCACGGCCAAGACGGTCGACCTGGTCCACCGGACACAAATTTAAATTTATAAGCAGCCGTGGGGTCGTCTTCACGAGCTGACACATCAAGGTTGCTAGTGGTTTGCTCACTAACAACCTTGATTGCGTTTTAGGGACTTGTGGTCATTATTAATTTTGTTATGATTAGCTAATGGCGTGTTCGCGATTGGCAAATATCGCGTATACTTAAAGTGGAGAAGGTTCAGATAGACCCGGTCACGTGGGATGCCCGTGGCCGGCGGTGGGAACACCGACATCCGAAAATACAGGTGGTGGCAAAAGAGCTACCGGTAGTTGTGAAGGGACTTTATATTAGTTATGGAAACGAAGAATAGCGTCAACTTTACCCCAGTTCTATTGGGAAGTGATTTCAACGTTTACGGGATGGCCCGGTCGTTCTACGAGTTGTACCATCGACCCGTTCAGGCCTTTGCCAGCATTCAACTGGCACCGACCCGTTACACCAAAGTGGTTAACTTGGAGTTGATTCCCGGGTTCGACGAAGACCCCGTATGGATTGAGACTATGCGTAAGCTTAAGGAACGTTACGCCGACCATCCCGAACCCGTCATCCTGATTGGGTGTGGGGATGGCTACGCCGAGTTGATTAGTAAGCACAAGGCCGAGTTAGAGGACGTCTTCATTTGCCCGTACATTGATTACGATAAGTTACGGCAGCTGAACAACAAGGAAAACTTCTACAAGGTCTGTGACCAGTATGGGTTGCCATACCCCCACACCAAGATCATCACCCAGGCGGAAGCCACCAGTGGGGACCCCATCGACCAGCCCTTTGGCTACCCGGTGGCCTTAAAGCCAGCCAACAGTGTCGAGTGGCTGGACGTGCACTTCGAGGGACGGAAGAAGGCCTTTCGGATTCAGTCCGAGGCTGAATTCAACGACATCGTGAAGAAGGTCTACGCCAACGGCTACACGTCTGATTTGATTTTGCAGGACTTCATCCCCGGGGATGACAGTAACATGCGGGTGCTGAACGCTTACGTGGACCAAAACCACCACGTGAAGATGATGTGCCTGGGTCACCCGTTGCTGGAAGATCCGGCGCCCTCGGCGATTGGGAATTACGTGGCGATTATTCCCGAGTATAACGAAACGATTTATCAAAACATTCAGAAATTCCTGGAAGCCATCGAATTTACCGGCTACGCCAACTTCGACATGAAGTACGACGTGCGGGACCAGAGCTTCAAGTTGTTTGAAATCAACCTGCGTCAGGGCCGGAGTAGTTTCTTCGTGACCCTGAACGGCTATAACTTGGCCGACTGGGTGGTCAAGGACTACGTGAAGCACGAGCTGGCGGATGCGCCGACCGTGTACGGGAACCAGGATGAGGCCACCCACGCTCTGTGGTTAGGGGTTCCGGTCAAGGTCTTTAAGCAGTACACTCGAGAGAACGCGGATAAGGAGCGGGCCCTCAAGCTGATTGCGGCGGGCAAGTATGGCACCACCTACCGTTACGACCAGGATATGAACCTCAAGCGCTGGGCGTTGATTCAGTGGATGCAACACAATTACACCGTGAACTTCAAGAAGTACTTTGCGGAGAATAAGGGGTAAACGACGATGCAAAAATTCTTTACGATTATTGGCGGCATGGGAACGATGGCCACCGAGAGTTATCTTCACCAGTTGAACCTGCGGACACCCGCACACGCTGATCAGGAGTATTTGAATTATGTCTTAGTTAACCACGCGACGGTGCCAGACCGGACGGCCTACATCATGGACCACACCCAGCCCAGCCCGTTGCCCCATCTGTTAGAAGACATCCAGCAACAACGGCAATTGCAGCCGGCCTTCTTCACCTTGCCGTGCAACACGGCCCACTACTTCTACGACGACTTGCAGGCCGCAGCCGGGGACATTCCACTGCTGCATATGCCCCGGGAGACCGTCAAGGAGATTCAGCGGAAGTTCCCGAACGCCAAACGCGTGGGGATTACGGGCACACAGGGGACCATCTCAGATAAAATCTACGAGCACGAACTCGAGCGGGTGGGCTTGACGCCGGTGCTGCCGACGGCGGCCATCGAGCGCGAGACCATGCAGTTGATTTATGACGACATCAAGGAACGCGATATCGTCGACGCAAAGCTGTTCCACCGCATCATCCGTGAGATGATTGAGGAACAGAACGCCGACGTGGTCATTCTGGGCTGCACGGAGCTATCTCTGGCCCAGGAACGCGAACCCGAAACCAAGTTACCTATTGTGGACGGCCAGTCGGTACTGGTTGACCGGACGTTGGAACTGGCGTTGAAGTTACGTGAACAAGAAAATTAATGATTGATGCGGTCGAGAAAATTAATCTCGGCCGTTTTTTAATGGGCAGGACTATTGGTGAGGATGGTCGATAATAATTGTTATAGGACCTTTGGCCCAGAACATAACGTAAACAAAACCCCAAGTAACGGCGCCTTAACGGTCGTTGCTTGGGGTTTTAGGTATTTAAAGCTCTAACAAGGTGTTAAATACGCTCTGCGGGAGTTGGACGTTATTTTGGGTGGCTCGGCGTTTGTTGGCGCTTTGGCGGCGTAACAGGGCGGCCTTCTTGGAGACGCTGTGGGCTTCGCCGTTGACCGCGGCGTTTTTCCGCAGCGGGGGCACGTCGACCCGGGCCACGGCCTTGCCCTCGACCATCGCTTGGACCGGCGTGGGGTAGAGTTGTCGCGGCACGGTCGCCTTCAACTTGTGCACCAACTCCTGGGTGAGCCGTGGGGCATCCTCACGGTGAACCACGAAGGCCAGGGCGTCAACCGGGGCGTAGTTCATGTCGATTTCGACCTTCACCAGGTCCGCCGGTTCGTCGTCCAGAAATTCTGAACTTAGACTGGCGTAACCGTGGGAGACGGATTTAAGGGCGGAGAAAAACTGATAGGCGATTTCCGCTAACGGCATTTTAAACGTTACCACAATCAGGTCGCCCCGATTCCCCATGTCCAGTAGGGTTCCCTTATGCTGGTCAATCAGCTTAAGTATGGCGTTCAGACTGTCATTGGGCGTCGTGATATCGGCCTTAACGAAGGGTTCGGTCACGTAGTCGATCAAGCCGAACGCCGGGAACTGTCCCGGATTCTGAATGGTCATGGTCTGACCGTTCTTCAAGTAGACGTGATAGGTCACGTTTGGCGCGGTCGTTAGGACGTCCAGACCGTATTCGTCGTGGAGCCGTTCTCGAATAATCTGCAGGTGAAAGGCCCCTAAGAAGCCGCAGCGAAACCCCATCCCCAGGGCCTCGGAGCGTTCTTCCACGAATGAAAATGAGGTGTCGTTGAGCCCAAGCTTGGTGATGGCTTCCTTCAAGGCTGGGTAGTCGTTGTTTGTCGGATACAGTCCCGCAAAAACCATGGGTTGGGCTGGGCGATAACCCGGAAGGGGCGTCGGCGTGGGCGCCGCCTGGGTGGTCAACGTCTCGCCGACCCGGACCGCATGGGGGTCCTTGAGTCCCGTGACCACGTACCCGACCTCTCCGGCGCCCAGTTGTTTCTGGGGCTGCATCTGGGGACTGAAGCTTCCAATGGCTTTGGGCCTGATGGGCGTCGCTGATTGCATTAGGGTTAACGGTTGACTGGCGGTCAACTGGCCTGCCATGACCCGCACATAGGCAATGACACCCTGGTAGGGGTCATACAAGGAGTCAAAGACCAAGGCCTGCAATGGCGCTTTGGCATCACCCGTGGGGGCCGGAATCCGGTCACGAATGGCGGCCAAAACGGCGGGGACGCCCTGGCCCGTCTTGGCGGATATCTGGAGAGTTGAAGCGGCGGTAAAGGCCGGATCGAGATCGTGGAGCTGGGCTAACGTTGCGGGGACGTCGGCGGAAGCGATATCGACCTTGTTGATGACGGGGATGATGGTCAGCTGGTTCTGTTGGGCGATTCGCAGGTTAGCAATGGTTTGAGCTTGAACGCCTTGCGTGGCGTCGACCAATAAGATGGCCCCTTCCGTTGCGGCTAAACTCTTGGCGACCTCATAGCTAAAGTCGACGTGACCGGGGGTGTCGATCAGGTTAAACTCATATTCTTGACCATCGCTGCCATGGTAAAAATTGCGCACGGTGCGGGCCTTAACGGTGACCGCGTGGGCCTGTTCGACGGCTAGGTCGTCAAGCAGCTGAGCGTGACTATCCCGGTCGCTGACGGTTTGGGTGAGCGCCATAATCCGGTCGGCCAAGGTGGATTTACCGTGGTCAATGTGGGCGATGATGGCAAAGTTGCGGATGTTAGCGGGGTGCATGGGAAACCTCCTTTAGGTAAGCCGTGAGGTAATAGGTCATTTGGCGCTGGGCCTCGGGGACCAGGTCAATTTCGAAGTCGGGATAGGTCGTTTGTAGGTCGGTGTGATCAAAACGCGCGAGGGACGACATATTCATTAGGCCACTAATGATGCCGCTTTGAATCACGAATAGGTGGCTGAACTGTGCCGGCGTTAGCAGTTGGGACGTCTTTACAGCTAATAGCTGGCCAAGTTCCTGGCTCACCGCGTAAAGCCGATTTCGCTGAGTCACGGTCTCGGCCATGTTGGCTTTGCCTTCCAGAATGGGACCTCGAATTGCGTTTAGCCGGACCAACACGTCCTCGTGCTGAATCAGAGTCGCCGTTTCGGTGGTCATCAACTGAATGAAATCCGCTGATGTGAGGGCTGTCCGGGGGGCCAGCTGCGTGATGAGCCCGTGAAAGTAGGCTTGGTAGTGTTCCAATAAGAGGCTCATGAATAAGTCTTCCTTAGTCGCGAAATAGTGGAAGATGGTGCCCTTGGAGATACCGGCCGTCTCACTAATGGCCTGCATGCTGATATTAAGATAACTGCGTTGGGTGAACAGGCTGATGGCGGCCTGCATGATAGCGGCGCGTTTGGCCTGCTTTTGATCGGCCGTATAGATGTTTGCCACGAGAAAACCTCCTAAAATTGACCAGTAGTCAATATTGATGTTGATTAGCTTAACTCAAAAATAACCAATGGTCAATTTTGAAAAGACAGAAAAGAGTAACGCGGGCACAAAAAAAGGTCTCCAATGCGTTAACCAACACTGGAAGACCGCTTTCGACACGTTTATTTAAACGCTAACGTCAGTCCTAAGCCAACCGTAATCAAACCAACGACACCCATCACCCAGTAGATGAGGTGGGGGGCGTCGCGTTCCATTTTCCGCCCAAAGCTGATTTCAATCAGGGCAATGGTGGCAATCCCCAAGGCAAATTTCAGACTGATCAAGACTGGATTATGGCCGAACGTCCGAATGCTGAGGACCACGCCGCTGATAATCATGACCAAGTAGGCACAACGGGCCAGTAGCAAAAACTGCGTGACCCGTTTCTCGGTGTGTCGCGTCAGACCCAGCAATACGGTGAACGTCAGAACGACCCAAGTCCAAAAGTGTAACGCTAACCACATACCATCGCTTCCTTTCCCCCATAGTCTAGTCTTAGCCTACCATAGAACGTTGCTTGATGGACGATTAATTTGTCCGGTGATAGATGAGTTCCGCTAACGGACCGTACTGGTGGACGGTCGTTAAGCTAAACTGCTGGGGGTGCACCAATGGTCCAAACAGACGTTTACCGGCGCCGAGTAAGACAGGGGCCACCTGCAGGTACAGGTCATCAATCAAGTCAGCCGCCAGTAAAGGCATCAGAACCTGTGAGCCACCGACGACCCACACGTTGCCGGTGGCTTCTCGTTGCAGCCGTTGGGCTAACGTGACGACATTCTCACTGGTGAAGGTCACGCCGGGCTGATTGGCGCGGGGCTGGTGGGTCAACACGTAACTCTGCATGGTCGGATTAGCTGGGTTGAGGGGCTCGCCGGGGGCCAGCTGTTGAATCGCGTCGTAGGTGACCCGGCCCATAATACCGGCCGTCATTTGGCCCAATACCGTCGAATCGACCTCAGGCAGGTTCGGCAGGTCAGTTAACCAGCGGATATCGTCCGTTGGGGTGGCCAGGTAACCATCGAGGGATACCGCTCCGTAGAATTGAATTTGACGCATTGGAAAACTCCTTTCTAAACGAAAAACACCGTCCCGGGGTTCCCCGTTACGGTGTTCAGAAATCAAGGTGCTTAGTCGGCTAAGGTCACACTGGTACTAGGAGCCCAGTAAGGCTTGCCATTGATGACCAGGCGGTACCAAGTAGTGCCGTCGCTGGCTTTGTAGCCCTTTTTATTGATGGTTGCTTTAGTGCTGGCGCTGAAGTCTTGCGTGTGCGCTGTGACCTTCGAGAGGTACTTGGAGTTCAGAACGTGGTTGTAGAGGGGCAGGTTGCTGGCCGTGTTCAGCTGAACCGAGCCACTGTCGTCGCTGTAGGTCACGCTAGGGAACTTCAAGGTCTTACTGTAGACCCAGTACTTGTAGCTGGAGTTCTTACTGAAGCGGATCCGGTACCAGTTGGTGCCACCGCTCTTTACGCCGCGGCTATCCACGTAGACCCGGGCGCCCCGGTGATCACTGCTGAGTCGTCCCCAGCCAATCTTGTAGGCGCCACTGGTGCCCTTAACGTGGTTGTAGACCGTCCACTTGGTGTAGTTGTTGGTCAGCGTCGCCGTTTCGTTATTGCCACCATGATTGTAGGTCACGGCCTTCTTGGCTGGCGTGGCTGTATGGTTGGCATTGCTGGTCCCCGTGGTCGTTGATGATGAAGACGTGGTCGACGAGGAACTAGATGAATCCGTTGTGGTACTTGTGGTCCCACCTAGTTTTGCGTATTGCGTTTTGACCAGGGCAACGAAGTCCGTCATGGTATAGCTGGTTCCGAAGTAGGTCGAAGCGTTCTTAGACCAGTAGCCATCGGGGTCACTATGGTTCGTGCCACCCAGGTTATTGGAAACGTCGTGGTGGGACAGGATGGTGCTGTAGCGCTTAGGCGTGAGGCCGTACTGCTTCAGAATGTAGGCAGTGTAGTAGGCGCCGTTGTTCAGCTCACCGGCGAAGGCCGACTTGGAGTGGACCTCCACTTGTTCGAACTGCACGTAGCGTTGGTTGGCAATGGGGCCAGCCCCCCAGCTCAGATAGTTGGGGTTCGCAATATTAATGATCCGGCTCCCGTCAATGAACGTATGCACAAAGGCGTTTTGGTAATTCCGTTCCATGTAAGCAATTTCGTTATAGATGGTCGAGTTGGGGTTGGCCGTTTCGTGAACCACGACACCCTCGGGCTTGCCATTACGGTAAGCTAACTTGGGAAAACCTGACCAAATCGACTTGGTAATGGTCGGCGTCCCATAGTTTTGGTTCGCGATGTAGTCGTTGATGCTGTTGGCACTGGCGGGCGTTGCCGTGAGTAACAGACCGACACTACCAGCGGTGAGGGCGATTCCCCGAGCCACCCAATGTTGCCATTTTTTCATATCCGCATTCTCCTCCTATATATGTAAGTCGAAAATTTATCTAAAACCACGAAAGTCAACGCCTTGATTATAACTTATCTTTTCACAATTGGGTATGATTTGAAAGTGGGGCCCACGGACTGGGTCGTTCGTAAACTAAACGGTTTTAAAAATAAAGTCCCGTTAAAAATCTTGTAATAATCGGATTTTACTGAAACTGGGAAAAGTGAGAAGGTGTAAGTTCGGATTTACCGTTTTGTTTCAAACACCTTACAATTCGGTTGCGGCCCCGGGTCACTCGGCTTGCGGTTCACCGAAAACTTGGCTATAATGGTACCTTGCATAGTGAAAGGGGCGACAAGTGATGGCTGAAACTGAGATTAAGATTGGCGATTACGTTGCAGCAAAGAAATTTGGACCTTTAGAACATGACTTTACCGGTGAGGTGACCAAGGTGTATGATAATTCAGTCCTGGTCGAGATTCGATCCTACGATCCAAAGGATAAAACGGCGGTTGGGGACATGAACAACCGTGCTGTGGTCCGTAAGAGCGAGGCTAAATTAACGGCTGCTCCGGACGACCAACAAGCATAAAAATGATTTTCTTGAATTTTTTTACAAAAAGTACTGACAACCCACAAAAGGTATGATATACTTTTTTGTGTTGTGCGGGTGTAGTTTAGTGGTAAAATCCAAGCTTCCCAAGCTTGTGTCGCGGGTCCGATTCCCGTCACCCGCTTTCGAATGAGAGGCGGCCGAATGGTCGTCTTTCTTAATATCCTCATTCGAAGGTAAGGCTGAATAGATAAGTAGATGAGCAGTGCTGGTTAAGCGAATCGGGATGGTGTGAGCCGGAGATCAGCAGCTAATCGAACGGGCTAGTCAGAATATTAAAATTAATCATTTAAGTGGACTTTACCTCAACTAGAGTGGTACCGCGGGTAAACCTCGTCTCTTACAGGTATAATAACTGTATGAGGCGAGTTTTTTTTATCCCATGGGAATCGCCAACTAAGGAGGAATTCGTATGGATTATAAACAACAGGTAACGGATGCACTGGTCAAGGCCCTCGACGGTCAATTAACGGCCGATGAAGTTTACAGCAAGCTTGAACGTCCCAAGACGTCAGATAAGGGTGACTTAGCCTTCCCAACGTTTACGTTGGCCAAGACGCTCCACCAAGCACCCCAACAAATTGCCCAGGACTTAGCAGGTAAGTTAGACACGACGGGCTTTGACAAGGTCGAAGTCGCCGGACCATACCTGAACTTCTTCTATGATAAGGCCGCTTACAGTGACGCGACTCTGGATGCCGTTTTGACGGCCGGCCCCGCTTACGGTGCCAACCAAGATGGTGCTAACGGGAACGTGCCCATTGATATGTCCTCACCGAACATTGCCAAGCCAATGTCGATGGGCCACTTGCGGTCGACCGTTATCGGGAACTCAATTGCTGAGATTCTGAAGAAGAACGGCTACAACCCCATCAAGGATAATCACTTGGGTGACTGGGGGACGCAATTCGGTAAGTTGATCACGGCCTACAAGCTGTGGGGGAACGAAGAAGACGTTAAGAAGGACCCCATCAACAAGTTGGTAGAATACTACGTTCGTTTCCATAAGGAAGACGTAGATAAGCCTGAACTGGACGATGAAGCCCGTGAATGGTTCCGGAAGCTGGAAAACGGTGACCAGGAAGCCCACGACTTATGGCAATGGTTCCGGGAAGTTTCCCTTCAAGAATTCAACGACATCTACAAGGTGTTAGGCGTTGAATTCGATACTTACAACGGGGAAGCCTTCTACAATGATAAGTTGGCTGAAGTGGTCGACTTGTTGAAGGAAGACCACCTGTTGGTTGAATCACAGGGGGCCCAAGTGGTCGACTTGGAGAAGTACGACCTGAACCCAGCCCTGATTCTGAAGAGCGATGGCGCTTCCCTGTACATCACCCGGGACATCGCCACGGCCCTGTACCGTGACCGGACTTACCACCCAGTGAAGAACTTGTACGTGGTTGGTTCCGAACAGATGTACTACTTCAAGCAATTGAAGGCGGTCCTGGAAGAAATGCAGATTCCATCTGCTAAGGACCTCCACCACATTCCATTCGGTCTGATCACCGTTGATGGGAAGAAGTTGTCCACCCGTTCCGGTCGGATCATCCTGTTGGCGGACGTCCTGAACGACTCCATCAAGATGGCGCAAGAAGAAATCGTTGAAAAGAACCCAACCTTGGCCAACAAGGAAGAAGTTGCCAAGCAGGTCGGGGTCGGCGCGATTGTCTTCGGTGACCTGAAGAACGAACGGATGAACAGTATCGACTTCGTCTTGGCCGACCAACTGAAGTTCGAAGGTGAAACTGGGCCTTACGTCCAATACGCGCGTGCCCGGGCTGAAAGCATCCTGCGGAAGGCCAGCGATGTTGATGTGACGCCAAACGGCAACGCCATCACCGACCCAGAGGCTTGGGACACCATTAAGGCCTTGGCCGACTTCCCACAAGTTGTTAAGATGGCTTGTGACGAATACGAACCATCCGTGGTTGCCAAGTATGCCATCCGGGTCGCTAAGAGCTTTAACAAGTACTATGCCCACACCAAGGTCCTGACCGACGATGCTGAATTACCAGCCCGGTTAGCCTTAGTAAAGGCCGTTTCCGTGGTCATCAAGGAATCCCTGCGTCTCTTAGGGGTCCAAGCACCGGACGAAATGTAATCTCACTGAACTTAACGGACCACTCTGCCAGCGGTAGAGTGGTCTTTTTTGCTTTAAAAACGAATATTTGGTACACTAAGTTCATAAATATTCAAAGTTGTGGGGCTGCAACCGCCTTCTTTGACGATTTACAATGCAATTTTAT
Source organism: Candidatus Levilactobacillus faecigallinarum (assembly GCA_019113985.1). Taxonomy (GTDB): domain Bacteria; phylum Bacillota; class Bacilli; order Lactobacillales; family Lactobacillaceae; genus Levilactobacillus; species Levilactobacillus faecigallinarum. Next base: position 21,433 of record DXGJ01000042.1, read on the forward strand.
GCGGAGGGGGCCATTTACATGAAAAAAAGCATTCGCCAAGCACGCATTGAACAGTTGATTAATCAGTATCCGATTGGGACGCAGGAGGAACTGATGGAGCACCTACAGGAAGTGGGGATTCAAGCGACCCAGGCGACCATATCGCGGGATATTCGGGAGATGCAGATTGTGAAGGCTCAGGATGGTCACGGCCATCTGCGCTACACCATCTTCAAGGCGGGGAACCGCAGTGAAGAGGAGCACCTCCGCGAGACCATCAACGAAGTGGTGACCGGACTCGAGCAGGTTGAATTTATTAACATCGTCCGAACGTTGCCAAGTAACGGGAATCTACTGGCGGTCATCTTTGATGATTTGAACCTGCCAGAAATTTCCGGGACCTTGGCGGGCCACGACACCATCTTCATCATTAGTCCCAGCACGGAAATCGCAACCAAGTTACACGACCAGATTGCTTCTGAAATGAATCCAGAAATCGCCCATTAAATCGAACGGTCGGGGTCGCTAAACGGCGACTGCGGCCGTTTTCTGTTATCTTAAGCTCCTTTAAAGGTTGATAAAGTTTCCCCAGAAAGTTAGCGCAACGGCCACGCTATGCTAAAATGTAATCATCATTATCCTTTACGTGCCGGTGTTACATCGTCACTGGGCGCCCAATTGCTCGGTAACCGTGTGGCAGCGAATCGTATCTTTGTATAGAAGAGGTCACCCTAAAATGAATAACCAACAACCAAAGCCAGAAAACGGGTTCAAGGCCGGGCTAAAGCGCTTCTGGTCCCGTTTTCAGCTAACGCGGTGGCTGATTGTCATCGTTTTGGCGGGGGTCTTCCTGATGAGTGGGTACTTGACTTTCATGGCCAAGACCACCGACGTCGGTAACCTAAAGGCGTCACTCGAGAACCCCACAAAGATTTATGACCGGCACAACCAAAAGGCCGGGACCCTGTATTCACAAAAGGGGACTTACGTGCCATTAAGTAAGATTACGACGAGTGTGCAAAGCGCCGTCATCTCGACGGAAGACCGAAACTTTTACCACGAGCACGGCTTCTCCGTTAAGGGGATTGCTCGGGCGTTCTGGCTGTACGGGAAGAATAAACTCTTACGGCGCGACTACATCAGTGGTGGGGGGAGTACCCTGACCCAACAGTTGGTCAAAAACGCCTACCTGACGCAGGAACAGACCTTTACGCGGAAGTTCAAGGAGCTATTTTTGGCGGTCGAGGTCGAGAACGTCTATAGCAAGAAGGACATCCTATCGATGTACCTGAACAACGCGTACTTCGATAAGGGCATCTTGGGTGTTCAGGACGCCGCCGAACGTTACTTCGGTAAGGCGGCCGCCGACCTGACTGTGCCAGAATCAGCTGTCCTGGCGG
>DXGJ01000006.1 GCA_019113985.1 Candidatus Levilactobacillus faecigallinarum
CGCTGATTGTCCTGTTCCTGGTGGTCGTCTCCTTACTGGCCTACTGGGGTGTCCTGGGCAACCACGAGTGGCTGTCGTTCGTTGGCAGTGGGTTATCACTGATTAGCGTGGTGGTCCTGATTTTTAACGGCCTGTTCCCACGGGTCATGATTGCCAACAACTCGGCTTACTCGCTGCTGATCAAGAACTCGTCGAACTCCCCGTACACACTGCACCTGATGACCATCATCACCTTCTCGATTCTGCCAATCGTGTTGGTCTACTTCATCTGGAGCTACTGGGTCTTCTACAAGCGTCTGGCTTCACCAAAACAAAACGCTTAGTCTTTTGCTAAATAAAAACGGGAACCGCCTGTGCCGTTAGGTTAACGGTGGGGCGGTTCTTTTGTTGGATTGGGGATTCGTCGGGTGGCCGCATCGGTCGTAAACGGGACAAACGACCGGATTCGCTGACGGAACTTGCATATCCAGTCAGATGTCCCGCAAAGATATGCAAGAACTTCCGGTTGGCCCTGAATTAGTAAGGTCAACAACCACCCGTCATTGCGAGGGCCGCGACCCCTGCACAAAGTCGTCGATAGACTAGATGGTTGTGGCCAAGCACCGTCAAAAAGGGGGATTGTCCTAAGACGTGATTGGCTACTGGTGGGGAGGGTCCCCATTAGAACCTCGGGTTTACATCACTCGTAAAATAACAATGAAAGCAGTATCATAATTGATATAGCAACCTGTTTGATTGGGGGGACATTCTTTGATTGATCAACGTGTTTTTAAATTTCCGGGTGTCAAATCGCTCACGGTCTGGTTGGGGCTGTTAACGTTTTTCCAAGCCATTTTAATTATTCTTCAAGCCCAATACCTCTCCGAAGCCATCGTGCACCTCTGGAAGCTCCAAGCGGTCGGGACCATCGTCTTGCCGCTGGTCTACTTCGGCCTGGCCTTTGTGGGCCGCCACCTGTTGACGTTAGCCAAGAACTGGCTGACCTACCCGTTCGTCGAAAAGACCACCAAGACCCTGCGGAAGCAGTTCATGGCCAAGCTCTTTGACCTGGGGCCCAGCGTGGTCGCCCAAAAGGGGACCGGCAACGTGGTCACCATGGGCCTCGAGGGTATCGATAAGATTCAGACCTACCTGATGATGATCATCGGTAAGGTCCTGGACCTGTCGATCACGCCCTGGCTGATTCTGATCTATATCGGGCTTATTCAATGGAAGGAAGCGCTATTTTTACTGGTCATCTATCCGTTGATTATCCTGTTCATGATTATCCTGGGGTTGGCGGCGCAGGCCAAGGCCGACCGCCAGTACGCGGGCTACCAGCGGCTGTCGAACCACTTTGTCGACACGCTGCGGGGCCTACCGACCTTAAAGCAGCTGGGGCTAAACGAGCAGTACGCCGGCAACGTCTACCAGGTCAGTGAGGACTACCGCAAGAAGACCATGGCCACGCTGACGATTGCGATGACCTCGACCTTCGCGCTGGACTTCTTCACCACGCTTTCAATCGCGATTATCGCGGTGTTCCTGGGCTTTGGGCTGATGGATAACACGATTCAGCTCTTACCGGCGCTGGTCATTTTGACGCTGGCTCCCGACTACTTCGCGCCGATTCGGAACTTCGCCAACGATTACCACGCGACCCTGAACGGGAAAAACGCGCTGACGGCGGTGCTGGACATTCTCCAGCGCAAAACGCCCGACGACCGGCAATTGCTGCCGGCCAGCGACCCGGTCTGGACGGCCGACGATGACATTCGCCTGAACCACGTCAACGTGAGCTACGACCAGGACCGGACCACGCTCCAGGATATCAGCTTTGACGTCCACGGTTTTCAGAAGGTCGGCATCATCGGGGCGTCCGGGTCGGGGAAGTCAACCCTGATCAATACGCTCAGCGGCTTTCTCAGCCCCCAGGACGGTCAGATCACGGTGCGGGGTACCAACGTCCCCCATCTGGACCAACAGGCCTGGCAGCGGAGTTTTGTGTACATTCCGCAGGCACCGTACCTGTTCCACGCCAGTCTGCGTGAGAACCTGGCCTTTTACACGCCAGACGCCAGCGACGAAGCGGTCGCGCAAGCAGCGGAGCGCGCCGGGTTGAGTGACTGGATTCAAACGCTGCCGGACGGTCTGGCCACCCAGATTGGTGAGGGTGCCCGGGGCGTCAGTGGCGGGCAGGCCCAACGAATCGCGTTGGCCCGGGCCTTCCTGGACGATTCGCGGCGGGTCCTGTTGTTCGACGAACCCACGGCGCATTTGGATATTGAAACGGAAATTGAGCTCAAGAAGACCATGATGCCGGTGTTTGAGAACCACCTGGTGTTCTTTGCGACCCACCGGCTGCATTGGATGAACGAGATGGACTACATCCTGGTGCTGGACCACGGCAAGCTGGTCGAGCAGGGGACCCCGGCGGAACTGCAGGCCAAAAACGGGGCCTACGTCCGCTTACGGAATGAAATGGCAGGGGAGGCGCCTGAGCAATGAAGGGATTCTTCAAGACATTTGAAAACGACCATTGGGTGATGCCCTACCTGAAGAAGTACCGTGGACTGTTGTTCCTGGTGCTGTTCCTGGGTTTCATGACCTTCTTCTGCGGGGCGGCGTTGATGTTTAACTCCGGTTACCTGATTAGCCGGGCGGCGACGCACCCGTATAACATTTTGATGATTTATGTGCCTATCGTCTTGGCGCGGGCCTTCGGGATTGGCCGGCCGGCCTTCCGGTACGCGGAGCGGCTAACCAGTCATAACTGGGTGCTGCGGATTGTCTCGGACTTCCGCAAGCGGCTGTACCAGGCCGTGGAGAAACAGGCGGTGGCGATTCGTCAGACCCACCAGACCGGGGATGTCCTGAGTATCCTGGCGGAGGACATCGACCATATCGAAAACCTCTACTTGCGGACGGTCTTCCCGCTGGTCATCGGCTGGTTGCTGTACCTGTTCGTGGTCATTGGCATTGGTTATTTCAATTGGGCGTTTGGCC
>DXGJ01000043.1 GCA_019113985.1 Candidatus Levilactobacillus faecigallinarum
ATAACTTTTTTGTTGGCGGTTTGACCCGCTGATCTTACAACGCCGAAGCGCCAAACGGTGTAACAAAAAGCAGCTAGCGGCGTTCCCATCCCCGGTGAGCCCTATCGCCCGCCGTGTGTTGGAACCCTACCAACCAGCTACCCTTTATTCACGTTCTAACTCCACTATCTTAAATGGTCGTATCCGGATTGTCAAAGACTTCTTTGTTCCCATGGGCCGTTAGGATGGCCCGAATCTTCGTAACCAGTAAATCAATGGCCACTTGGTTCTCGCCACCCTCCGGCACGATAATGTCGGCGTACCGTTTAGTCGGTTCGACGAATTGGTGATACATTGGCTTAACCGTTGCCAGATATTGACTAATGATGGACTCCAACGGCCGATTCCGTTCGTTCATGTCCCGTTGAATCCGACGAATGATGCGAATATCATCATCGGTATCAACAAAGACCTTGATGTCCATCAAGTCCCGTAAGCGTTCGTCATCCAGGATCAAGATACCTTCCAGGATAATAACGTCGCGGGGCTCCTGATGAATCGTCTCATCGCTTCGCGTGAACTGCGCATAGTCGTAGACCGGCTTTTCGATGGGTTCGTAGCGCAAGAGCTGCTTCAGCTGTTCGATCAGCAGGTCCGTGTCGAACGTTAAGGGGTGGTCATAGTTGACCGCCTTGCGTTCTTCCATGGTCATCTCCGCTTGGTCCTTGTAGTAGGAATCCTGCTGCAAAATCATAATGGAATGTCCCACTAATTGATTAAAGATTGCCCGGCTAACGGTCGTCTTACCACTGCCGGAACCCCCGGTAACTCCAATAATGATTGGTCGTTTCTTATCTGCCAACGTTGTCGCCATCCTTTACTTATTATCGCTAGCCAGCGAACTGGTCAACGCTTGATGCTGTGCGTATGTTTTTGAAAAGTAGACCTTCCCCGTCTTGGTATTGGCGATGAAGTAGTAATAGTCCTTACTGCGTTCACTGGGGTGCAAGACCGCCTTGATGGACGAAGTGCTTGGGCTATCAAATGGTCCTGGGCCATAACCAGTGTGCACGTACAGGTTATACGGTGACTTGACCTTGAGGTCCTTGTAAGTCAACGACTTCTTGGTGGTCTTCAGCGCGTACTGTACGGCAATATCCGACTGGAGCGCCATGCCCGCGTCGATTCGGTTCAAGAAGACGCCGGCAATCTTGTTCCGATCGGTCTGGGTCACCCCTTCACGCTCGACCAAGGACGCTAACGTTAGGGTCTCCTGAACGGTCCGCTTAGATTTCTTGATTGCCGCATAACTGCCCTGAAGGTTTTGGTCGGTCTTGGCGACCATCTCCGTGACCAGCTGCTTTAAGGTCATCTTCTTCCCCGCCTGATAAGTTGCGGGTGCCAGGTAACCTTCAAGCCGGTAACGGACGTTCTTAGCCGTCTTCGCCGAGCTCAAGAGCCGTGGATACTTAGCCGCCAACTGGTTAAAGAAGGTCTGATCGGTCATCAGACTCATAAATTCCTTCTTGGTGAAGTCGGTCTGAATCGGCATCTCAGCCGCAATTTGGTCGATTGTCTCGCCTTCACGAATCAAGACCTTACCGGCCGTACTCTGGATAGGCTCCGCGGAACCGCCCAATTGAAGTTGCTTCGCAATCGTGTTCAGCGTCATTGAGGGCTTTAACTGGTAGTAACCCGCCCGAAAGTTCGTGAACTTATGGGACTTCACGTAATAGTTAAAGACCATCCCGCTCTTGACGACCTTCTTGTCTTGCAGAATCTCGCCGATTTTGTTCGACGTTGCGCCCATCGGAACGTGTACCTGCACGACGTTATCGTTGCTGGCATTCAGGGGCTTTAACGCCGACTGGAAATAGTTATAGCCGATGATGCCGATTGCAACTGCTAGGACGACCAATAAACTGGCCACCCCAATCATAATTCGCCGTCCGAACGATCGCTTACTGCTGCGGGTCGGTCGGGTTGGCGTGGGATCTGTGCCATTATCCAACTTTTTTCCTCCGTTCTTTGCCATAGTCCCCTATATTATACAGAACTTCCTAGCTAACGAAAACCAGCAAAGGCCACTTTGGTAAAATTGTAATCTTTGACCCCCTAGAAAAAACGCGTGTGACCCCACCCGGGCACACGCGTTTTAACCGATTTACCGAATTTCGGCGTTTAAGTCTTCTTCCAAACGGTGCGTGACCTTCTCGAAGGCCAGGTTGACCGCATCATCGACCAACGTCCCGTTCTTATCCTGATACGTCAGCGTGTAGGCCAAGGACTTCTTGCCCTTCGGCACCTTCACCCCGGCGTAAACGTCAAAGAGTTTTACGGATTGGAGGTAAGCCCCGCCCCGCTTTTCGATCAACGCCACGACCTGTTCGTTAGTCACGTCATCCGCCACCAACATCGCAATGTCCCGCGTGATTGCTGGGTACCGTGAAATCACATCGTACTGGTTCTCCTGCTTAGGCATGTCGATGATGGCTTGTAAGTTCAGTTCAAAAACATAGGTTGCCCCAATCTTGAACTGCTTGGCAATCAACGGGTGAACCTGGCCCAGGTAACCAATGCGGTGACCGTGGACCAGAATGTCGGCCGTCCGCCCTGGATGCATTTCAGGCATGTCGGCGTTCGGCACGAACGTCACGTCGCCGTTCACGGCCATGTCCTGCAGGTAGGCTTCAACGATGCCCTTAACCTGGTAGAAGTCGACCGGTTGTGCCGGTTGGTTCCAGGCTTCCGGCATCATGGTCCCGGTAATGGCCCCCGCGATGTGTTCCTCTTCGCTTGGCCGGTCGGTGCCGTCGGTCCGGTAGAAGACCCGTCCCTGTTCGTACAGGGCCACGTCCTTGACCTTCCGCGCACTGTTGTAGGCAATGTCGTCCAACAAGCCGGTAATCATGTTCATCCGCAGCACAGCGTGATCCACGCTCATTGGCCAAGCCAACTTAGTAGTTTCACTAGCCCGCATCAGGAACATCTTGGCCTTGTCTTCCGTAGTCAACGCATACGAGATGGCTTGATTCAAGCCCAAGCCCTCTAAGGAGTGCCGGGTGGCCCGCATCAGACGTTGTGCAGCGATCAAGCGACCCTGAGTCATCCGCCCCGTTGGCAACGTTGCGGGAATGTTATCGTACCCATAGATCCGGGCAATTTCTTCTAGTAGGTCCGCTGGAATGTGGATATCATTCCGGCGAATCGGTACCGTAACGGTCAGGTCGTCACCGGCCACGACTACGTCAAAGCCCAACGTCTCTAAGATGTGGGTCACGTGTTCCATGGTCAGGTCCATCCCCAACACAGCATTGACGTGGGTCAACGTCAGCGGGATTACAGCAGGTTCCGGCTGGTCATTGCTGCCCACGGCCGTGCCCGTTTGGACAGTCCCGTCCGCCAGTTCGTCGAGCATCTGTGCGGCGGCATCCAGGGCATCCTGAACCCCGGCCTGGTTAACGCCCCGTTCGAAACGTTGTGAGGCATCGGTGTGCAGATGGTGGCGTTGCGCCGCCTTGCGGATGTGGTCGTGTTCAAAGACGGCGGCTTCAATGGCCACCGTGGTGGTCTGGTCGCTGATGGCCGTGGATAAGCCCCCCATGACCCCGGCCAAGGCGATTGGTGCCTGGCTGTCGGCAATCACAATGTCCATTGGATCTAAGTCGTGTTCGCCCTCGTCCAAGGTGGTCAGTTTTTCACCGGCCTGCGCGTTACGAACGTACACATCTTGGCCGCTGAACTTGTCGTAATCGAAAGCGTGCAACGGCTGACCGTACTTGACCATGATGTAGTTGGTAACATCGACTACATTGTTAATGGGCCGCATTCCCAGGTTCCATAAGCGTACCTGTAACCACATGGGACTAGGCTTGATTTGGATGTCCCGAATCAGACGCATCCGGTATTGGGGTGACAAGGCGGCGTCAACGTGAAGGTTCAGTTGGTCGGCAATTGCCGCACCGGCCTCGTGCACGTCGGGCTGTTCCAACGTCACGGGTTGGTCGTAGATGGCGGCCAGGTCCCGCAACGTGCCGTAGAGGCTTAACATGTCCCCCCGGTTAGGCGTCACGTCTAAGTCGATGATGCTGTCATCCATACCCAAGATATGGAAAACGGGGTCGCCGGGCTTGGCGTCGGCTGGCAACACGTAGATACCATCGGCATATTCCTTAGGAACCACGTCCTCGGCAAAGCCGATCTCCTGTAACGAGCAGACCATCCCGTCGGATTCAACGCCGCGCATCTTGGAACGCTTGATTTTCACGTTGTTGGCAATCCGGGAGCCAGGAAGTGCGACAATAACGTTTTGGCCAACAGCGATGTTGGGTGCCCCACAGACGATTTGGGAAGGTTGGTCGGCGCCAACGTCAATCTCACAGATATGCAAGTGGTCGGAGTCCGGATGGGCCTCCATAGCGTTCACGTGACCCACAACGATCTTCTTCAGACCCTCTTCAGGCCGCACGACGCTGTCGACCTCAACGGAGGTCCGTTCGATCTTTTCCGCCAAGTCGGTGGCAGAAACGTCTAAATCAAGATATTCTTTAATCCAGTTATATGAAATATTCATCGTTAGCGGTTATCCTTTCTTCGTGAATTGGGTGAGGAAGCGGACATCGTTTAAGTAGAAGTTCCGGATGTCATCGACCCCATACTTGAGCATCGCGAACCGGTCGGGACCCACCCCAAAGGCGAATCCGCCGTAGACGTCGGGATCCACACCGGCCATCTTCAAGACGTTCGGGTGAACCATGCCGGCACCCAAGACTTCGATCCAGCCGGTATTCTTGCAGACCTTGCAGCCCTTACCGCCACAGTTGAAGCAGGTGATGTCAGCTTCAACGGAAGGTTCCGTGAAGGGGAAGTAACTCGGCCGCAACCGAACATCGAACTTGTCGCCGAACAGTTCATGCGCCAAGACTTGGAGGGTCCCCTTCAGGTCGGCCATGGTCACGTGCTTATCGATAACCAAGCCTTCCACTTGATGGAACTGGTGGGAGTGGGTCGGATCATCGGTATCGCGCCGGTAAACCACACCGGGTGAGATCATCTTCAGCGGGCCTTGGCTGAAGTCATGTTTCTCCAGCGTCCGGGCTTGCATTGGTGAGGTCTGGGTCCGCATCAGGATTTCCTTGGTGATATAGAAGGTATCCTGCATATCCCGGGCGGGATGGTTCTTCGGCAGGTTCATCATTTCGAAGTTATACTTGTCTTCTTCGACCTCTGGGCCGCTTAAGACTTGGTAACCCATCCCTAAGAACAGGTCTTCAATTTGGTCAATAATCTGTTGAATCACGTGGGGTTCGCCCTTAGCGACCGGCGTTCCTGGCAAGGTCACATCGAGGGTCTCCTTGGCTAACCGTGCGTTTAAAACGGCATTTTCGAGTTCTTCTCGCCGCTTAGCTAAGGCGTTGGTCAGGTTATCCCGCACCTCGTTGGCAAACGCACCGACCTTAGGCCGTTCCTCGGCATCCAGGTCGCGCATCCCCCGTAAAACTTCGGTGATGGGCCCCTTCTTCCCCAATAGGCTGACCCGAATCTGGTTAACGTCCTTTAAGTCCGAAGACTTCTGGATGTCGGCCAGGCCGTGCTGTTGTAGTTCCGTTAATTTATCCTTTAACGACATACGATTTCCTCCATTTCTGTCGATACCACTGCTGCGATGAGGCACAAAAAAAGCTTCATTCCTCCAATTATATAGAGGGACGAAGCTTTCGCGGTACCACCCTGATTCAGCTCCCGGGACTTCTCCCGCGGGCCACACTCAGTTGTGATAACGGTCACTCACCGGTTCGTCATTCAGTGCACCTGCACATCCCGACGACAACTCAAGAACTGAATTCTCCGAGTGAATTCGACGGTCGCTTTCAGTCATGGCGAGCGTTTCCTGGACAAATTCTTCCCGGCTACTAGGTTTCTATCATCGTTTTTAATTTCTACGTTCTTAGCCTACCGGATTTTCAGAAAACTGTCAACTAGTTCTGGCTTTCTGCTTCTTCAATCGGGCACGACCACTTGTCGGACCAGGCATGCACTGCCGCCATGACTTCACGGAACTCCGATCCCTTTTGCGTTAATTCGTATTCGATCAACGCGTTATCGGGATAGGTCTTCCGGATGATCACACCGTTCTGTTCCAGCTCCTTGAGCCGTTCGACCAAGACCCGGTCGCTACAGCGGGGAACTTTATGCGCTAAATCGCGAAAACGTTGTGGGCCTTCCTCCAACAGAACATCAATAATCAAGCCGTTCCATTTTTTCCCGAGAAAAGAAAACGTCTGCTCTAGGCGCGGACACAGGGTAAAATCGACCGCTGTATCTTCCTTGGATGACATCATTTGCATAATTATTCTCGCCTCCTATTCTCGGCACGTTCGCTTTCCATTAAGCGTTCGGGCTTAACTTCGCTAACCATGTGTGGACCCGCTTACGGGCCGGACCAGAGAACTCGTGAATCGCTTCGTAGTCATCGACTAACGACACGATGACGCTCTCCCGGTAACGCGGTGTCGCCAGCGTTGCCCCCCACATGTGTTTTAAGATAATATCCTTCTCCATCGGACTCAGGTCCGTCAACTTTTCGGCGTTCCGTAAAGCCACGCGTGGATGAATAAACGCATGCGACCCCAAGTCAAACTTGGTGGTTCGCCAATCATAATAGAACAAGTCGTGAAGCAATCCACCCCGCGCGGTGGCCCGGACATTTAAATGCATCTTCTTTGCAATCAAGTAGCTGTTATAGGAAACCGAGATGGAATGGTCCAGTCGGTTAGAGTGATGATGCTGGGTATAATTCGCCAGGCGTTGCACCGGCTCCTGCGCCAACAAATCAGAAACGATCGCAAGGTATTCGGGATCATCACGCCAAGTAAGTTTGGTCATAGAATGCTTCCTTTTCTTATATAGATTATCAATCAACTCATAGCGTCTACAGTTACCCTATATCATACTTACTTTTCTTCAAAAAGCAACGAAAAAGCATAAAACATCGGGGAATTTATGCTTTCTTAAGCCAATCTAACCAAAGATCCGGAACATCACGATGCCCGCGGCGACCGCCACGTTCAGGGATTCAGCCTGCCCCTTAATGGGAATGTACAGGTTACGGGTGGTCAACCGCTGTAGGTCCGGTGCCATCCCGTTTCCCTCATTCCCCATGACCACGGCGCCCGCGGTCAACGGATCAACGTTGCGGTAGTCCTGGGCTTGAGGGTCCAGGTTGGTCCCGTAGACGGGTAAGTGGCGTGACGTGAACGTCTGAATCCAGGTATGAAGATCATCCTCAACTACCTGAATGTGGAACTGGCTCCCTTGCATCGACCGCAGGACCTTGGGCAGGTACCGACTAGCACTCCCCAGGCCCAAGACGACCCCGGTCAGGCCCGCAGCGTCGGCAGTCCGCACCATGGTTCCAATGTTCCCGGGGTCCTGAACCTGGTCCAAGAAGAGCCAGTTACCCGTGGCCGTTGCGGGATCGACCGTCGACTGATGGCCCAGCGGCACCGTCGCAAAGATGCCTTGCGGTGTGTTGGCATCCCCGATCGTCTTGGCGATGCTATCGGTCAACTCGAAGGTATCCACATCCACCGGCAACTCGGTTGCATGTTCCGCTAACTGGTCGGCCGTCCCCATAATAGCCGCCAACGGTTGGTGGGCCTTGATGGCTTCCTGGACCAGATGCCACCCTTCTAATAGGTAAGTTTGGGTGGCTTTCCGACCTTTTTTGGTGGTCAGGGCCCGCCACTGCTTGACCCGTTTGTTTTGACTTGAGGTAATTTTTTCTCGCACGACTAACGACTCCCATTCACTGAATTTACCTCTAATTTTACCATAACCCTAGGCACGCCGGGCCACTCGCGGTATGATTACGATAAAAGTTTGAAGGGAGTGCTTTATGTTGTGTACGCACCGTTACCTTATCTCCGGCCGCGTTCAGGGGGTCGGCTTTCGCTGGGCCACCGTGGACCTCGCCCGACGCCTCCACGTGACCGGTACCGTTGAGAACCTGGCGACCGGACAGGTCCTGGTCATCGCCAGTGGTTCCACCGCTATTTTGACGAAGTTTCAGGCGGGATTGGCGCACGTGAACCCCTGGGCCCGGGTAACGGCCATCGAAATGACCGAGTTACCCCCACGTCACTTTACCGACTTTCACGTTAATATTTGAAAAAGCGCGGTAAATCAAGTAATATATTGATTGTTCACGGCGAATTCGCCGCATGATTCCGGTTCACCGGAACCATTATCAACTTAGATAAAGGGGTTCACGAAAACACATGAAAATCTCCAAGAAATTTTCGGTCACCGCATCACTCGCGGGACTCGCCCTCCTGCTGAGCGGGTGTGTGCAGACCAAGAACGGGAAACCGTACGGCTTTGTTTACGATTATCTGGCAGTTCCCGGCCAACATGTCATGGATTGGCTGGCCAACATCTTCGGCGGCAGCTACGGTTGGGCAATCATTATCCTGACCGTGCTGGTGCGGATGGTTCTGTTACCAGTCATGGTCAAGCAGATGCGTGGTGCGACGGTCCAACAAGAAAAGATGTCGATGGTTCGGCCACAGATGCAAGAGATTCAAAAGCGTCAAAAGGCTGCCAAGTCGCAAGAAGAACAGGCCGCTATCAGTCAAGAGATGATGGCCCTTTACCGGAACAACGGGATTAGCATGACCGGTGGGATTGGCTGTTTGCCCTTATTGATTCAAATGCCGATCTTCGCTGCCCTGTACGCCGCGATTCGCTACTCACCAGAACTTTCCAAGGCCGTCTTCATGGGGATCCCCCTGGGGAAAGCTAGCTGGATTCTGGCCCTGCTCTCCTTCCTATCCTACCTGCTCCAAGGGTACCTCTCCATGTTGGGGATGCCCGCGGACCAAAAGAAGCAGATGCGCTACACCCTGCTAATGTCACCCGTGATGATTCTGTTCTTCACCATGAGTTCCCCAGCCGGGTTAGGCCTATACTTCTTCGTTGGTGGGTTGTTCGCCTGTGTCCAAACGTTGATCATCAACGCTTACCGGCCCCGGATTCGGCGCGAGGCTAAGGCCCAGATGGAAAGCATGCCAAAGCCCAAGCCGGTGACACCAGTTGCGCCCAAGCAGGTCAAGGCTAAGGAAACGCAGACCCACACCAGTAACCGTAACCGCAATGCTGGTAAGCAACAGCATCGGCGGTAGCCCGTATTTTTAAGTGAACGACACCAAGAGGTTTCCGCAAGCACGTGTGTGCTTACGGAAACCTCTTTTTTTGCTAGGCCATCAAAAAAGTCCCACCGAGAATGATGACCCGGTGGGACCCGCTATTTATGCACTATTTGGCGTTGTCAGAATCATGGGGCGACTTCTCTGGGTCTTCCCCCGAGTCGTCTTCCAGTAATGCTGACTTCAAAACGCCCGGAATGTCGTTATTGGCGGCCTGAACCTGTTCTTTCTTCTGGTTCAGGTGCCGGGCCGTTTTCTCCGAAAGAATCGGTAACGAGATTCGGAAAACCGAACCGTGACCCACGGCGCTCTCGATGGCAATGTTCCCGTGGTAACCCTCAATCAGCCGCTTGGCGATTGCCAGGCCCAGGCCATTGCCTCCCTTAGTCCGTGAACGCGCCTTATCGACCCGGTAGAACCGGTTAAAGACGCGGTCCCGGTTGGCTTGCGAAATTCCCTCACCAAAGTCCTGAACGGCAATCTCGACGTTACGCGAGTCCGTCTCGTAAGTCAGGTGAACTTCCTTGCGGGTGGTCGAATACTTGACCGCGTTATCCAGCAAGATAATCAAGATCTGTTCCAGGTGATTCCGATAAATCTGGGATTGAATCGACCGGTGAACATCGTCATCAAGAATGAAGACGTAATCCGGATGAATCATCTTGAAGTTATCGAAGACCTGAGTCACGACCTCACTGACGTCGGTGACCTCGTTGGTAAAGGTCACCTCAATCTGTTCGGCTCGTTGCAGATCCAGCATCTCCTGAACCAGGCTCTTCATCCGTTTGGTTTCCTGTAGCGAGGCTTGAATCGATTCATTCAAAACCTCGGGATCGTCCTTGCCCCACCGGTCCAGCATTTCCATGTGGCCCTGAATAATGGCCACTGGCGTCCGAAGTTCGTGGGAAACGTCCTCGACGAACTGCTGCTGCTGATCGATATACCGTTGGGTGGTATCAATCATATCGTTTAATAGCTGTGTTAAATCGCCCAGCTCGTCGTTTCGTTTCGAAACGGGCACCCGCTGGTCGGTCTGGGGATCATCGCGCACGGCGTGAATCGTGTCGCGAATCGCATCCATCGGCCGTAATAGGAACGACGCCAGAATGTAGCTTAGGATGGCTGCGGCTAAGGCCGCAATCAACCCCAAGACCACCACGACCTGGAGTAGGCGTGCCTGAGTCTCATGGTAGTCTTGTAGGTTATCGGTCACCTGAACATATCCCAGGAGCCGATTACCCTGTTTGGTCCGAATTGGCGACCGACCCATCAGGCCATCGCCCGACTTTCCCTTTTGGGTCCGGATGGTCTGCCGATCCACCTTGGTAAACCGACCGGCCGGGATATTCCGACTGGTAAAGAGGAGGTTGCCCGCCGTATCGTAGACGGTCACGACCTGACTATCCCGGGCCAAGCTGGTGATCACCGCATTGTTATACGGTGTCCCGGTTTTTTTCCCCATGGCCGTGGCAATGCGAGGTCGTAGGAGGTCATTGACGGTTTCACCCGTCAATTCTTGTTTCTGCGAATTCAACTTTTCAACCACAACACTGAGTGTATCACTTACCCGAGTCCGTTCCTGTTGCATCAGAACCGTCATGAAGCTGTTAAAAATCAGCAGCGCAATCACGATAAAGATTACCAGAACCGCTCCGGCAGTCGAAAGTGACCACTTCCACTTAAGGGAGAAACGGAAGGGTTTCTTTTCCGTTTCCGCTGGCGTCTCCGTCAGGCTTCCTTCGGGGGTTCTCACGACCGCATCACGTACCCCGTGCCCCGAACCGTCTGAATATAACTCTTCTGGCCGGGCACATCAATTTTATTCCGAAGATACCGGACGTAAACGTCGACCACGTTGGTCTCGACTTCGGATTCGTAGCCCCAAACCTTGGTTAACAGAACGTCCCGGGCCAAGACCACGTTGACGTTTTCCATCAAAGCCAATAGGAGTTCGTACTCCCGCTTGGTCAGGTTGATGACCTCGTCACCCCGCCGGACGATTCGGTTTTCCTTTTCAATCGTTAGGTCCTTGAACTTAACCGTGGTCTGCTTAGTGTTCTTCTGTTCACCTTCCAGATGAATTCGCCGGAGCAGGGCCCGCACCCGGGCCAGAAGTTCTTCGATGGCGAACGGCTTCACGATGTAATCGTCAGCACCATGGTCTAAGCCGGAGACCCGGTCAATCACGGAGTCGCGGGCCGTCATCATGATGATGGGGGTGCTCTTGACCTCGCGGACGCGCCGGGCAACTTCGATCCCGTTTAGTTCAGGTAACATCAGGTCCAACAGAATAACATCAAAATCTTGTGACAAAGCGGCCTCTAGACCGGTCCGGCCATTAAACTGAACGTTGGTCTCATAGCCTTCGTGCTTCAGTTCTAGCTCAACAAACCGGGCTAGGTTTTTTTCGTCTTCAATAATTAAAATTCGACTCATGTCTCGTTAACTCCTCTAGGGCGATTTAGCTGTGCTCACCAGACACCAGACTTGGTGTGGCACGAGCAGCCATGATTCATTCCAATATTTAATTTTATCATATTTACGGCTAATTGTACGCCTTTTACGCCGCTGGGTCCCCGATTAATTCCCCACGAATCGTTCTACGAAGGCAAAACAAGATTTTAAAAGTAAACAACCGGTTGCATCCAGCGACGTTAGCGTTGATGAAAAATTAACTAGTGGTTTCTTTCACATTACTCGTGAAAGTTATTGAGCAACTTAATGAGGCTATAAATAGCTTTTATTCACTTGTTTAACAAACTTTTAAACGTTTTGTGTAAGTTTTCACTTGAATTTGTGAGCGTTTTAAGTATACTGGTGCTTGTAGATAAAAAAGAAAAGGGGTTCTTTTCATGAAAGCTGCTGTTATTCGCGATTCTGTAGATGGTTACGTTGATATTAAGGATGTTACGCTCCGCCCAATTACCCATGGTGAAGCTTTAGTTAAGATGGAATATTGTGGTCTTTGTCATACCGACCTGCACGTCGCTGCTGGTGACTTTGGCAAACAACCTGGCCGGATCATTGGTCACGAAGGTGTTGGTAAAGTTATCCAAGTTGCTGATGACGTTAAGAACTTAAAGATTGGTGACCGGGTCTCCGTTGCTTGGTTCTTCAAGGGCTGTGGTCACTGTGAATACTGCTTGACCGGCCGTGAAACGCTTTGCCGTAACGTGCTCAATTCTGGCTTCACCGTTGATGGTGCCATGGCTGAAGAATGTATCGTTGACGCCAACTACGCCGTTAAGGTGCCAGAAGGCTTGGACCCAGTTGAAGCCACTTCCCTCACCTGTGCTGGTGTCACCATGTACAAGGCTTTGAAGGTCGGCGAAACCAAGCCTGGCCAATGGGTTGAAGTCGTTGGTGCCGGTGGTTTAGGTAACCTGGCGATCCAATACGCCCACAACGTCTTCGGTGCCCACGTGGTTGCCGTTGATGGGAACCCTGACAAGCTGGAAGCTGCCAAGGAAAACGGGGCCGAAGTGCTGATCAACCGGCATGATGGTAACGTCGCTGAACAAATTCAGGAAAAGGTTGGCGGGGTCAACAACGCCCAAGTTACGGCCGTTAACGCCGACGCCTTCACCCAATCCGTGAACGCTCTGCGCCCAGATGGGAAGTTAGTTGCCGTGGCCTTACCACAAGGTGACATGCAATTGAACATTGCCAAGACGGTTCTGGATGGCATCTCCGTTCGTGGTTCCTTAGTTGGGACGCGTCAGGACTTAGCTGAAACCTTCCAATTCGGTGCCGAAGGTAAGGTTCACCCTATCGTGAAGACCCGTCGTCTTGACGAAGTGAACGACATCATCGACGAGATGAAGAACAACCAAATCGTTGGCCGGATGGTCGTCGACTTCACCAAATAATTTAAACGATTATAAAACCGGTAACTGGCCTTATGGGTCGGTTACCGGTTTTTTGCGTACCTTTTTAAAAGCCACGGACGCCCTGCTCTCCAGGAATCGTCCGTGGCTTTTGTTGACTAGAGCCGTCGTGACAAGTGATTGGCTTGTTGCGTTAACCCCACCAGGTTTAGCGTGGTGGCACCCAAAACAATCAGAACCAGCAACGACGTGACAACCAGGCCGAACGAATCTGCGACGTTCCAGAACATGAAGGCCGCCCAAACCAGTAGCAGCAGCTCATAGATCCCCCACCGAATTCGCAGGCGATTGAGCAACTCCAGCTTGGACGTCTGATCCGAGTACAGCTTCGCCTGAGGGTCATCGTTGTACCAGTACACCCAGGTGCCGAAGAGTTGCGGCCGGGTCGCCATGACCTGCCACCCCGCGTCCTCTAAAAATTGCTGATAACTAGCTAATTCTCGATTCGCCTGGTAGTCCAGCTGAACCGTCCCGCGTAATGGCAGCACCTGCTTAAAGTGGTAGCGTGGCCAACTGTCAATCGCGATCAGCTCCTGGCCCCGATGCGCCATCCGTTCAATATACGTGGCCTCGGCGTCAACCCGCCAGCCCCAATATTTTCTAAACTTTTTCATTGTCCAAGACCTCCGCGTTCCGCAACATCTCTGCCAGGCGTTCCCGTTCCGCCTGAAGTTGCTGTCTCCCCTGGGGGGTAGCCTGGTAGATTTTCCGGCCATCCTCCGCTTCCACTAATCGAATCAATGCTGCCTTCTGGAGTTTCTTGAGGGTTCCGTAAACGGTCCCTGCGCCCAAAACGATCCGTCCAGCGGTAATCTGAGTAACATGTTTGATAATGCCATAGCCGTGCATGGGTCTGGTCAACGAGAGCAAAATATAAAAAGCCGTCTCGCTCATCGGTGTTTGGCCTAAATCCGCCAAGGTGCCGCCTCCCTTATATCACGATGTGATATATATTTTCTAGGTATATCGTAACGCGATATATGGTCTTTTTCAAGTAATGACGCGCTCCTTTCACAAAAAACACGCCATATATCGGCACGCCCCAACCCATTGTCCCGTATATAAATTTCATCATAATAACCTTTACGTGAACTACGATGTTTTTTTGCAAAATATTTACATTGGTCGGTTATTCTCAACAATGGGTTTAACGGAACCCCATACATACTTAAGGAGTGATTGAATTGATGCACTATCGTCATTTACTGGTCGCAACGGCAACATTAACCATGGTGGCAACGACACTGGGCGGTTGTTCGAGCAAAAAGGCTCAGGCAACTTCCGATAACTGGAACACCATCACCAAAGAAGCCAAAAAGGAAGGTAAAATCGCGTCCGTTGGGATGCCCGATACCTGGGCCAACTGGATTGGTACCTGGCAAGATATCAAGGCCAATTACGCCATCACCCACAAGGACACCGACATGCCCAGTGCCCAAGAATTACAGAAGTTCAAAACCGTTAAGGGCAACAACGCACCAGACATTGGCGATGTGGGCCTGAATGTGGCACCGACTGCGGTTAAACAAAAGCTATTGATGAAGTACAAGACCAAGTATTGGGATCAAATTCCAAGTTGGGCCAAGGATAAGGATGGCTACTGGTCCGCCGGTTACCAAGGTAATATCGTCTTTATCACGGATACCAAAAACGTTAAGGCCGCCGACGCACCAAAATCGTGGGCTGACCTGGCCAAGGGCAACTACAAAGTTTCCATCGGTGACGTTTCAACGGCCGCCCAGGCCCAGTACAGCGTTCTAGCTGCAGCCTACGCTAATGGCGGAAGCGACAAGGACATCAAACCGGGACTGTCGTACTTTGCCAAGTTGCATAAAAACAAGCGGCTCTCCACGGTCGACACCACGATTCAAAATCTACAAAAGGGTGAAATTCAAGTTGCCGTCATGTGGGACTTTAACGCTCTAAACTACGCCCATCAAATTGGCGCTAAACGCTACAAAATCACGGTGCCTACCGACGGCACCGTTGCGAGTGGCTATACCGAAATCATCAATAAAAATGCCGCCCACCCCTACGCCGCCAAGTTAGCCCGTACCTACATTCTTTCCGACCAGGGACAAATCAACTTAGCTAAGGGCTTTGCACGTCCGATTCGGAAAAACGTTAAATTACCAGCCGATGTTAAAGCCCAGTTACTGCCCGAAAGTGCCTACAAGAAGGTCTTCCACGTCGCTGACAACGCCGCATGGAATCAAGAGACCTTGAAGCTGGGTCAAGAATGGAAAACCACTGTTTTAGGAGCCGATTAACGGATGTCGAATCGCTTAAAAATCTTCCTACCCTTTAGTTCGCTTATCTTTCTGGTTCTCCTGGTTCCAATCGTCGTCATGTTATTTGCCAGTTTTCAGTCGGCCACTGGTGGTTTTAGTTTAACGAACTACCACCAGATTGTGGTAACCAAGTATTACCGTGACGCCGTTTTTAACAGCTTTAAGGTTTCGCTGGTTGCTGCGGTCGTGTCCTTGATCATCGCCATTATCGGGGCCACTGCATTAACGCAACTCAAACAGGGAACCAAGCAAATCTTAGTGACCATCTTCAATATGTCGTCCAGCTTTGCCGGGGTGCCCTTAGCTTTTTCATTGATTATCCTGTTTGGGAACGCCGGTGTCTTACGGGCCATTTTTACAGCCCTGCACCTGACGGTAAATTTCAACCTTTATTCGCTGACGGGCGCCACACTGGCCTTTACGTTCTTCGAAATTCCCCTGGGTATCATGTTTTTATTCCCCGTCTTCGAGGAATTAAATCCCGAATGGCAGGAGGTTTCCGCCGTCCTCGGCGCTAAGCCTTGGTTTTTCCTCCGGCACGTCATTCTACCGGTCATCTTTCCCAATCTCATTGAAGTCTTTACCCTACTGTTTGCCAATGCCATGGGGACCTACGAGACCACTTTTGCTCTCACTGGCAATAACGTCGTCACAATTCCAACCTTGATTGGGGCCCTAATTAACGGGGAGATGACCGCAAACGTTCCCTTAGCTTGCGCTTTTGCCACGTTATTTGCCGTTACGATGACCGTGATTGTCTGGTTAGGTAACCGCCTCACCCATCTTAAAAAAAGAGGTGATCAAGGTGCATAAGTCACCCATCCTAGCCCAGTTCATCATTATTCTGCTTTTTATTTACCTCGTCACCCCCATCGTAGCAACCACCGTTTACTCCTTTTCGACGGTTTGGGTCAAAACCGTGCTTCCCGAAGGCCTAACACTAAAGTGGTACCAGCAAATCATCACCAACAGTGATTTTTCGGCGGCATTATTACGCGCCTTGGGGCTTAGTCTTGGCACGACCCTATTAGCCATGGTCTGCTTTTTACCCATTGTCTTTTACGCCAACGTCTATAACCCGACCATCAAAGAGCGCCTACGTTTTTTAACCGTCCTACCGTTTACAATTCCGGGCATCATCCTGGTAACCGGCCTGATTCAGGTCTACGCCAACTTGCCCATCCCCCTGTGGATCATCCTAGTACTCGCAATTTCCTTAATATCGTTGCCGCTGACCTACCAGTCCTTGAATAATGCCTTTACGGCTAACAACTTCCGAGCCATGTTCGAGCAGGCCATGGTTCTAGGTGAATCGCCAACCCGGGCTTTTCTCAAGATTATCGTACCAAACATCCGTGCCGGGATTTTTGTGGCAATGCTCCTAACCTTTACCAGTGCCTTTGGTGAATACGTGTTGACCAACTTGTTATTAGGGGGCAACTTTGAAACGTTAAAGATCTATATGTACCGGTTGATGCAGAGTAATGGCCAAGCCAGTAGTGTCCTGACCACCATCTACTTTGCGTTTCTCGCGGTCATCTCACTTATCTTAATTCTTATTATGCGGTCAAGTCACCGTTCAACAAAGGAGCGTTCGGACAACTCATGAGTTCAGCTTTTCTAGAATTAAAAGACCTTCAGATCATCCTTTCCGGCGATACCATCATCAAAGACATGTCCTTTCAGGTGCGAAAAAACACCCTGACCACCCTACTCGGCCCTAGCGGTAGCGGCAAAACCACCGTTCTGCGCGCAATCGCCGGGCTCAATACCAAGGTTCAGGGTCAGATTCTCTTGGATGGTCAGGAGATTCAGAACCGGCCCGCGAACCAACGCCATATGGGAATGGTTTTTCAATCCTACGCCTTGTTTCCCAATATGACGGTTTTTGATAACGTCGCTTACGGTTTACGGGTCAAAAAAGTGGCACATGACGAAATAAACCGCGCCGTCACCGCTATTTTGACAACCGTTAATTTGGCCGACAAACAGCAGGCTTACCCGGCGAACCTGTCCGGCGGCCAACAGCAACGCGTCGCCATTGCCCGGGCAATGGTTCTAAAGCCCAAGCTGCTTTTATTGGATGAGCCACTCAGTGCCCTAGATGCCCAAACCCGTGTGGACTTACGTGACCAGATTCGCGACTATCAGCAAAAACTCGGCATTACCATGCTATTCGTCACGCACGACCAGGCCGAAGCCATGGCAATTTCTGACGATATTATTGTGATGAATGCTGGGACCGTGCAACAGCAAGGGAATCCCATGACCATTTATGGACATCCCCAAAACGTATTTATGGCGCAATTTATCGGTCATCACAATCTTCTGACCGGTGCGGAACTCCAGGGACTGGGCTGCCACCAGGCTAAGGGGACCCCAATTGCTACGGACAAGCACTACATCATTCGGCCAGAACTATTCTTGACCCAGGAGCCCCAGGATACCCCCAGCATTGCAATCGCAGGCACTATCGTCGCCGCACATATGATTGGTGATCGGTTGCGATATCGTTTCCAAGCAACTAATCAAACCGAGTTACGCGTTGAATGTCTTAATCAGCAAGCCCCTTGGTCAATTGGCACAATGCTAACGCTGCACCTGAAAGAAACCGACTTACAAGAAGTGGGTGCCCTGAATGCTTAGTTTAGCCGAACTACACCAAATCAAGCGTCAAACCTGGAGTGGCCATAACCACACCGAATTTTGCCCCCATGGTTCTGGCGAGGACACGGAGGCGTTTATCCAACGCGCAATTGCCAGCGGCTTTCAAACCTACTCTATCACCGAACACTTCCCCCTACCGCCAGAATTCTATCGTCCTACCACTGGCTCCCGTCATGCAATAGCGACTGCGGCGATGCGTCTTACCGAGCTACCCGCCTATTTCACCAAAATGGCCATGCTCAAGCGCAAGTACCATAATCAGATTCGGCTATTGGTTGGGTTTGAGGTCGATTACATCGCCGAATTTCGGGAGTGGACGGTCCAACAGCTCGCCCGTTATCACAATCAAATGGACGATGCCATCCTTTCAGTTCACTTCTTGCCAACTGAAACGGGGCTACGAGCGATTGACGAATCCCCTCAAGATTTTCGTCAGGGGGTCTTACAAGCTTATGGCTCACCGGTGGCGGTGGCCAATGCCTATCTCCAAACGTTACAGGCGGCGGTTGACTGGTCCACCCCGAACAAGCCCCATCGCTATGGTCACCCCATGTTATACCGCAAGTGGCGCAACACGTTCCCTAGCCAAACACTTTGGGCCGATGCCACCACCCAAGAACGGCAACACACCCTATACGCCAGTATCCAGCGTCGCCAAGAATTTCTTGATTGTAACATGGCCGGCCTCTTTCGACCCACGGAAACGGAATCTTCACCAAACCAGGACTGGTTGCGTGCGGCCCAACAGGCCCAGATTCCCTTAGTTTTCGGTGCGGATGCACACAAAGTGGCCGCCGTTGATCAGGGATACAACACGTATCTCGAAAATCACTATTTTATGTAGGGGGCAACGTTTCATGCAACTTAAGCTTCGAGAAGATGATTCATTTCGAATTTGCCAGTTAACCGATATCCACCTAAGCGATTACCCGTTAAATGCAGCGAGCCTAAAAACTTTGGCTGCCATTGACGAGTTGCTCGCCACCCACGAGTTTGACTTAGTCATGCTCACGGGCGACCTCATCTGGGGAGCGTTGGTGACCCAACCTGATAAGGTCCTGGGTGCCCTGTATGCCGTCCTCAACCATTACCCCGTAGCAGTCGCCGTAACCTACGGCAACCATGACACAGAGGGCATGTTCAGTCGCGATAATCTTCGCCAACTGGAGCAGGCCCTAGTGTATCCCGCTGACAAACACCATGCCATGATTCTTGACGACCGGGAGAGCTACACCCTGGAGATTTCCCAGAACAACCACCTGAAACATGTCCTCTACGTATGGGATAGTGGTGCCTACTCGCATTGGCCCCAGTTCGAACAGTATGCAGCAATTGAACCCGGTCAAATCGACTGGTTCTACCAGCTACCCTACGCGCGTCAGCGTGATAGTCTCGACCTGGGATTCCTTCACATCCCCCTGCCGGAGTATCATCCTGCTGCGGAAAACATCATCACGGGCGTCAAAAATGAGCCGACCTGTTCACCTGTCACCAATACGGGCTTGTTCTACACGCTCCTCCGGTCGCAAAACGTTAAAGCCCTTTTCGTCGGACACGACCATGATAACAACTTCACCGCAAACTACCGTGGTATTACCTTAGCTTATGGTAACGTTACCGGTTATAACACTTACGGGAACCTTCCCCGCGGGGCCCGAGAAATAACGCTAACCTCAACGGGGGTAACCACAAAACTCCTACCATTCTAATAGAACCTTGATCCACCAAAAACAGGAAGCCCGAGAATTCGCTTCCTGTTTTTTATAGCATCTAATTCTTATTTTCGGTCGGTCGCAACACCAACTGTTGCGTGCAGACCTGATCCACAAAATGACGGTCATGGTCAATGATAATGACTGTGGGGCGTGCCGCTTTCAACACGTCGATCAATTGCTCACGCGCGTCAATGTCCAAGTAGTTGGTTGGTTCATCCCACACCAACAGTGCGTGCGGCTGACATAGCGTTACCGCTAAAGCCGCCTTCTTGGCCTCGCCCATACTCCATTGTGCAGCGGGCGCACGTAACCGGGTGCGACTGACCCCCAGTTGGTGCATGATGTTCCAGACGTTTGTCCGGGTCTGGTCATCGCCCCAATCGGCCGGCCGCATTTGGCGTACCACCGTGGCGAAGTCTTGTGACACCACGGCAACGTCATGTGGTAGGTGATTCACCTGATAGCCTGTCGTTGTCAGCGTCGTCGGGTGCAGGAGCGACGTTACCAAACTCGTCTTCCCCACACCATTGGGACCCAGAATGGCTAACCGGTCACCCTGATGAAAATCCAAGTCGATGGGGACAAACAACGCCCGTCCTGCCCGTTGAGGAACATACTGGCGTAAGCTCAGGAGTAACTGCCCGTCGTTTTTCTGACGGGTCAACCCTGTCGATAAGCGGGTAACTGTGTCCACATCAGCAACCAGGCCCTGCCGTTCTTCAACGCGTTGCCGGGTGCGCGCTTCGAAGGATTTAGCTCGCCGCATTAATTTCGCCGCCTTGGCCCGACTCGTCGCATCGTTGGTCTCACCCTCACGCTGTTCGGCCCAGTTCCGTTGGGTGCTGGCCCGCTGCTTAAGTTGTCGAATATTGCGTTGAAGTCGCTCGTTTTGCGTCACTGCGGCCTGGTCGCGTAACCGCTTCTCCGCTTGCCAATCCTGTACGGTCCCGGCAACCAGGTCAACGCTGCTTCGATTTAGCGACATCACGTGGTCAACGAATCGATCGAGAAAGTCCTGATCGTGACTCACGCAGATAAATCCCCGCTTATGCCGCAAGTAGTCCCCGACCCGTTGTCGCCCCAAGATATCTAGATGGTTGGTCGGCTCATCAATCAATGGGAAATCCGTTTGATTCACGAAGCCTCGCGCCAGCAAAACCTTGGTCTGCTCGCCGCCGCTCAGGGTGGCAAAGACCCGGTCCCCAATAGTGGCCGGCAAGCCAATCCGCGCGAGCTCAACGCTGGCTTGCCACTCGGCTGCCCCGGTCGCCGTCATGACCTGCATCACGGTAACCGCCGCTTGCTGCGGCGGATTTGGAAAATATTGAAACGAGACGTTGGCCCGAATAGCGCCATGGTCCGGCAACTGCCCCCGCAAGAGGTTCAGAAAAGTGGTCTTGCCCCGCCCATTGCGGCCAATCATTCCCAATTTCCAGTGATCATCGAGGTTGACTGATAGCCGGTCAAAGACCGCCGTTGGAGCGCCCGGATAAGTAAAAGATAAATTCTTAATTTGAATGATTCCCATAAAGTGCCTCCATAGAAAAACTTCCCATGAATTAGCGGTTATGGGTATTACGCCGGTGGCTTACGGTCACCCGGCAAAACACAATCCCACTAATTCGCCGTTGTGAGTTGTTTTTTTTCAGTCTTCATTTAAAATCACCGCCCTTCCGTCTCAGCAGATTTTCAACTAGTCATCAACAATCAAGTTAAGCCGGCCAAGCCATTCCACCACGGTTTCGTCCGTAGACGTCCCTTGAGCCACCAGTTGCCCAGCATCGAGGACCAGTACCTGGTCGGCCGCCGCAAAGAGCTCAGCGTCGTACTGATGGGTCACCACGGCCCAACCGCCGGTCAACTCGTGCGTTATGGTGGTCACGATATCCCGCGCTGTTCGGGGATCTAACCCCGTCAACGGTTCGTCGAGAAAGGTAAAGTCGCTGGGCCGTAACAATAATCGTCCCAGGGCCAGACGGCGTCGCTCGCCCCCGGAGAGAACCGTTCCCTGCTCACTAACCCGGGTGGCTAGCCCCGCCGGCGTCGCGTAGGCGGTCAACCCCACCTGGCGCAAAACCGTCATCAGTTGTCCCGGATCTTCAGGGGCATTGAACAGCGTCAGATTATCGGCCAGAGAGGCATCAAAGAGGTAGCTGTGCTGTTCGAGTAACCCTAACCGGCGATGAACACTGACGAGGTCATAGTCGGTTACCGTCACATCATTTAGCGTGAGGTTCCCCGTCCAAGGCAAGTCTCCCGACAGAGGCAGATTAATCAGCGTTGACTTGCCGCTCCCACTCTTACCAACAATCACGTAACGCTGGTTAGTCGCAAAAGTGGTCGTTATATTTTTTAAAACGGGCTGGCCCGCCAAGTCAACGGTCACGTGGTCGTACTGAATCGTATCAAGCGGCGCTAATGTCTCCTTCCCCGTGGGTTCCGGTTGGCTGGTCATTTGATGGTCAAGTTGCTCAGCGGCCTCCCGTCCCCCTACCACGTCACCCAACAATCCCGAGGCGGACTGAATCGGTTCCGAAATGAAGATCATCAGTTGCGAAAAAGCGACCAGCTGGCCTAGGGTGATGGTTTTGTTCATCACAAAATAGATACCAACGACCCAGGTCCCCAGATACAAAACGTTGTCCATCAGTTGGCTGGCCCCACCCACTTCCTTCCGCGTTAATTGGTCACGATTCTGGGCGTGCAGTAGCCGGGCATTCTGTTGCTGAAAAAGCGTTCGTAATAGTCCCTGAACGTTAAACAACTGCACGGTTCGCAGTCCTTGCGTTGCATCCTGAAGCCGGCGGGTATAGCCCTGTGATTCCTGTAAAACGCGTTGTTTGTTCGCCTTCAACGTTGCTTGCCGAAACAGAGGCAAACACAGGCTGGGCACACATAGCAAAATAATGGCTAGGCTTAGAATCGGCTTGATCATCAGTGAAAGTCCCAACGCAATCACGAATTGACAAAGCTGCCGATACGCGCTCAGGGTCCCTTGGAGGTAATCATTCCGCAAGATGCCTAGCGTATTGGTGAAGTCATTGCGATAGGCCGTCGTCACCTGTTGCGTATCCCGACCGACACCCGTCGGCTGCCGTAGGAGTCCCGCCATCAAACGATTACGCACGACGCTCACGATGTGGTTCAGGGTCACCTGCTCCAGGTAGGCGCTGGCGAAGAAGGTAACCGCATCAATAACAATGTAGCCAACCACAACGCTCACCAAAACGCCATACGCTAGGTTACTGGTCCCCGTCGCGGTATCGGTGATGAGTTGTAATAGCGTCGAGACCGCAATTTCAATGGCCGAAGCCACTGGAATCAGAAGTAACAGGCCCACCGTCCGCCCCCGCGCTAGACTAAAGTAGCGTTGTCCTAACATCAAATTCCCCCTAAGCTGGATTATGTATAAACTCTAATCTAATTTTAATGCAACTATTAGATTGTAACAAGCTTTTTCTGCTGGTTGCCCACTTCAAGTCAGAAAAAGGGCCACCCGACCACGTCTGATCAGGCGACCCCTTGATAAAATCGTACTTAACCAACTCGTCGATGAACCTTATCCCCCGTAACCGTTGCATCCCGCAACGCGGTCATGGTCACGAAGTCATCGGTAAAGATTCCCGCGACGTGTTGCTGAAAGAGCTGCTTGGCAAGCTCTGGACGATCGACGGTCCAGATTCGTTCTGCGACCGGAACTCCCGCCTGGTAGTGGTTCAGGTGCAAGCCACTGAGGTGCTCATCCGCGACAAACGCCGCGGCATTGACCACGGGCTTGTCCGTCAGCCAACAGTAGGCCTCGTTCGGTGCCAATTGCTGACAAGTCTTCAATGTTGGGAGGTGGAAGGACGAGAAGATGACCCGGCGCTTTAAAGGCGCCTGATGAATCATCCCCAAGACCAAGGCCTCAATTCCCGGATACTGAATCTTATCAGTCTTAAACTCCAGGTTTAGTTGCACGTCATGGTCACCCACGAGGTCCAAGAATTCAGCTAGCGTGGGAATGACCTCGCCGTGTGCCAAATGGAACTGCCGTAACTCGGCTAAGGTATAATCCGTAATCCGTCCCGTACCATCACTGGTGCGGTTAATGCGCTCGTCGTGCATAATCACGGGCACTTGGTCCTTGGTGAGGTGGACGTCAAACTCCAATCCGTCCACGTGATGCGCCAATGCGTACGCAAACCCCGCTAAACTGTTCTCGGGAAACTGAGCTGGATACCCCCGGTGACCAAAGACGACCGTTTTTTCTAACATATGTTGCCTCCCCCTAATAACCGTTAGCCCGGTTATTATTCTGAATGTAGCCGTTCATTGACTTCTGGGCGGTCATGAGGGCCTTCTCGATATTGCCCCCTGCATAAATCTGTTCCATCGCCGTCTGTGTTAGGTTCCGTTCCTGAATTAAACCTTGGAGAAAAATTCCGGAATTAGTATTGTTAGGTTTAACCGATCGGAGTTGCTCGCCCGGTACCCGGGTCGCCGGCAACTTCTGGTACAGGGCCTGCAGTGCCGGTTGCTTCTGAGAATCCGTGTTCAACGCCAAATATCCGGTCGCCACTTGCCATTCCGCCTGACTCTTCGGCGTCATCAGGTACTTGATAAAGTCCCAACCGCCCCGTTGAACGGCCTGAGACTTATCATTTGAAATCCAGAGCGACGCACCACCAATGGCCACCCCGTTCCGCTTCTGTCCATCCGGATGCGGGTAGTAAGTGATTCCCAACTGGTCCTTGTTTCCCAGGGTCAATTGGCCAATGTCGGCCGAACTCTGAAGGAACATCCCCAACCGTTCGGATAAGAAACTGGCGGTCTCGTTGTTTTCGGCGTTGGTCCCAGCACCGTAGTTGACGAAACACCCCTTCTTCAAGTTGGTTTGAATCCACTGCATGGTCTTCACGGCCGCTGGCCCAGTAAAGTTAACTGCGGTAGGTGTTCCAGTGTGCCCATCTTGCTGATTCGCCAGCGATTCACCCGCGTTCGCTAGGAATTGTTCAAAGAGCCAGCCATAGATTTCGACCGTCATTCCCTGAACCTTCTTGTGGGACCGTTCCATCAACTGAGTCGCCACCCGGGTCACATCACTGTACGAGGGATCCACTGGCGGTGGCGTAATCTTATACTTTTTCAACAGCGTTGCATTGTAGTACAGCACGGGCTGCGACGTGTTAAACGGCATCGATAACTGTTTGCCTTGATTCGAATAGAACGCACGGGCTCCCGCGGCAATTTTGTTCACGTCGTAATGGTCCTGATCAATAAACTTTTGTACGGGAGTCGTGTACCCCGTATGGTGAATCTGACTGGTCGAGATGTCCATCGACTGAAAGACGGCTGGGGAAGCGTCCGTCCCGTGCGTGTTGATAATCTTTTGTACGGCTTCGTTATAGTTTCCCTCGAACTCGGGAATCACCTGGTATTTGGTCTGGGACCGATTAAAGCTCTGAACCAGCGACATCAATTTTTGCTGGGCTGGTCCCGTCATCTCATGCCAAAAGACGATTTTGGTCCGGCTCCCCGCTTGGGCCTGAGCCGTTGGGTGACTGGTCAACGACCAACCCGCAATAATCGCCGCTAGGACGACCAGTAAACTGCCAACCAGGACCCACCAGCGTGAATTTCGTGCCTTTTGCATTATTTAGTTGCCCCCTCATTCAGGCCGTTCTTGAAGTAATGTTGCCCAACGAACAGAACAATCAACGTTGGAATCACCACAATAACGGCGCTGGCTTGAATCATACCCCAATTGTTGAACGTTTCCTGTGATTGTAGCTGTCGAAGCCCATCTTGCACGGGCCGAAACTTATCACTAAAGGTGGTCAACATCGGCCAGAGGTATTGGTTCCAGCTCTCCAGGAAACTATAGGCGGCTAAAGTAAAAAGACTAATCCTCGCGTACGGTAAGGCCACCCGCCAATAAAACTGCCAGTGGTTCAACCCCTCGACATCGGCCGCTTCCTTTAACTCAGGTGGAATCTGGCGAAAAGCCTGCCGCAACATGAAGATACCGAAGGCGGACGTCAGAAAGGGAATGACCATGACCGCATAGTTATTTAACAAGTTCAGGTGCCGGACCGTGGCGAAGTTGGGAATCACCTCGGCCTCGAATGGCAGCATCATGGTCGCCAAAATCACGTAAAACAGGAAATCGCGGCCCTTAAATTTGAGAAACACAAAGGTGTAGGCGCCCAGCGAACACAGGAAAAGTTGGGCAAACATGGTCAGCACGGAGATAACGAAACTATTGAGCAGATAACGCAGAATCGCTGTCTGTTGAATCGCGGCAACGTAATTGTTCAAAGAGAGGTTCGTGCTCCACATGACCCCCTTTGAAATCTCGGCAGTTGGCAGTAGGCTGGTCCAAAGTCCCAAGACAAAGGGTCCCAGAATGATCACAGCCAAAACAACCAATACCAGATAATGTAACGGCTTGCGTGTTTTTGTCAGATACATCAGTAGTTCACCCGCTTCTCTAAGAACTTAAATTGCAATAAAGTAAAGAGCGCGATGATGACTGCCAGAATAATGGATTCAGCGCTGGCCAACCCGTAGTTACCGTTCAAAAAGGCATCCCGGTAGACTTGATACACCATCAAGTTCGTCGCGTTGTTGGGACCACCAGCCGTCATCAGGTCGATCAACCCGAAGCTCTTAAACGCCCCAATCAGGGTCACCGTAGACGTAAAGAATAAGGTTGGTGAAATCATGGGTAACGTTACGTGAAAGAACTGATAACGTGATGACGCGCCTTCAATGGCGGCTGCTTGATACAACGGCTGTGGCACCATTTGTAGGGCTCCAAAAAGAATCAAGAAAGTGAACCCCAGGTTCATCCAAACCGTTGAGATGGTCACGGAGACCATGGCCCAGCCCGGATCGGTTAACCAGTTGATGACGGGCAGGTGTAAAAATGCCGCAATTTGGTCAAACAACCCCACGGTAGGGCTAAAGATAAACAGCCAAAAGATTGCCGCTACCGAGACCGAAACCCCCATGGTCGCCGAAAAAATCGTGCGGAACCATTGGATGCCAGCCAGCTTATTGACGGTCACCTGAGCCAATAACAAGCCCAGGGTCAGGGTCAACGCAACGACACCAACCACATAGACCAGGGTCGCCCAAAGACTAGCCTGATAAGCACTGGAGGTAAACAGGTTTATGTAGTTCTTCACTCCGACAAAAACGGTCGGCCGCCCCACGTTATCGGTTAAAAAGAGGCTCAGATATAGGGTTCGCACCATGGGGTAAAAAACGAAAACACCCAGAATCAACAACGATGGTCCCAGAAACAGTGCCGCGTAATATTTGTCATTGACGTGCAGGTTAAAGCCCTTGTCCGACGTCTTCGTCAGAACTTTAGGCGTTGACTGGGGCTTGTGCGTTGGCGTAATTTCCGCTTGCATGGCCGTTGCCCCCTTCCACCATCATCTGAGCCTGGCCCCGATGATCAAAGATGTAGGCCGACCCTGTCACGACGACTGAGAGCCAGTCGCCGGGCTGGTAGTCCTGGTGTGGGTCAGCGATGAGTTCCACCGCTGTGCCATTGGCAAATTGTGCCTCTAATAACACCTGGGCGCCAAGATATTCAACCGTTTGTACCTGTGCATTCGGCTCGCCGCTCCCCTGCGGCAAGATACGCAGGGCGTTGGGCCGAATCCCCACCACGTAGTCCGCAACTGGTAACGGCTGCGGCAGTGCCAATAACAGGGTATCCGCCAACGTGAGCTCCGTGTTACCGCTCACCTTAGCCGGCAACAGATTCATCCGGGGCGTCCCAAAGAAGCTCCCCACGAAAGTATTTGCGGGTTGGTTATAAATCTCTAAGGGCGTCCCAATCTGTTGCACATCGTGATTATGGAGCACCATGATATGGTCCGCCATGGTCATGGCCTCAATCTGATCATGGGTGACGTAAATGACCGTCAGACCCAGCTTACGCTGCAAGTTCCGCAGTTCCGTCCGCATCTTGACCCGTAATTGGGCATCCAGATTGGACAACGGTTCATCCATCAAACAAATCTTAGCATCACTGGCGATGGCCCGGGCTAACGCGACCCGTTGCCGTTGCCCACCGGACAGGTCACGCGGCTTGCGATCCCGGAACTCGGTCAGGTTGACCAGTGAAACGGCCTGCTCGACCCGCTTAGCCACCTCATCGGCTGGGAACTTTCGGGCCTTCAACCCAAACGCCACGTTATCGGCCACAGATAAAAATGGAAATAAGGCATAGCTCTGGAAGACCATCGTTAACTTACGGTCTTTGGGCGGCAGGTTTGTTGCAACCTGGTCGTTGATTCGGAGTTCCCCCTCGGAGATGGGAATCAATCCGGCGATCATGCGCAATAAGGTACTTTTCCCACAACCTGAGGGCCCCACAATCGCGAAGAACTCCCCACTCTCAATGTGTGCACTCACGTTCTTCAAGACCCAGGTACCGGCTGTATAGGCCTTCCCCATAGCATTTAAATCAATCGACATTTTTCCACTCCCTTATATTCGTATAAGTCCAGTGTATGCATTTTCTGTAAAAGCGCAGTATGTTCTCTGTAAAATATTTGTAAAACCAATTTTATTTCAGTTTTACGCTACTAACTTACGCCACCGTAACCGCTTCCTTATCAGTCTGGCCGGGATTTTCGGCAAAACGAATGCTCAGAATCGTAACGATCTGTTAAAAAAGTGTACAAAAAAACTCCTAGAAGCCGCGGACTTCTTAGGAGTTTTTTCATTTAAGGTTAGTTGTTAGCAGTTGCTTTTGCAACGACCTGACGGCCATCGTAGAAACC
>DXGJ01000044.1 GCA_019113985.1 Candidatus Levilactobacillus faecigallinarum
ACGGCCGAAACCATTAATACCAATCTTTACAGTCATACTGTGATTTCCTCCTTCAGGAAGCAAACAAAGATAATTTTTTTAAAAAGCAGTACATGTTAAGTGTATCACTTTTTTAAAACAATGTCAGCAGCGCCATCATCGGTTACTAACCAAGTCTGGGCTGGCGCTAAATGCATGTACGCGGCAATTGCGGTCCCCTTCTCCGCGCCACCCGCGACCGCAATCACGAGGGGCTTCTCCGCCAAATCAGCAATATCTAAGCCGATGCGGGGGAACTTACTGACCACGTGGCCAGTATTATCAAAGAAATAGCCGAAGGCCTCACCCACCGCATGGGCGGCACTCAGGTCGGCAATCACGTGGGCCGACATGCCCCGCCGCTTCGCCATGGTGAGTGCCTGACCAATCCCGTGGATCACCACGGTACTTTGATCGATCAGTTGAAGCACTTCATGAATCGCTGGTTCTGCAAATAACGACTTGTAAGTTGCGGTATTGAGCTGTTCCGGAACAAACAACGACCGGAACTTACCATTGGTGCGTTGCGCCATCTGGGCACTAACCGCGTTGGCCTGAATCGTGGGTGACTCCCCGATACCCCCGCGGGCGGGGACAAACAGAAGGTCACGGTTGACCGACAACGATGGTGTCAAGACTGACGCCACGGTTGCCACGGTGTGGCCGCCCATGACGGCGACCGTACTTGCACCATTGGGTAGCCTATCCGCCAACACCTGCTTGGTCGCCTCGGCCATGCCCCCTAAGGAGCCGGTCGGTGCGGTACTGTCGCCCGGAACGATGGTGACGTTGGCGATGCCCAACTTCTGGGCCAACTCGCGTTCCCGCTGTTGTCGTCCCGCTAGGTCATCCATCACCGGCGTTAAGCCGCGCAAGACACGTTCACCGGCGGGCGTAATTTGCATCCCCTTGATGGACATCTGAATGAACCCTAGCGTAGCCAATGCATCAGTGGTGGTTCGCACCGTCCGTTCCGTACAGGCCAGGTGCGTCGCAAGCGTGCGACGACCGACTGGCTGCAAGGTGGCAACGCCCTGTAAGACCCGGTAGCGACTGGTTAGCTTCGTCACCATTTGGGGCATAATCGCTTCTACCCATTGCCAATCATCCTGCATCCTCGTTACCTCCCAGTGGGACGTTTAACGACCAGGGTGGCCAAATCGCGCCCACCATGCTCAAAAAATATAGGCCAACGCAATTCGTTAACCTTAACTTACTGTGTCAGTATAAGCCCAATCGTTTCGCTTGGCAAGTACTTCTACCTAACTAACACACACGCCAAAACGCATTTTTCCCATTGATGATGGCCTAAGTTGATGGCCATTCGGGCATTTAACCACCAGTCAGATTCGTTGGGGCATTTCCATCTCCCCAACCACGATTATGTTTATCCGCTCAAAGGCACAAAAAAACTCACCGTCAACAACGGTGAGCCATGAAGCTTCTGATGCGCCCGGAGGGAATCGAACCCCCATTTCAAGAACCGGAATCTTACGTGCGATCCATTACACTACGGGCGCATATCAAACAACCTCGATAACACTTAATTATCATAACTGATTTTGTATAAAAATACAAGGGGGATTTCGAATTCCGCAGGAAAAACCATTCTGGTCTTTTTGGGAACCAAACATGCTATAATGACGACACCACTTCTTACTTTGGAGGAATTATTGTTATGACGCGCCACAAAACGTTTCGTTTAGTTGTGGATGCCCTCTTGATGGCTATCGTCCTCTTGCAGAACATCTTACCGTTTCTGGGGTACATCCCCTTCGGCCCGTTCAGTCTTACGCTGATTGGCCTGACCGTCCTGATTGCCGGGACCGCGTTAGACCCCCGCGACGGGGCCCTGATTGGTGGCTTCTGGGGAGTCATCACCTTTATTCGGGCGTTCACCTGGCCCTCAAGCCCGGTCGCACCACTGGTCTTCACCAATCCCCTGATTTCGATCGTTCCCCGGTTACTGATGGGGCTAATCGCCGGCTGGCTCTATCGCTGGGGTCGTAAACGCTGGTCGAGCACCAACGCCATGCGCATCGCCGCGGCGGCCGGTGCCCTGGTCAACAGTATTCTGGTCCTGGGACTGGTCTACCTGTTTTACCAGACGCCCGCAGTCGCCACGGCCTTTGGGGCCAAGGGCAATCAGACCTTAGGCTACGTCCTGATGATTTCGCTGGTAACCAATGCAATTCCCGAGTTACTGCTCGACGTCATTGTGGTGCCCCTGATTGCGACCCCCCTGCGGCGAAAATGGGACCAAATTCAAGCTTAACAATGCAACCCCATCCGGACCCTACCGGATGGGATTTTTTTGCACAAAAAAACTCACCGCCAACAACGGTGAGCCGTGAAGCTTCTGATGCGCCCGGAGGGAATCGAACCCCCATTTCAAGAACCGGAATCTTACGTGCGATCCATTACACTACGGGCGCATATAGCAGTTATCCCTTTAACAGAACATTAACTACTATACCCGACCCCGGTTTTAATTTCAAGAGGTAATCTAACTTTTTCTGATGATCAAACATAGGTGACGGTTAAGCCCGACAGCGACACGTGCCCCTGAACTGTCACTATTGGGCCCTCACCAGTCGTCTGTCCCTTCTCCTCAACGCCCCCCAAGCTAGGGTCAACATTGATCTTCACGTTCCAAGTGCGTGGCAGGTACAGCTCAACCCCGCCTAGTGAAACGTTCAAGTCAATCACCGCACCGTCCGGGCTGACCTGGACGTCGTCGAAGTAGAGCTTCGCATCGCCCATATGAACGTCTACGTTGGCCCGTTGGAAATCCTGGGACTGCAAGTACCGAATGCTACTGCCCATGTGGACGTCGACGTCGACCACCGACTCGTCGGTGGTCATCTTATCAACCCGTTGATGGTCGTGGTGGTTGACCTGCGCATTCCGGTGATGCCAATCGCCACTCCGGTAATACTGGTACCTAAAAAAATTATGATGACCAAAAATCAGTGATAGGCCAATCGTTAGGAGGACGGCCGCCACCAGAATCGTCCAGGGGACCAGGGCCGTGATGCCCAGCGGTTTGGCGAAGACGATGGCGAGAAAGGCCAAGCTAAACACACTACCACCAATGCTGCGGTGGGCTAAGTTATCGACCAACATCGCCACCAGGAAAATGGCAAACAAGAGCTGCCAGAAGCCGAAATGGTAAGGCAGAATTCCCAGTTGCCCCACCACCAAGAGAATCGCCCCCACTAAGAAGAACGTCCCCCAAAACCAATTTCGATACCGTCGCATCATTAATTACCCCTTTCGTTCCAATGCCTGTTTGAGTCCCCCGTAATAGCGCCGCGAGACGTAGAGTTGCTTGTGTGAATTCTGGAACCGCACTAAGTTTCCCGTCAGTGACTTGCTTAGGGACGCTACCTGATTGCAGTTGAGAATCGCCGACTTGGAAGCCCGTTGAAACTGCCCAGGCAGATTCGCCGCTAATTTATACAGGGGAATCCGGGTGGTCAGCTGTTGCGTCGCCGTGTGGACCATCACTTGGTGCCCCGCCGACTCGCAAAAAAGAATGTCCGCGACAGCGACCCGTTCCTGGCGGCCGCGGTAACTCAAGGTCAAGCGGTCGGCCGACTCACCGACCGTTGCCAAGGTCGCTGCAAGTTCGGAAGTGGCCGCAGTTTCAGCTGGAACCCGCAGAACGACTTCTGGTTCTGTTAAATCTTCATCGACCTCAATTCGTACCCGCACGCGACCACCTCCCTTCCATAGTCTTAGTACACCATAGCCCCTAGCGAAAGTAAATACAGAACGCACGACGGGCAGGTTTAACGTCCTGACCGGTAACAGAATACGTGACGTTTGACCGAACTCTGTTATGATAGTGCTAGTCAAGTGGCCGATCAGTTGTAGGTGAGACATATTGTTTGACCTACCCTGACCATAGCGGTACACTAGCAACATGTTAGCAATCGCTAGCCATTCAGTTAATTAAAGGGAGGCTATCTCGTCATGAATTTAGTACCAACAGTTATCGAACAATCATCCCGTGGCGAACGGGCTTATGATATCTATTCACGACTTTTAAAAGACCGGATCATCATGTTATCCGGCCCCATCGAAGATGACATGGCCAACGCCATCATTGCGCAGTTGCTCTTCTTGGATGCCCAAGACTCCACCAAGGACATCTCACTTTACATCAACTCACCCGGTGGTGTGGTCTCTTCCGGCTTAGCCATCTACGATACCATGAACTTCATCCAATCCGACGTGCAAACCATTACGTTGGGGATGGCAGCTTCCATGGCCAGTGTTTTGGCTTCCTCCGGTGCGAAGGGCAAGCGGTTTGCCTTACCTCACGCCCAAGTCATGATTCACCAACCTTCTGGTGGTGCGCAAGGTCAACAGACCGAAATTGAAATTGCGGCCCGCGAAATCTTGAAGACCCGGAAGTTGATCAACCAAATCTTAGCCGACAACTCCGGTCAACCGATCGAACGTGTCAACCAAGATACGGAACGGGACAACTACCTGAGTGCGCAAGACGCCGTTGATTATGGTCTGATCGACCACATTATGACCAACAGTAGCGAACAAAAGAAGTAAATCCTTGCGACATCAAGTCATTTCTCACCAACGTGGGAAATGGCTTTTTTTGTGCATCCGGTAGGTCAGAATGCCTATCAGAATCAGGGGTGACAGCAGTAGCCACCCGAAATTGACTAACACCCGTAGCAACCCCATCGCCAGTTGCGACGGCCGGTCGAAGTCCACGTTGGTGACGTACGAGACCCGGGTGTGGGCCACCCGCCAGTTTGACCCCCTATCATAAGCGGCAACGTCTTCCATGTGCCGTCTCAACGCCCCCTTGGGTTCGCCAACCAAGTGCAACCGTGCCGTTACCGCTTGTTCCAACGACCGGGTCAGCGGGTAGCAGGTCGCCCCGACCACCAACAGGTACCAAAATAACGCGTCCGGCCGCATAGTCAGACGAATCCCCACGTACCGCGCCCCCAATAGGAGCTCCACTCCCAGCCAGCAAGCCACTTGAAAATAGGCTATCACCAGACGTTTCCAGCGCATCTTCTCATCCCCTTAGCTAAGCTGGCCCCATTATAGAAAGGTTGCGGAACAGCTGGCTGCCCAACCACCAGGTAATCTTAATCACCTTACTTAGGCGTAACGGGATTTGTTGGATTCATGCAACAATTTCGAGTAAACATTCAATTCATGACCGAACTTTGCCGAAAAAAAGAAACTGTCTACAAAATCGACAGTCTCCTTCACGGATTTATGTTTAGTCACTTACGACCACGTAAGACTTGATGGCCTTCCGGTCGACCATGGCTTGGTAGGCCTCATCAATCTGGTCTAAGCTGAAGCTCTGTGTGAAGACCTTGCCGGGATTGATCTTCCCGTCCAGAACGGCCTTCAGGAGCGTCTGCTTGTCGTAGGTGGTAACGGAAGCCGGACCACCAGCCAAGATGATGTTCTTGTAGAATGGTGCCGTCACGTCCATCTTACCCCCATGCGGTAAGCCAACCCGGCCAATCACGGCCCCCGGACGGCCGACCTGCATCGCGGTCTCCGTGGAGAGTTCCGTCCCGACACATTCGAGAACGGCATCGGCCCCGGCGCCGTTGGTCAAGGCCATAATCTGCTTGACCGCATCGTCGCCCCGGTCGGCCACGTTATCAGTCGCACCAAATTCTTGAGCCAGTGCTTGACGGTCGGCGTGCCGACTGGTCGAAATAATCTTCTTGGCACCCAACAGCTTAGCGGCCACGATGGCACACTGCCCCACGGCACCGTCACCTAACACAACGACCGTGTCGCCAGGGCGCACGTTGGCGACCCGGGCAGCGTGGTAGCCGGTCGCCATCACGTCGGCCAGCGTCAGCAAGGACTTCATCATGCCCTCGCTGTAGTCGCTAGGCTGACCGGGCACCTTGACCAGAGCCCACTGGCCATGCTGGAAGCGAATGTATTCGGACTGGTCGCCATCACTGAAGTTATCCGTGTGGGACTGGCAAACACCATCAAAGCCAGCCAAACAGGCTGGGCAGTGGCCACAGCCGTGGGTAAACGGCGCAATGACAAAATCGCCGGGCTTGACCGTGGTGATGGCGGACCCCACGCTCTCCACGATGCCCAGGGCTTCGTGACCGGAGTTCTCTGAGTTGGCCGCCTTATCGTCCAGCCCCCGGTAGGCCCAGAGGTCGGACCCACAGACACAGGCCCGAACGACCTTCAAGATGACGTCGTCGGGTTGTTGAATCATTGGTTTCTCGATGTCTTCGACAACCATCTTACCCGCTTTTGCAAATACTGCTGCTTTCATTTAAAAAAGCCCCACTTTCTAAGGTTAAGTATCTCAAGACGAAACGTTTGCCCATTTAATGGTAAGCGCTATCCTTACTTTACCCAACTCACCGTCCCGAGTGCAAACAAAAAGGCTCGAGAACGTGTCCCGAACCTTTCACCACTACGCGGAGGCTTCGCCCTCCCGGAGTTGTTTGGCATAATCATTGATTTTCCGGAGCCGGTGATTGATTCCCGACTTCGAGATGGGACCGCCGGGTACCAAGTCACCGAGTTCCTTCAGGCTGACCTCACGGTGGGCCAACCGGGTCTCGGCAACTTCCCGCAGCTTGTTGGGCAGTTGCCCCAGGCCCACGGTGGCCTCGATGAACTGAATGTTATCGATCTGCCGGGTCGACGCGTTAGCAACCTTATCCAGGTTGGCACTCTCGCAGTTGACCAAACGGTTGACCGAGTTCCGCATGTCGCGCATGATGCGGACATCCTCAAACTTCAGCATTGCCGTGGTCGCCCCAATCAGCGACAGGAAGTTGGCAATCTTTTCGGCCCCCTTGAGGTAGGTGATGTAACCGCTCCGACGCACGATGGTCCGCGCGTTCAGGTCATAACGATTCATCATATCGGCGATCATCTGGTTGTGCTCCTCATACAAAGAGTAGATCTCCAGGTGATAGCGACTGGTCTCGGGATTGTTGACGGACCCCCCGGCCAGGAAGGCCCCCCGAAGATAGGAGCGCACCTGTAAATCATCCGCCAAGATTTCCTTAGGCACCGACTCCAGGAGTTGCATGCCATCGAAAATCCCCAGGTCGGCCAGAACTTCCGACGCACCGGTCTTGACTCGCACGATGTACAGGTTGTTTTTCTTAAGCTTCATTTTCCGCCGAACCAACAATTCACTTTCCAGGTTGTAGAACTGCTTGAGCAGCTGGTACATCCGGCGCGCAATCGCTGGATTTTCGGTCTGCACGTTTAACACAAAGTGGTGGTTGGCGAGTCCCAACGCCCCGTTCATCCGAATCAATGCGACCAGTTCGGCCTTGGCATTGGCCCGGTGAACCTCGAGCGTGGTCAGTTCCTTCTTCACTTCACTTGCATAGGACATGGTTAGGACCCCCGATTCATCCGATAACGCGGTTGCCCAATTAAGTTCAAGAGTTCGGTAACCACCTCTTGACCGTTATGGAACGCGCCGTTATCGCGTAATTGTAAGAAGTCCGTCGAGATGACCCGGCACCCCTGGTTGCGGAGGCCTTGGAAGTCATGACGGACTGGTTGAGACATTTCGTTCCAGCGTTGATAGTCGATGTATTGGTCGGGCACCTTGCGGGTGTTGACCAGCACCGTGTCGATGAAGTTCGCGTGCAAATGGGCGTTTAACACCCGCACGTGATCCGCATCGGTAAAGTTTTCCGTTTCACCCTTTTGGGTCATGATGTTGCAGATATACACCACCTCGGCCTGGCTCTGTAACACGGCCTGGCCGACGCTTTCAATCATCAGATTGGGGAGGATACTGGTAAACAGGCTCCCGGGCCCCAGAACAATCTGGTCGGCGTTCATGATGGCATCAATGACCGGTTGGACGGCCTGGGGTTGCTGGTGATGGTCGCTAGTCTCGACCCAGACCCGCTTGATCAGCTTGTGGGCCGCGGTAATCTCCGACTCACCGCTGAGGGTGCTGCCATCCGCAAACTGGGCGTGCAGCTCCAGGGGTTCGTTGGCGGCTGGGTAGATGTGGCCGTTGACCCGCATCAGTTGTGAGAGTTCCTGGACCGCATCAAAGATCCCGCCCTTCATCTCGGACAACGCTGCGATGACCAGGTTGCCGATCGCGTGGCCGGCAAAGAAGTCGTCGGTGGTCTCGAAGCGGTACTGGAACAATTCCTTATAGATACTTGGCACCTCGGCCAGGGCCACCATCACGTTCCGGATATCACCAGGCGGCACCACGTTCACGTAATGCCGAATGATACCGGAGGACCCCCCATCGTCGGCCACGGTCACGACCGCCGTGATATCCACGTCCTGGTCGCGGAGGTTCCGTAAAATCACGGGTAATCCGGTCCCACCGCCAATCACGACGATTTTCGGCCGATGGCTTTTTGTCAAATCTTTCATGATCGGTTAGCGGACTCCTTTCGCTTCTCGATATCCCGGTGCGTCACGTGCACGGGATACTGGTTTCCCAGTGCCTGGCCCAAGCGTTGG
This sequence comes from Candidatus Levilactobacillus faecigallinarum, assembly GCA_019113985.1. Classification (GTDB taxonomy): domain Bacteria; phylum Bacillota; class Bacilli; order Lactobacillales; family Lactobacillaceae; genus Levilactobacillus; species Levilactobacillus faecigallinarum. Next base: position 8,521 of record DXGJ01000044.1, read on the forward strand.
GTCAGGGCGACCGACCGGTGTTGTCCCCCGGTACAGCCAACGGCAATCGTCAGGTTCGACTTGCCCTCCTTGATATAGCCCGGCACGATCGATTCCAACAGGCTTAAAAACTGCTGGTAAAATGATTCGGTCTGGGGTTGTTGCATCACGTAGTCGTAGACGGGTTCGTCCAACCCTGTCTGATCCCGGAGTTCCGGTAGATAGTAGGGGTTGGGGAGGAACCGCACGTCCATCACGATATCGGCGTCGATGGGTAGACCGTACTTAAAGCCAAATGACATCAACTCGATATGGAACGTTTCCGTACTTTCGGTCTCGTAGTTGTGGAAAATCTCTTCCCGGAGCTTCCGGGGCGTGATCTTGGTGGTATCGATCACCAGCTGGGCGGCCTGGCGAATCGGCGCCAGCAACTCCCGTTCGCGCTTGATACCTTCCATCACCCGTCCGTTACGGGCCAGGGGATGGGACCGCCGCGTTTCCTTGTAGCGGGAAACCAGCTCTTCGTCGGAGGCGTCGAGGAACAGCACCTGGGCCTGCATGGTCCCGTGGACCGCCACGTCGTTGAGCATCCGTACGATTTCGTCGTAAAAGGCGCGTGAACGCAGGTCGATGACTAAAGCAATCTTGTTTAATTTTCCGGATTCGCGGACCAGGTCCCAGAACTTCGGCAATAAGGTCGGTGGTAAATTATCGATACAGAAATAGCCGAGGTCTTCGAAGCTTTGCATCGCCACGGTCTTACCGGCACCACTCATTCCGGTAATAATCACTAAATGAACACTTTCCGTCATAACGCTTCCGCCACCCTCTCAGTTCAAAAATGTCTTTTACGAGTATAGCACACCGGGCGTGTCTTTCCCACCCATTACCCTAAAACCCGGTCTCGTCACCCTTATTCGTTATAAAATCGTTACTAATTACGGCGTCCATCAAAAAAAGCCGATCCCGTAGGACCGACCAGGGTAACGTGTTTACCGACTCCGGGCGAACGCAATCCAAATCGCGTTGATCCCGAAAATCAGGAAGAAAATGGCAACTAGACCGTTTAACGACAATGCCGCAATCACGGGGTGAACGAACAACAGGATACCGACGACCAGGGTCAAAACGTCCAAGATCATCGAGATCCAGAAGTACGCGCCACCGAAACGCCGCAAGTGACTCGAAACAATCAGACGCTCAATCGAATCAATGATAAACCACAGCGCGAACAGGTACCCCAATGTCACGATGGCACTGTTCATGTCGAAGAAAAACACAACGGCAATCAGAATATCCAGAATCCCCAGTGCTAACGCAAAGTTGGCCCGAATACCGGTGGCGTCACGTAATTTTGAGTACCCCGCAATCGTGGTCAACCCACTCAAGAGGGCCATAACGGCAAAAATAATGGCTAATCCCGTGAGGCCAATCTTCGGCGACCGGAACAGGCCGTATGAGGCAACTAGGAACAAAATCCCAAGGATAAACTCTCCCCAGTCAAATCCCCAACGGGAACGATTCATATCAAACATAGGCTTACAACTCCTCACAATACCAATCATCTGTGGACTGGTTTTTATCCATTGTACTGGTTTTCGCCCGCCCTCACAAGGTCGATGCGTCCAGAAAAGGCGTTCACTCCCAATAATCACTGGGATGAACGCCCCTTGTTTTTAGTCTTGATCTGCTTTGGTCCGTTGCGTATCACGTTCCAATACCGGCCTCAGGTACTGGCCCGTATAGCTGTTGGTCACTTCGATCAGTTCCTCCGGCGTCCCCGTGGCAACCACGTTTCCACCGGCCTCACCACCCTCGGGTCCCAGGTCGATCAGGTGATCGGCCGTCTTGATGACGTCGAGGTTGTGTTCAATGACCAGCACCGTGTTGCCCTTGTCAACCAAGCGGTGGAGTACTTCCAGTAACCGCTTGATGTCGTCGGTATGCAACCCGGTCGTGGGTTCGTCCAGGATGTAGAAGTTCTTCCCGTTCTGTTGCTTATGCAGCTCGGAAGCCAGCTTCATCCGTTGAGCTTCCCCACCGGACAAGGTCGTGGCGGGCTGACCCAACTTCACGTAGCCCAAGCCCACGTCCTGAATCGTCTGGAGTTTACGGGTAATCTTAGGAATCGCTTCGAAGAACTTCAGGGCTTCACTGACCGTCATGTCCAACACGTCGGCAATGTTTTTGCCCTTGTATTCAACTTCCAGGGTCTCGGAATTGTAACGGGTCCCATGGCAAACTTCACACGGCACGTAAACGTCGGGTAGGAAGTTCATCTCAATCTTCAAGATACCATCCCCGTGACAGGCCTCACAGCGACCTCCCTTAGTGTTAAAGCTGAAGCGGCCCTTCTGGTAGCCCCGCAGCTTGGCGTCGTTGGTCTGAGCGAACAGGGTCCGCACGTCGTCAAAGACCCCGGTATAGGTCGCCGGGTTACTCCGCGGCGTCCGACCAATGGGACTTTGGTCGATATCGACCAGCCGTTCGATGTTCTTCACTCCAGCGATGCTCTTGTACTTCCCGGGCTTCTCGGAGTTATGATTCAACTTCTGAGCCAACGCGCGCTTCAAAATCGTGTTGACCAGCGTGGACTTCCCAGAACCGGAAACGCCGGTGACCACTACGAACTCCCCTAATGGGAAGTCGACCGTGATGTCCTTCAAGTTGTTCTCGGCCGCCCCGGTCAGGCGAATGGTCTTACCATTCCCCGGACGCCGAGTCAGCGGAACCGGGATGTATTGCTTGCCCGCTAGGTACTGACCGGTCAGCGACTTGCGGCTGCGCATCACCTGCTTAGGCGTCCCGGCGGCCATCACGTGGCCCCCGTTCTCCCCGGCTCCCGGGCCAATGTCAACGATGTAGTCGGCGGCCCGCATGGTGTCCTCGTCGTGTTCAACCACGATCAGGGTGTTGCCCAGGTCACGCATCTGCTTCAGCGACGCAATCAGCCGGTCGTTGTCCCGCTGGTGCAACCCAATCGAGGGTTCATCCAAGATGTACAGCACCCCGGACAGGTTCGAACCAATCTGGGTGGCCAACCGGATTCGTTGGGCTTCCCCACCGGACAGGGTCCGGGCGGAGCGACTCAGCGTCAGGTAGTCCAGCCCCACGTTGCGTAAGAATGTTAGCCGGTCACGGATTTCCTTTAAAATCGGTTGGGCAATCACCTGGTCCTGTTCCCCGAAGGCCAGGTCCAGGAAGAAGCTGAGTTCTTTCTCAACGGGCAGGTCGGAGACTTCCCCAATGTGTTGGCCATCGATCTTGACACTCAGGGCCTGCCGGTTCAACCGGTAGCCGTGACAGGTACTGCAGGTCAGTTCGGTCATGTACTTACGCATCACGTCACGGGTGAAGTCACTGTTGGTCTCCTGGTAACGCCGGTTGATGTTCGGCACCACGCCTTCGAAGGCCACGTCGATATCCCGCACGCCACCGAAGTCGTTTTCGTAGTGAAAATGGAATTCCTTACCCTTGGAACCGTACAGGACTAGGTCGCGGTCGGCCTTAGATAGGTCCTTGAACGGCGTGTCCATGTCAATGCCAAAGGCGTCACAGGCCTGTTCCAGCAAGGCTGGGTAGTACTGCGAACTGATTGGGTTCCAGGGTTCCAGAGCCCCTTCCTTTAGCGTCTTAGTCCGGTCGGGCACCACTAGGTCAAGGTCGACCTCCAGCTTGACTCCTAAACCATCACAGTCGGGGCAGGCCCCAAACGGCGCGTTAAAGGAGAAGAGCCGGGGCTCTAATTCACCCACGGTAAACCCACAGACTGGGCAGGCATAGTGTTCGGAAAAAATCATCGGCTCGCCATCGATCAGGTCGGCGATCGCGTACCCGCCACTCAATCGCAGCGCCGCTTCGAACGAATCGAATAGCCGGGAACGAATCCCCTTCTTGACCACGATTCGGTCGATCACGATGGCGATGTCGTGACGTTGGTTCTTATTTAATTCCGGCACATCGTCCAGGTCCTGGGTCTCCCCATCGACCCGCACGCGCACGAAGCCTTCGCGGCGAATCTTTTCAAAAATCTGCTTATGCTGGCCCTTTTTGTCCCGCACGATGGGCGACAAGACCTGGAGCTTAGTCCGTTCGGGCAGCGCCAACACCTGGTCGACCATCTGTTCAACACTCTGGCTGGTAATCTTAGTGCCATCGTTGGGACAGATGGGAGTCCCCACCCGGGCCCAGAGAAGCCGCAGGTAGTCGTTGATTTCCGTCACGGTTCCCACGGTCGACCGCGGGTTCTTTGACGTGGTCTTTTGGTCGATAGAAATGGCCGGACTCAACCCGTCGATCGAATCGACGTCGGGTTTGTCCATCTGGCCCAGGAATTGCCGGGCGTAGGACGAGAGGCTCTCGACGTAGCGCCGTTGACCTTCCGCGTAGAGCGTATCAAACGCTAACGAGCTCTTCCCGGAGCCGGATAGGCCACTGATGACCACCAACTTGTTCTTGGGAATCGTCACGTCAATGTTCTTTAAATTATGGGCCCGCGCCCCGTGAATCACGATTTTATCGTTTATCAAACAAATTCCTCCTCAGGCCCTAGTCGCCAATCTGCGTCTTCATATCCATGATGGTATCCCGCAACGAGGCCGCCTGTTCGAAGTCCAGCTTCTTGGCAGAGGCGCGCATTTGGTCTTCCAACCGCGCAATCAATTTCTCCTGATCCGCCTTATCCATATCATCAAAGTCGTTTTGAACAAAGTCATCGCTCTCACCGCTATCGTCGCCCTTCTTGGTGACCGCAATCAGGTCCCGAATTGGCTTAATAATGGTGGTTGGCGTAATATTATGCGCCTTATTGTAGGCAATTTGAATCTCCCGCCGCCGAGCCGTCTCGTCCATCGCGGCCTGCATCGAATCAGTCACGGTATCCGCGTATAGGATGACGTGGCCGTGGGAGTTCCGAGCGGCCCGCCCAATCGTTTGAATCAACGACCGTTCGTTCCGCAGAAAGCCTTCCTTGTCGGCATCCAAAATGGCGATCAGCGAGACTTCGGGAATATCGATTCCTTCCCGCAAGAGGTTGATGCCGACCAGCACGTCGTACTTCCCTAACCGCAAGTCCCGCATAATGGCGGTCCGCTCCAGGGTCTTGATGTCCGAGTGCAGGTAGGCGACCTTGATGCCTAGGTCCTTTAAGTAGTCCGTTAAGTCTTCGGACATCTTCTTGGTCAGCGTGGTCACAAAGGTCCGCTCGTTCTTCTCGACCCGGTCGTTGATCTCACCCACCAGGTCATCCATTTGGCCCATGATTGGTCGCACCTCGATGGTCGGGTCTAACAGGCCCGTCGGTCGAATAATTTGTTGAACCACGTGCTTCGTCTGGTCTTCCTCGTATGGTCCCGGCGTCGCAGACATGTAGACCACCTGGTTGACGTGCTGTTCGAACTCATGTAGCGTCAAGGGCCGGTTGTCCAACGCACTCGGCAACCGAAAGCCATAATCGACCAGCTGTTGTTTCCGGGCCTGGTCACCGTTGTACATCCCCCGGACTTGAGGCATGGTCACGTGGGACTCGTCGACGACTAACAGGAAGTCCTTCGGGAAGAAGTCGAGGAGCGTGTAAGGTGGTTCACCGGGCTTCCGGCCGTCCATCCACCGCGAATAGTTTTCAATCCCGCTGGTGTAGCCCATCTCCCGCATCATTTCGATGTCGTAGGTGGTCCGTTGCTTCAGACGCTGGGCCTCAAGTAGCTTGCCCTGACCCTCCAGTTCGGCGACTCGGTCCTTCAGCTCACCCTCGATACCGTTGGTGGCTGAGGCCATGATGTCATCGTTGGTCATAAAGTGGGTCGCCGGGAAGATGGCCACGTGTTCGCGGTCCCCGACAATCTCACCGGTCAACGCATCGACCTCCCGAATCCGGTCGATCTCGTCACCGAAGAACTCGATGCGTAAGGCCCGTTCGTCCCGAGAAGCCGGGAAGATTTCGACAACGTCCCCGTGAACCCGGAAACGGCCCCGCTGGAAGTCATAGTCGTTGCGTTCGAACTGGATGTTGACCAGCTTACGCAGTAAGGCGTCGCGTTCAATTTCCTGACCGACCCGCAACGAGACTACGTGGTTTTTATACTCGGTCGGGTCCCCCAACCCAAAGATTGAGGAGACGGAGGCCACCACGATCACGTCGTTGCGTTCGAGCAACGAACTGGTGGCCGAGTGCCGTAGCTTATCGATCTCATCGTTGATCGACGAATCCTTTTCGATATAGGTATCACTCGAGGGCACGTAGGCTTCCGGTTGATAATAATCATAATAACTAACGAAGTACTCAACCGCGTTGTTCGGGAAAAACTGTTTGAATTCCCCATAAAGTTGGCCGGCCAACGTCTTATTGTGTGACAACACCAGGGTCGGCTTGTTGACGTTCTTGATGACGTTTGAAATCGTGAACGTCTTCCCGGTCCCAGTGGCCCCCAGTAAAATCTGAGCCTTCTCGTGCGCTTCAATGCCCTCAGTCAGTTGCTGAATCGCCTGCGGTTGATCCCCCGTCGGCTGATACTTAGAAACTAAGTCGAACTTACGATCCGTCTGTCGATCGATCATGGCAGCTACCCCCTTACCAGTTTTTGATTACAGCGAAAAAATGGGAAACTTAGCGCTCCCCATCACGTGAAAACATTCTACCATACCGAACATACTTTCGCTAGTTTGGTGATTCACCACTAGAACTTATGTTGGTAAATCGTTACGTTTGCGGCGCGGTCGCCCCGGACGACGGTGGTGCGTTGAACAGCTTCCAAGCCCTGGTCTTGCCAGAACTGGGGGGCAATCCGGTCACCCATGAAGACACTGAGCTGTAATTGGACCGCGTCAGCCGCTTGAAGCGTGCGAACCAGGCTCTGGTACAGGTCGGCCTGTCGCTGGGTAGTCAGCGTCTTGGCCGGCATCCACAAGCCCAACCAGACCAGGCTGGGCAGTGGGTAATCAATGATGAGGTCGACGATTAAGACCAACTCGTCGCCATCAAAAACGCCCAGGTAGGCCTTCTGGTCGGGCGTCGCGTTCAGCGGCACGTCGTCCACGTCCTGGATGGCCTCCCGGCGGGTCACCGGGTGGTCCTGAAAGTGGCCGTAGTAGGCGGGATGGTCCGCCTGGAAGCGGTAGATTAGGTCATCGTCGGCGTGGGTCAATTCTCGAGCCTGAACGCCGGTCAAGCTTTGGTTCCAAACAGTTGCTAATTCCATGCTAATTCTCCTCGTTGACGGGATTTAATAGTGAATTGGTTAGGGCCGCGAGCTTTTGCCGGTCACTGAAATCGGCGGACAGCAATTCGGGCAGCACCTTGTCCAGAAAGTATTGGACACAGGCCATTTGTTTAAACTGCAGGATGGTCGATAGGCTTTCCCGGTAGATTTCCGTGTAAACGGGTTCGGGATTGCCCTTCTGAATCTCGCCGAAGGACTCGTAGAGCAGGTCGACCTTGTCAGAAACGGAGAGAATCTGCCCCTCTAGCGTATCGTCCTTACCTTCGCCCAGGCGCCGGGTATAGGCTTCCTGGAACTCTTCCGGGATTTCGTTTTGAATGAAGTTGGCGGTCAACGAATCCTCGACGTCCGCCAACATGTGGCGGAGCTCCGGTGTAGCGTACTTGACCGGCGTTTTGATGTCGCCGATGAACCGCTCGGTGTAATCGTGATTCAGCGACTTTTCGTAGAGCCGTTGCCAGTTGACGGTGTGACCAGCCTGTTCCTCAACGTCCCCCAGGAACTGTGCGACCTCGGCCACCTTGAAAGAATGGGCCGCAACGGAATGTTGCTCAAACTTGAAGTACCCCGGTGCTCGGTTAATCGTTTCCAAATCACTCAAACTTTGTAAAAACTGATTCATACCCATCTGTTGAACTCCCTTTCTAACCGCTTAAAATTGTCCCCGCTACCCGTCCTCCGGGTGGTCCAGGAGGAGCGTGGTCGTGGTGGGCACGACTTGAAGCCAATCATAACCCGATTGTCTTCAAGCTCGACCTTTCTGTAAGCCGGGAAGGACCCCCGACTAACAGAAATTTCACCACTTGGCCCCTCCTGGACCACCCTCCAGACTACACAGGTTTGATTCCCATGATTTTTTCGTAATACCCCATTACCAATTTCCGACCGTCTGAATGTGAAAAATCCATCCAGCTAGTCATCAGATAATTGTTCTGAGGTTAGCGCGAAATCGCCGTCCTGTAAAGGTCTCGTGTATCTCAACTAATCAACTCGTGTGCTTCATGTTGGTCCTAAATCGTGCTTATCCTTAATTGTACGGCTTTTCTGTCTGGACGTCATTCTATCTGTCCGGAGAAATGCCAAGTTTACAAAAAAGGCGGCGCCCATCGCTGGGTACCGCCGTTCGTTAAGTGTTTATTTCGTAATCGACTTCAACGATTCCAGGTAAGCAAAGACTGCTTGCCCGGCCGTTCCACCTTCACCTACGGCCGTGGTAATCTGCCGTAAGTCCTTTTGGCGCACGTCACCGATAGCAAAGATACCATCAACTGCCGTTGCCATGTGGTCGTCGGTCTTGATCCAACCAGCATCGTCCGTAATACCTAAGCCCTTGAAAGCCTCGGTCATTGGTAACGTCCCCACGTAAATGAAGACCCCACTGGCGTCCAGGTGACCATCCTCACCCGTCTGGTTGTTATGCGTCGCAACCCCGGTGACCTTCATATCATCACCCTGGATCTCTGTCACATTGGTGTTCCAAACAAATTCGATCTTGTCGTTGGCGAAAGCTCGGTCCTGAATGACCTTTTGAGCCCGTAATTGGTCCCGGCGTACCACGATGGTCACCTTGGAAGCCAAACCGGCCAGGTAAAGCCCCTCTTCAACAGCGGAGTCCCCACCACCAACTACGATAACTTCACGGTTCTTAAAGAAGGCCCCGTCGCAGACCGCGCAGTAGGAGACCCCACGGCCACCATACGCATCCTCGCCAGGCACGCCAAGTTTCTTGTACTCGGACCCAGTGGCCACGATGACCGCCTTCGCCGCATAATCACCATCATCCGTCTTCACGACCTTATGATCGCCATGATCCTCGATGGCCTCAACGCTCCCGTAGGCAAATTCAGCCCCAAATTGGGTTGAGCCCTCGTACATGTCCTTCGCCAAGTCTGGTCCTAAGACCGACTTGAACCCCGGATAGTTTTCAATGGCTGCCGTGTTGTTCATCTGCCCACCGTAGATACCACGGTCGAGCATCAGGACGGACAGGTTGGCCCGCGATGCGTACAACGCACCGGTCATGCCGCCTGGTCCCGCGCCAATTACAATTACATCATAGTTTTTCAAGATGACGACTCCCTTCCGAAATATCTTAGCTTGAATGACACTTTACTAGGAAAAAGTAAGTTTGTCACTTATTTTGACTCGGATTGCTTACCGTCTTCCGCATCCAAACGCTTGCCTAATTGCTTGATGTATTCGCGGAGTTGTTCCTTAGTCTCTGGGTGCCGCAAGCCGTATTCGATGTTGGTCTGTAACCAGCCAAACTTGTTGCCGACATCGTAACGCTTACCAGTGTATTCGTGGGCGAACACGCGTTGCGTCTTGTTCAGGTTATCGATGGCGTCCGTCAGTTGGAGCTCGTTACCCAACCCAATTGGTGTGTTCTCCAGAGCTTCGAAGATTTCCGGCGTGAAAAGGTACCGGCCAATGATGGCTAAATCACTTGGCGCTTCTTCTGGCTGGGGCTTTTCGACGAAGCTGGTCACATTGTACAGACCCGGCTTGGTCTCTTCGGAGGGGTTGATGACCCCATACTTGGCAGTGTCTTCGTGAGGCACCCGCATCACGGCCAGCGTCGAAGCGCCGGTCTCGTTGTACCGGTCGATCAGTTGCTTAGTCAACGGCTCCTTGCTGTCGGTCATGTCGTCACCCAACATCACCACAAAAGGTTCGTCACCGATGAAGGCCTTGGCAGTCAACACGGCGTCACCCAGTCCACGAGGATAAGGTTGCCGGATAAAGTACAGGTTCATGCCGGTGGTCTCTTGGACCTGCTTGAGCATCTTTTCCTTATGCTTGGCTTCCAGGTTGGCTTCCAGCTCCGGGTTAGAATCGAAGTGGTCTTCGATGGACCGCTTGGACTTCCCGTCGACGATCACGATGTCTTCGATGCCGGACTTGCGGGCTTCTTCAACAATAAACTGAATCGTTGGCTTATCAACGATGGGCAGCATTTCCTTAGCGAGTGCCTTAGTGGCTGGTAAAAACCGGGTCCCCAAACCCGCGGCTGGAATGACTGCTTTTCTGACTTTCCTCATAACGAATGTTCCCTCCTCAGAGACGTTCATAACTAAAATTCCGCGCGGCCTTCACGTTGCATCAGGTCGGAAATCGCGGTCTTGATATCTTTGCCTTCATACAGGACTTGGTAAATCGCTTCGGTAATTGGCATGGAAACGCCCCGTTGTTGGGACAACTCGTAAGCCGCCTTGGTGGTGGCCACCCCTTCGATGACCATGCCCATGTGGCTGACCACGTCGTCTAGGGCCTCGCCCTTACCTAATTCATCACCGGCCCGCCAGTTCCGTGAATTGGAACTGGTGGCGGTCACAATGACGTCACCGACACCGGATAACCCAATAAAGGTCATCGGGTCCGCGCCAAACGAGGTCCCTAACCGAGAAATCTCGGCGAGCCCCCGGGTCATCAACGCCGCCTTGGCATTGTCGCCGTAGCCCAGGCCATGCAGGGCACCAGCCCCCAGGGCGATGATGTTCTTGAGGGCCGCACCAATCTCCACGCCGATCACGTCGGAATTGGTGTAGACCCGGAAGTATGGCGTCATGAACAGCTTCTGGGTGTACTTGGCTGCCTCGGGGCTGGCACTGGCCGCGGTAATCAGGGTCAGGTCGTGCCGGGCAACGTCTTCGGCGTGACTTGGGCCGGACAGAACGGTTACAGCCTTGCGGTTCGCAGCTGGAATCTCTTCTTCCAGAACCTGCGAGATCCGTTTGTAGGTCTTCTGTTCGATTCCCTTGCTAGCGTGGATCAATTCTGGCTTGGCGTGGTTCTGTACCAAGAGTTCCCCCACCTGATGGGCGACCGAACGGACCGCTTTGGTCGGTACGACGAACAGGATGGCATCGACACCGTCGATTGCGCTGGCTAAATCGGCATAAGCGACCAACGATGGTGAGAAAGTAAAGTTCTTGATGTAGCGGCTATTGGTGTGTTGCGTGTTGAGTTCCTCAACCTGCTTGGGATTGTAGGACCACAACCGCACATCATGCCCATTTTCGTCTAAGACACTGGCTAAAATCGAGCCCCAAGAACCGGCACCGAGTACGGCAATTTTCTCTGACATAGTTTGGATTCTCCTTAATTTGAAAGTTTAGCACGTTCACGAAACGGATTTCCCGACAGATAGTCTGCCGGTGGTGTCGCCTGCCGACGACGATAAATCACAAGAATCAGGGCCCCCACGAAGAGGACGATTGAGAGTAACTGGGATACCCGAATGGTCCCCAACAGCATCAGACTGTCGGTTCGCATCCCCTCGATAAAGAACCGGCCGAACGCATACCACATCACGTAGGCCAAGAAGACCTCGCCCTGCTTAAAGAGTTGCGGGTAATGCCGTAGACTCATCAGGACCACGAAACCCATCAGGTCCCAGGTCGATTCATACAGGTAGGTTGGCTGACGGTAAGCGCCGTCGATCAACATCTGATTGATGATCCAGTCCGGCAAGTGTAACCCCTGAAGGAACGACAAGCTGGTGATACGTCCGAAGGCCTCTTGGTTCATAAAGTTCCCCCAGCGACCAATCGCCTGACCCAAAATAACGGTCGGCGCAGCCACATCAAGCATCAACCAGACCGGGATGAACCGCGAGCGACAGAAGAAGAACACCACCAGGCCGGCCCCAATCAGTGAGCCGTAGATGGCAATCCCCCCGTCCCAGATGGCGATAATCTCGCCGGGATGCTGGCTATAATAGGGCCATTGGAAGACCACGTAGTACAGCCGAGCGGCAATTAGGGCCGCCGGAAGCGCCCACAGGATCATGTCGTAGATATCGTCGGGATTGATGCCGCGCTTGCGGCCTTCCCGGACGGCCAGTGTGACCGCGATGATGACACCCGTGGCGATGATAACGCCGTACCAGTGGACCGCAATGGGGCCCAGATGAACGGCAATTGGATTGAGGGCCGCTAAAATCGGTGTTAACGTCATTTTCTTCCCCCTAGGTTAGTTCTTTTTGGAATTTTGTTTGATCAATCGGTTCAGGTTATCATCGAAGACCTTGGTGGCATCGTACCCCATCGAGCGCGCCCGGAAGTTCATGGCCGCGGCTTCGATGATGATGGCCAGATTACGCCCGGTCTTGACGGGTACCGTAATCTTCGGCACCACCACGTCGAAGAAGCGCTGGGTCTCATCGTTATTGCCTAAGCGGTCGAAATGGTTGTCGTCGTGCCACAATTCAAGGTGCACGATCAAGTCAATATCGGTCTCGCTCCGAACGGCGCCGGCCCCAAAGAGGTTCATCACGTCGATAATCCCGATTCCCCGGATTTCGAGGAGGTGACTCAGGATGGCTGGTGCGGCACCGACCAAAGTCTGCTCGTCCTGTTGATAAACTTCGACCCGGTCGTCGGCAATCAACCGGTGGCCCCGTTTGACCAGTTCTAGAGCGGTTTCACTTTTACCCACGCCGGAATCCCCGGTAATCATGACGCCGACCCCGTAGATGTCGACCAGGACCCCGTGGACGGACTGGCGCTCGGCCAGCTTACCTTCCAAAAAGTTGGTCATGTTACTCAGGACCCGTGACGTCGTTAGCTTGGTCCCCAAGATTGGAATGTGGGCTTCTTCAGCGGACTCCCGCAATTCCTCCGGTGGGTCCAGCTGTGTCGAGATGACAAAGGCCGGGGTCTCGGGTTGACACATCTTCCGCATGACGTCGATGAGCTTTTTATGGCTCATCCCCTTTGCGAAGGACGTTTCCGTGATTCCCAATAGTTGGACCCGCTTGGCCGGATAGTAGTTAAAGTACCCGGTTAATTCCAAGCCAGGCCGTGAGATATCACTGGTAGTAATTTGTCGATCCAGGTCATCTTGACCGGATAAGACATCCAACCGGTTAACCCTGACCAGGTCGGCAACTGTGACGCTTTCTGGCATGAACGCAACCTCCTAACTGCATAGTAAACTAGTTTAATTTTAGCACTTTACCCGGGCAACTCCTATCAAATTCAACCCGGGCGCCCCGATTAGTTGTGGGCAAAGTGATCGCTGATAATCGCGTTACACAGCGACAGGATAATGGCCACCAGTAAGGTGACGCCGAAGGACGAGAAGGCGAAGTTACTGCCGACGAACCAGGCGGTCATTTCCAGCATAATCGCGTTGATGACCACGCTGAACAGGCCCAGGGTCAGAATCGTGATGGGCAACGACAGGACGAACAGAATCGGCTTGACCACCGCGTTCAACAGAGCCAACACGAAGCTGGCTAGCAGCGCGATGCCAATCCCAGAAACGTAAAAGGCGTGCTGATAACTCCCCGCCAAGCCACTCTGAAAGAAACCCGCCGTGGCCAGAAAAATCAGGGCGTTAACTAGAATTCGTGACCAGGATCCCATCTACTCACCATCCTTCGTGTGGGGCTCGTGGACGTCCTGTTCCGTCGCGTGGATGTCCTTACGAGACGTGTCTTCGGTCGACCGGCCGCCTCCCAAGCCACCAAATAGGTCGCGGAAGCTGGCGGACGTGGTCTGCGTATCATCCAACGGAATGAACGTCATTAACAGGACGTAGACCAGTAACCCCCCAACCACGTGAACGAACGGCATCGCGATGGACACCAGGACGTAGATCAATCGTAAGAGGTTGGCGTTCCAATTAAAGTATTCAGCGATGCCCCCCAGGACCCCGCCGACCAGTCGGTTCGTCCGAGAACGAACTAAACGCTTTTTATTTGCTGCCATAATTAAGATCTCCTTTTTCACTTTACCGTAGTCGTATTTCCCGCCACTTGGCGACGGGGATCAGCCCGACACTCCCCTAACACTCACCGGGGCATTTCGTGGCTAAGCTAGCTTTATCTTATCATTTTACCGCATCCGGGTTCCGCATCACAATTAACCCGGGTTATTCCTTCAAGATTGGCTCGGAACTCGCCCCCGAAACGGCCATAACCAGTCACCAAACTTCACCAGTGCTCGATACCGCCAAAGCGGCAATCACCCGGCATCTAAAAAAAGAATAACGAAAGCGGCCACTGAAAGCAAGTTTCCAGTGACCGCTAACGGTAATCTTCAATTTCGCGTAAACATTTAATCGCAATCTTCTGGGCTTATGCGCGATTCGGTTCCGCAGTTACGCTAAGAACCTAACCCGGGAGCTGCCAATATTACTCCTCGCTACCCTCGCTGGCGGAGTTCAACTCAACGATGTGCCCGGACTTCAGGTAGATGATCCATTCACACACGTTGGTCACGTAATCACCAATGCGGCAAAGGTCTTGGGCCACGTTCAAGTAGATGGACGCCCCGGTCTCAAAGTCCGAATCGAGCCGCATCTGCTCGTAACTGTGCTCGCGCACCTGGTGGTTCAAGTGGTCTAATTGCCGGTCAACGTGCGCCAGAGCCCGGGCTTCCTGGTCGTCCTTGTTGACGTAGGCCGCCAACACGTCTTGGACCATCTGGGTGGTCATCTGCCCCATCTGACCTAGCAGCTGTTCCAAAACCGGTACTTTCTGCTTCTGGTCCATCTTGATGGTCGAATGTGCAATGTTACGCGCGTGGTCCCCTGCTCGCTCAAGATCGGATACCGCCTTTAAGATGGTGACGATTTCCCGTAGATCCGTGGTCACGGGCTGGTACAACGCAATCATCTCAAAGGTCTTCTTCTCCAGTGCAATTTCCCGTTCATTGATGGCGTGGTCGTTATCGATGATCTTCTGCGCCGTCGTCACGTCCCGTTGCATAAACGCGTCGACTGACTGCTGAATGACCTCGCTGACCAACATCCCCATTTCCGTAAAGCCGGCGTCCAATTCCGCCAACTCATCATCAAATAATCTCCGCATGGCTTGCCTCCTTATCCAAAACGACCGCTAATGTAGTCTTCCGTCTGTTTCTCCGCTGGGTTCATAAAGATGTTCTTGGTGGCGTCAACTTCAATCAGCTCGCCGTTCATGAAGAAGGCCGTCCGGTCCGCGATTCGCGAAGCCTGCTGGAGGTTGTGCGTCACAATAATAATCGTATAATCGTTCCGTAAATTCAAGAGCGTTGTCTCAATTTGACTACTTGAGACCGGATCCAAGGCACTGGTGGGTTCATCTAATAGGATGATTTCGGGTGAAACGGCTAAGACCCGTGCGATGCAGACCCGTTGCTGCTGTCCCCCGGATAGCGCCAGGGCGCTCTCGTGGAGGTGGTCCTTGACTTCATCCCATACAGCTGCCTGCCGTAAGGACTTCTCGACCACCGCGTCCAGCTTTTCCTTGTCATGTTCGCCAGCGATACGCAACCCGTAAATAACGTTGTCGTAGATGGAGAAGGGAAACGGGTTAGGTTGTTGGAAAACCATCCCGATTTCCTTACGAATCTGCACCGTGTCGGCGTTAGGGGCGTACAGGTTCTCCCCCTTAAACTTGATGGTCCCCGTAATCGTCACCCCCGGAATCAGGTCGTTCATCCGATTAAGGGTTCGCAGGTAAGTGGACTTGCCACACCCGGATGGCCCAATCAAGGCCGTGATGCCTTTGTCCTTAAAGTTGAGGTTAATCCCCTTGAGGGCCTCTTTATTCCCATAGTACAGATGCAGGTCTTGCGTCGTTAAAATCTCTTCTCTCATGCTGCTCTTCTCCTCCTAACCGAAGTTCCCCGAAACGTAATCACTGGTGACTTGAACCTGTGGATTGGTAAAGATATGACTGGTGGTGTCATACTCCAACACCCGCCCCTGGTTGAAAAACGCCGTGTATTCGCTGATACGAGCCGCCTGTTGCATGTTATGCGTCACGATGATAATCGTGTAGTCGCGCTTCAGCTTCAACAAGGTGTCCTCCAACTGACTGGTCGAGACCGGGTCCAGGGCGCTGGCCGGCTCATCCAGTAGCAGGATATCCGGCTTTAACGCAATGGCCCGGGCAATGCACAGCCGTTGGGCCTGGCCGCCGGATAATGCTAGGGCACTCTTGCCCAGTTCATCCTTGACCTGATCCCACAACGCCGCCTGCCGCAAGGACTGCTCGACAATCTCGTCGAGCCGGTGCTTGTCGGTAATCCCCCGTAATCGCAGGGCAAAGGCAATGTTGTCGTAGATTGACTTGGCAAACGGATTAGGCCGTTGGAAAACCATCCCAATCCGGCGCCGCATCTCATACACGTCGACGGCCGGCTGGTTCACATCGACCCCGCGATACATAATGCGCCCGGTCACGGTCGCAATCCGGTCGTTCATCCGATTCAACGACCGTAAGTAAGTTGACTTGCCAGACCCCGATGGCCCGATTAAGGCCGTAATCTGGTTCTGGGCAAACTTTAAGTCGCCCTCGAACAGGGCTTCGGATTTACCGTAGAAAACGTGTAAGTCTTCGGTCGATAAGACCGTTGGGTGTTCCGGGTCATGGGGCATCACCAGGTGCCGGTCTTTCATGGCCCCATCCGTCTTGACATCGTTACTCACAAACATGGAACAGCCCTCCTTACGCCGACGTTAGGCGTTTGTACAGTCGCTTGCCCAGGTAACGGGCCGCTAGGTTAAAGAGTAGAATTGCCAGCACCAACACCGCCGAGGAACCCGACGAGATGGCCTTGGCATCCGGCATGATACCTTCCGAGTTGATCTTCCAGATGTGAACCGCGAGGGTTTCCGCGGGACGCATCGGGTTCAAAGGACTCGAGATGTTGAACGGGTTCCAATCGGCAAAGTTCAGCGCGGGGGCACTTTGGCCGGCCGTGTAGATCAGCGCAGCGGCTTCCCCGAAGACCCGCCCGGCACTCAGAATCACCCCGGTTAGAATGCTGGGAATTGCCGCCGGTAAGATGACCCGGGTCACAGTCTCCCAACGCGAGAGCCCCAGTGCCAGGCCCCCCTCACGCTGTTCATCTCCAATGGTGCGCAGAGAATCTTCGATGCTCCGCGTCAGCAGTGGCAGGTTAAAGAAGGTCAGGGCAAAGGCTCCCGACAGAATCGAGAAGCCCAGGCGCAGCTTGACCACGAAGAACAAGAATCCGAACAGGCCGACTACCACGGAGGGAAGTGAACTCAGAATTTCAATGGCCGTCCGGACAGTCGCGGTCACCCAGTTATCCTTGGCGTATTCGTAGAGGTAGATGGCCGCCCCCAAGGCAATGGGAAACGAAATCAGCATTGCCAGGATCAGCAGGTAAAACGAGTTGAAAAGCTGGACGCCGACCCCACCGCCCTTTAGGAAAGCCTTGGCTGGAGCCGTTAAGAAGTGCCAGCTCAGTTGTGGCAAGCCGCTGGCCAGAATATACCCCAGCAGGGCCAAGAGAATCAGGACCACCAGTCCTGCGATACCGTAGAGGGTGCCAATGGCAACTTTATTTTGTAATTTGGCGTTTTTCATCTTAGTTTAGGCGCCCCTTTCGACCAATCAAACGAATAATCAGGTTAAAGACTAACGACATCAGTAACAGGACTAGGGCTAAGGACCACAGGGCGTTGTTCTGTAACGACCCCATGACCGTGTTCCCGATACCCGTTGTCAGGACGGACGTCAGCGTCGCAGCCGGGTCAACCAGGCTATGTGGCATCAACGCCGCATTCCCGATGACCATCTGTACCGCCAGCGCTTCACCGAAGGCCCGGGCCATCCCGAAGACCACTGCCGTCATCAGGCCCGGAGTTGCCGCCCGCAGAACCACCTTATAGATGGTCTGCCACTGGGTCGCCCCCAGGGCCAATGAAGCCTCCCGGTAGTACCGGGGCACGGCGCGCAAGGCGTCGGCACTCATCGACGTGACCGTGGGTAAAATCATGACAAATAACACGCAGGTCCCAGAGAGAATCCCGAACCCACTACCACCGAAGACCGTTCGGGTGAACGGCACCACCACGCTCAGACCAATGAACCCATAAACAACGGACGGAATCCCGACCAACAATTCGGTCACGGGTTGAAGAATCTTAGCGCCCTTATTGGGTGAAATCTCGTTCATGAATACCGCCGTCCCAATCGCAAACGGCGTCGCAATGATGGCCGAAAGAACCGTGATTAAGAAGGATCCCACAATCATCGACAGGGCCCCAACTTCGGGCTTACCGTGGGCATCCTTGATGCCCGGGTTCCAATTCTTACCGCTCAAGAAGTCCCAGAGGTTCACGTGGTTGCTGGTAAAGGTCGCAATCCCCTTTGAAGCCACGAAACCAATGATGGCGACCACGACGGCCACGATAAGCATCAGGGCGGAGAAGCTGATCACCCGCCCCCAGACTTCAAGCTTGGCGGCCTTAGACCGCCGCTTTAATTTTTGTTCGAGTTGCGCAACGTTGGTTGACTGTTTCATTCTCGGGCGCCTCCAATCTGCTTGACCTGGCCGTGCACATCCCGCTCAACGTGCATCTGGTTGGGCGAAAGATAGCCCAACTGACGAACTAGCGTGGTTTGAATCTTCGGGGATTGCACGTAATGGACGAAGTCCTTGGTCAAGCCGGTGGGCTGTCCCTTGGTGTATAGGTGTTCGTATGACCAGATTTTCCACTGATTACTGATCACGTTGGCCTCAGTCGGCGCCACGTGATTCAGTGCCAGGGCCTGAACCGTTTTGTTCACATAAGAAAAAGCCACGTAACTAATGGCCCCCGGCGTGGTCGCCACGATTTGGCGGACCATTCCCGAGGAATCCTGTTCCTGGGCTGTCTTGGACCGGTGGCCTGCCAACCCGTACTGTTCGAAGGTTGCTCGGGTCCCACTGCCTTGCGCCCGGTTGATCAGAACGACTGGCCGGTCGGCCCCGCCAACCTGTTCCCAATTGGTGACCTGTCCGGTGAAAATGGCCACTAACTGCTGGGTCGACAGGTTCGTGACGCCCGTTTTTTTATTGACGATGGGGGTAATGCCCACGACGGCAACTCGGTGATCAACCAGGCCTTTCCCGGTAATCCCCTTCTGCTCCGTGGCGAACAGATCGGAGTTCCCAATCTGAACGGCCCCCTCCTGAATCTGGCTGAGCCCGGTTCCCGTACCCCCACCCTGAACGTTCACAAACGTTCCCAGGTGTTCACTGGTGTACTGTTCACCCGCGGCTTCCACCAGAGGTTGCAGGGCCGTTGATCCAACTGCCGTAATGGACCCGCCCGCGTGACTGACCTGGCGCGTCTGATACGCAAATCCCAGTAACCCCAGCAGGACCACTAAGACCAGACCTTGCAACCACCGTTTCTTCGTCATACCGTTTCCTCCTATCGATTGGTCAGGTAACCAATCATTTCATCTGTCAGTATACCGGGCGAATGTAAATGTCATGTAGACGTATTGTAAAGGTTGTGTAAATGTGACCCAATAATGGCCAATAAAAAAAGCCGATAGCAACATCGGCTTAATCCTTATTTGGTTAATTGGCTACTGGGAAACCGCATGGTGACCGTGGTCCCCTTGCCCAAGACACTCTGTAAGTCTAACTTACCATTAAGTGCCTGGACCAGTTCACGCACAATCGCTAAGCCCAGCCCACTCCCACTGACCCGCTGGTTGGAATGGGAAATCTCCGCGCGGTAAAACCGCTCGAAGACCCGCAGCTGGTCTTGCGGCGAGATACCAATTCCGGTATCGGCCACCACCAGTGCCCACTCCTGGGGCGTCTGTTGGATACTGACCGTCACGGTGCCCCCGGGCCGGTTGTACTTGATGGCGTTACTCAAGACGTTCTTGATAATCTGGTCGAGCTTGCGCTGATCGGTCGCCACGATAAAATCGTCTGGGACCTGGTTGACAAGCTCGACCTGGTTGACCGCGGCTAACGGCCGTAGCAGGTGGACCTGACTCGCCAGTTGTTGGCCGACAGGCACGGTTTCCAGCTCAACGGCGTTCCCCGATTCGATGTGCGAGATGGTCAACACATCGTTAATCAGTTCGACCAGCCGGTCACTTTGCTGGTCGATAATCTGCAGGAACTCCACGCTCTTTTCCGGATCATCCTTGGCCCCGGCTAACAGGGTCTTGGCGAACCCGGCGATCGCGGTCACCGGCGTCTTCAACTCGTGGGACGCGTTGGAGACGAAGTCCAGCTGCATCTGCTCGACCGCGTAAACCTCAGTCACGTCGTACAGCAAGACCAGCACTTGGAAATAATCCTGTGACGTGGCCGTATAGATGGCCTGGGCGTCGACGGTCCGTTCGTTAGGTGAGCCCGGCAACTTCAAGACCCGGTGCTGGCTCTTCCGTTCACTTAAGGCCGAGTTGATCAGGTTGGCCAACTCGAACTGGTTCACGTCGACCGTAAACGGGTGCCGCCGGTCCGAAATCCGGTGTTGCAAAAACTGCTCCATCGCCGGATTGGCCAGCTCGACCTTACGGTAACGGTCGATGACCATGACTCCAATCGGTAGGTAGTCCAGTAGCGTCGCGAACTCCTGATTCTGCCCCGCCATTCGCCGCTGGACCTTCCGTTGGTGGGTCTGCAGGTAATTGATCTGCAGGGCCAGCTGGTAAAACGGGTCGTGTGGTGACAATAACACGTGCGCGGGTGTCTCCGCGTGACGAATCTTCTCGACCTTTTTGGTGAGGATGCTGATCCGTTGGTCGATCCAGTTCAGGACCAGGACCACGCCGCCCCACTCAATCAGGCTGAGCGACCAGGCAATAATCAGGGCTGAGACCAGGTGATGGTCGGGTCGAACCAGGAGAACCAACAGGGAGTTGGCAATCAAGATGACCAGGCCGCTCAACCAGTGCCAACGTTTAGTCATGGGGCGCCTCGAAGGTGTAGCCGAAGCCCCGCACGGTCTTCAGCAACTGGGGATGTTTGGGGTCGACCTCAATCTTTTCGCGCAAGTGGGAGACGTGGATGTCAACCATCCGGGTCTGCCCACTGTAGTCGAAGCCCCAGACGCCCTCGAGCAATTGCTCGCGACTCCAGACCTTGCCCGGGCGCTTCGCAAAGAATAGGAGTAATTCGAACTCCTTGGGCGTCAAGTCGATGGGGGTCGTCCCCCGCTTGACCTGGAACTTATCCTGGTCGATCTGTAGGCCCGCGATTTGAATCACGTGGCCGTTGTCACTGGTGGTTACCGGGGCCGCATCCTCGTGGTACCGCCGCATGACCGCCTTCATCCGCGCCAGGACCTCGCGGGGACTGAAGGGCTTGGTAATGTAGTCATCCGCGCCAAGTTCCAGGCCAAAGACCGTATCGAACTCGCTGGTCTTGGCCGTGATCATAATGATTGGCGTCTGAATCTTCTCCTGTCGTAACCGCTTGGTCACTTCGACCCCATCGATCTTCGGCAACATCAGATCCAACAAGATGACGTCAAAATGCTCGTGTTGTGCTAACTGCAAGGCTTGTTCCCCATCGATGGCCGTGACCACCTGATAATCCGCCTGCTCCAAGTTGTACTGCAACAACGTCACAATTGCTGGTTCGTCGTCCACCACTAGCACTCTACTCATGATTACCCCTCCTGATCTCTGAATAGAACAATTCCGATTTCGTGTGGTGCCCCGGAATAAATGGCCGTTTCCGTAACCTTAAGCTCCCCCGCCATGTTGCGAACCCGTAAATGACAATACGTCGGGTTCGCTAAGAGGGCCTCGTAGAAGGTCGTTTCACTCCGCACGGCTTGATGATTACATTCTAAAATAATATCGCCTGGCGCCAAGTCGAGCTTGACCGCCGGCGTCCCCGGTCGAATCGCTAAGACCCGGACACCATCGTCGACCTGAGAATACCAGAACGGCTGGTGCGCATCATAACGTTTGGCTTGCCATAAACAAGCCCCATAACAAACTAACAAGATGACCAGCGCAAACGGAAGGTCCTGGGGCCGCCAGAACAACCAACCGGTCAACACCACCGCGACCAGGGCCAACCATAGGAGTTTACGCGCTAGGCGCTGGTAAACCACCCGTGGCGCCTGCCGAAAGATGGTAAACCGGAGTCCCAAGAGTAGTGGCAGAATTAGAACGGCAAAGGCGTGGCCGTGAATCGTCAACACCGGCCAGAAGGCCCAGCGACTGGTAAACCAGTCGCCGGGTACCAAGGTCACCATCGGAACCACTAACAGCTCGCGCCAGGGATAGCCGGCAATGCGTTTGCCCCGTTGCTTGGCATAAATCCGGGGGCTAGTGAAGCGACCACCATAATGGGCCAACCAGTGCCCCGTGGCCAGGAAAAATAGGGTCACCAACCACAAGAAACTAGCGGCCGGGACGGCGCCCCAGCTCAGACCCGTGGTGCCCAACTCAGGCCGGGTGGTGAGCAGGTCACCGCCATAGTACGTCAGTAACGTGCTCACCACAATCAGGGTCAACGGCAACACCGTGGTAGGCAGAACCACCAACGTCAGGGTCACCAAAGCCTCGTAAACCAGAATCCAGAGTAACGGTAGACTCAAGCCCACCACTAAGTTAACCACCGACAACCCAACACCGAGCACCAGGCCCTGCGTTAGCATATGACGTAACTCGTAATGGTCACTGTAAACCGCGCTACTAAAGTCATGACGCTCGCGCTTGATCCGCGCCCGACTGGTCAGCCAAACGCGTAAAATGGCTAGCCAAACAAGGGGCTGCAGAAGATAGCTGCCCACGACTAGTAATGTCCGCATGAAATCGACACCTTTCCTAAAATCATTATCATCAGTATACCATTAACCAAAAACGGGTAACACGTCATTCGCGTTACCCGTTCAATCAATTCTTTTTCATTTAGTGAAGACCCTAACGCGCTCTTAATCCGGGTTCTTCTGGCTCAACTGCCACTGCAAGAAGGCGTCGATGAAGGGATCGAGATCCCCGTCCATCACATTTTGCCCCTGGCTGGTCTCGTAGTTGGTCCGATGATCCTTGACCATGGTGTAAGGGTGGAAGACGTAGGAGCGAATCTGCGACCCCCAACCAATGTCCATCTGGTCGCCTTCCAGGGCGGCCTTCTCCTGGGCCTTCTTCTCTTCTTCCCGTTCGTAAAGTTTGGCCCGCAACATCCCCATGGCCGTCTGCCGGTTCTGGAGTTGTGACCGTTGGGCCTGACTCTGGGTCACGATCCCCGTCGGCAAGTGGGTGATTCGAACGGCCGAAGACGTCTTGTTGACGTGTTGGCCCCCGGCCCCGGATGCCCGGTAAACGTCGACTTTCAAGTCGGCCGGGTTGATTTCAACGTCGACCGAATCATCGAGTTCCGGTAAAACGTCAATGGAAGCAAATGAGGTGTGTCGACGTCCCGCTGAATCAAACGGCGAGATGCGGACCAGCCGGTGAACACCCTTCTCGGACCGTAAGTACCCGTAAGCGTTGTGCCCAGCAATCAAGAGGGTCGCGCTACTTAACCCGGCAACTTCGCCCGGTTGGTAGTCCAAGATGGTCACCTTAAAATGATGCTGGTCAGCCCACCGTTGATACATCCGCATCAGCATCGCGCCCCAGTCTTGGGATTCGGTGCCGCCAGCGCCCGGATGAATTTCCAAGATGGCGTTATTGCGGTCGTACTTCTGGTTCAACAGGAGGTTCAGTCGGTATTGCCGCAGGGCCTCCTGGGTCGTGGCGAAGTTCTCCTCGAATTCCGCCTGCATGTCGGCGTCGGGCTCGTCGCTCAGCAATTCCACGGCAACGTCGAGGTCGTCAACACTGTTGGCGAGTTGCTGGAACTCGTCGACCTTCTTCTTCATGTCGTTGGTCTCGTCGATCAACCCCTGGGCCTTCTGGGCATCATCCCAGAACCCCGGCTCCGCCATCTGGGCCTCGTTGACCTCAATGCTCTCGTTCAGGGCATCAAAGTCAAAGCGACCTCCTAAAGCCGGCTAATTGGTCACGCATGGTACTAATGTCACGTTTTGCATCACTTAATTCCATGATGTTGGCTCCTTTTTGTTTGATTTTTAATTCTTAACATTATTTTGCAATTAGGTTAGAAAAAACAAAAGCTTGTGGAAGCTTCCGCTTCCGGGGCGGTTCTGGGGGGCCGTGTCCGTGGTGGGCACGACTTGAAGCCTCACAAAATTCGTGAGTCTCCAAGCTCGGCCTTTGTGTAAGCCGGGAAAATCCCCCGACTAACACAAACTTCACCACTCTGGCCCCCCAGAACCGCCCCTCCAGCTAACATGGACTTTGCCCATTACAGGACAGGTCGCTCATCATTCGGTCCATGAAAACCACCACTGCCATTACTTAGCGGCTAATAAGCAACCGCCGGCAAAAAATTCTACTCCATTATTCTCAACTTAAAATTGTCGTTGAGCAGCTCATCGCGAGATTCGGCACAATTTAAATAACAAGCAGTATGTCTCACTAACAACTGATAATCAGGTAACTTGCGCTATCATCGGTACCCAATTAAACCGAGTGCGGTAACTGGGAATCTGGCCCTGCCGCAAACTGACCAAACCAGTGAAACAGTCTACCGTAAGATTGTCAGTCTATTCTTACAACCGTCGCTCTCGCTCATTTCGCAAAAACGAGGCCGGAATCACTTCCCGCCTCGTCGCTTCCCGCTTTAACGGGTAATGTTTTGTCGAATTTCAGACTTCATGAAGAGTCGCGTTGAATCGTAATCGATGTCGGAAATCATTTCTTCGAACATCCGGAACCCATCTTGTTGGTATTCAACCAACGGGTTCAGTTGTCCGTAACCCCGCAACCCAATCGATTGTCGTAACTGGTCCATCGCATCGATGTGGTCCGTCCAGTGTGAGTCGACGACCCGCAGCAGCACAACCTTTTCGAATTCCAGCATTTGGGCTGGGTCGTAAAGTTGCTTAGCCTTTTCGTCGTAAACGTCGTTCGCCAGACCCATGAAGTAGTCGATGATTTCATCGGCGGTCTTGTCCTTCAAGTCAGCCAAGCTGATCTTGTCAGGCGAAACCATTGCCGAGATTCCGAAATCAAGCAACGTATCCAGATCCCAATCGGCCTGTTCGCCCTGCGTATGCAGGTTGACCACCCGGGTCACGGTCCGCTTGATCATTGGCATCAAGACCCACTTCAGGGACTTGTCCTGTTGAATAATCTGGTTCCGTTCGCCGTAGATGACGTTCCGTTGTTGCCGCATCACATCATCATATTGCAAGACGTTCTTCCGGGAATCGTAGTTGTTCCCTTCAACCCGCTTTTGGGCGGATTCGACTTGCTTGGTGATCATCCGGCTCCGAATAACAGCATCTTCACCGTCAACGTTCATCCGTTGCAGGAAGTCTTTAACCCGGTCGGAACCGAAACGCCGCATCAGGTCATCTTCCAGTGACAGGTAGAACTGGGTCATACCAGGGTCACCCTGCCGGCCAGAACGGCCACGCAGTTGGTTATCGATTCGCCGAGATTCGTGACGTTCCGTCCCAATAACGGCCAAACCACCCAATTCAACCACGCCGGGTCCCAACTTGATGTCGGTCCCCCGTCCAGCCATGTTGGTGGCGATGGTAACGGCACCCCGTTGACCAGCGTTCTGGATAATGTCGGCTTCCTTCGCGTGGTTCTTGGCGTTCAAGACCACGTGCGGAATGTTCTCTTGATCCAACCGTTCGGAGAGGTACTCGGAGGTTTCAACCGCCACGGTACCAATCAACATTGGTTGGCCCTTTTCGTGCAGATTCTTGATTTCACGGACAACCGCATCAAACTTGGACTCCAAGGTTGGGTACAACACATCGGGATGGTCGACCCGGACAACCGGCTTGTTGGTTGGCACGGTGATGACTTCCATGTTGTAGATTTCCCGGAATTCTTCGGCTTCGGTCTTGGCCGTCCCCGTCATCCCGGCTAACTTGGCGTACATCCGGAACAAGTTTTGGTACGTGATGTTGGCCATGGTCTTGGTCTCTTCTTGAATCTCGACGCCTTCCTTAGCTTCGATGGCTTGGTGCAGCCCGTCGGAGTAGCGCCGACCTTCCATGACCCGCCCCGTAAAGGAATCGACGATCAAGACTTCGCCGTCTTGAACCACGTAGTCCTTATCGCGGAGCATAATAAAGTTCGCCCGTAAGGCTTGATCCATATGGTGGGTCAAGGCGGTGTTGTCCGTGTCATACAGGTTCTTCAAGTTGAAGTATTTTTCGGCCTTTTCGATTCCTGAGTCGGTCAAAGCAACCGTCTTGGATTCCAGGTCGATCTTAAAGTCTTCTTTTTCGTGGAGCGTCTTGGCGAACCGGTCGACCCGCTTGTAGAGCTGGCTGGTCCCTTCGGACTGTCCAGAAATGATCAACGGTGTCCGGGCCTCATCGATTAAGATGGAGTCCACTTCGTCGACGATGGCGAAGCTCAGTGGCCGTTGAACCATGTCTTCTTTGTAAACCACCATGTTATCCCGCAGGTAATCGAACCCGATCTCCCCGTTGGTGGAGTACGTGATGTCGGCCTTGTAGGCTTCACGCTTCTCATCTGGTGTCTTTTCAGCGGAGTTCAAGCCCACCGTTAAGCCCATCCAGTTGTACAGCTCGCCCATTTCGGTCGCGTCCCGTGCAGACAGGTATTCGTTAACCGTGACGACGTGAACACCCTTGCCAGCGATGGCGTTTAAATAAACGGGCATCGTGGCGGTCAGAGTCTTCCCTTCACCGGTCTTCATTTCGGCGATGTTCCCTTCGTGAAGAACAATCCCCCCCATGATTTGCACATGGAATGGGTACAGGCCTAAGACCCGGCGTGCACCTTCACGACATGCAGCAAAGGCCTCAGGTAACAGATCATCCAAGGTCTCGCCATCTTGATACCGTTGCTTAAATTCTGGCGTTTTTGCCTTCAAATCTTCATCTGAAAGCTGTTCATATTCATCAGCGTAGGCGCCAACCTGATCCGCTAATTTACTGAGGCGTCGTAAAGTTCGTCGATCACTTTCGACCCATCGTTTCAAAATATTTGCCATGTGAGAATTCCCTTCAGTACAGTGTTTAATCGTTTTATTTAAAGTTACCCATAGTTTTGCGATAAATCAACCTACATTTTAACACTAACCCGGCTAAGATGAAACTGTCGACCCCAGTTAACGAAGGTTAAACCGTTTCCAATTATCCTAAGTTCCGAAATGCGGTACATCCCATGATACCACGTAACTGTCGCTTGTCACCTCTAACCCTTAATTGGACGCAAAAAAGGGAGCCCGTAAGCGCCACGGGTCCCCTTCATTGATACAAGACAAATTCAACTTGCTTAAGCTTCGTCGCCAGCCTCAATCAGGCCGTAACGGCCATCATTCCGACGGTAAACGATGCTGACGCCATCGGTTTCAGCGTCTTGGTAGATAAAGAAGTCATGCCCTAACATATCCATCTGTAAGATGGCTTCTTCATTGTCCATTGGCTTCAGCGAAACCCGCTTCGTCCGGACAACCTCTAACGCGTTACTGTCGCTCGCCTTGTCTTCAGCACTCTCTGGTACGAAGTCAAGGTTCTTGTAGCCCTTTTCACGGGATTTGCGGTTAACCTTAGTCTTAAACTTCCGAATTTGACGTTCCAGCTTGTCGGTAACTAGATCGACGCTGGCGTACAGATCCGGCGAGGTCTCCTCTGCCCGTAATGTCAAGTATGGGAGTGGGATCGTTACTTCAACCTTTGCTGTCTTATTTTGGTAGACCTTTAAGTTGATATGCGCAATCGCCTCAACGTTGTTTTCGAAATATTTCTCTAACTTGCTGATGCGCTTCTGAACGTAATCCCGGATTGCGTCAGTAACTTCGATGTTTTCACCACGAATATTAAATGTGAGCATAAAACTTCTCTCCCTTCAGCCAAGAGATACTTGGCTTGCTCAGCACTAGAAGGACCACTCTTCGGTGCTTTGCTTACTATTATTATAATAGAAAGCGCTTCGATAGACAATTAATCTAATTGATTTTACGTTTTCTTAACGGGCTAAAGTCAAGCTGGTAACCGTTTTCGCGCCGCTTAAATAAATTTGACTGGCGGCGTGGCGGAGGGTCCGGCCGGTGGTGTACACGTCATCCAACAGTAAAATTCGTCGATTTTTCGTTACCGCTTCCGCCCCAGGCACCAGGGAGAACGGCTGGGGCGTCCGTAACCGTTCCTGCCGGGTCTTGCTGGATTGGGGCCGTGGCTTGGTCGTCTGGGTCACCGTCAGCACTTGGTGAAAGGGTTGCCCGCTCAGCCAGCCCGTGACCTGATTGAATCCCCGAGTCCGCCAGGTGGTCGGTGTCACCGGGATGGGAACCAACACGTCATAGGTGCTCACCGCCAGGGCTTGGCGCACGGCATCCTGCATCACCAGGCGTAGCTGATAATCCCCCTGGAACTTGTACTGCTGCATATAGGCCTTCAGCGTCTGGTCGTAGGGGAAGATGGCCCGGTTCCGAAACGCATCCCCCCACCGTTCGCAATCATGACACACTTGCTGGGTGGCCTGCTGGCGTCCACACTGGGGGCACCGGGGGCCGCTGATGGGCCGCAGGCGTTGCTGACAGGTCCGACAAATTACGGGCGTCGGCAACGGGCGCCACTGCCAGATAACGGCCAGCGTAACCTCGATGACGATGGGCGCACCACACCAGACACAGGCCCTCATCGACGCCGCCCGCCCAAGCGGCGACCTCGTCGATTCAGGCTGCGAATCATGCGTTGGGCACGCCACACCGTCAACGTCTGACTCTGACAATAGCAAATGACATCGCCCCCCGGATGCTCCCGGTGGCGACCGACCCGACCGGCAATCTGTACCAACGCCGCCGTCGAGAAGACCGAATCATCGCCCCCGAGGATCAGTACCATCACGTTGGGAAAGGTCACTCCCCGTTCTAGAATCGTGGTGGTAATCAGAAATGGCACGGTCTGGTCCCGCATCGCCTGAACCTTTTCACGTCGCTGGGGGTCGGCCGCGTGGACCGTCACGCCACCACGGATTCCATCACGTTTCAGAGCCGCCGCGACCGGAACCAGATCACGAACGTGCGGCACGAACAGGAGGAACCGCTGCTGACGTGCTTGATACCCGCGGAGTCGCCGCACCAAGTCCGAGGGCAGACGGCCCTTCGCCAACCGTTCACGCCATTGCCAGGCGATGCGGACCTGAATCGGTGGTAATAGGTAGCCGTGGTAGCGCAGTGGTAGGTAGGTCACGGAGAGGGTTCGGCGGCGGACCAGCCGTTGGAGCGCCCCGCCCGGCGTTGCGGTGAGATACAGGTGGCAGCCGTCGGGTTTCTCCGCTTGGTGAATCGCCCCCTGTAGCATCGGACTGGTGGCCAACGGAAAGGCGTCCACCTCGTCAACCACGATGAGGTCGAAGGCCGCCGCAAAACGTAATAGTTGGTGGGTCGTGCAGATGGTCAACTGCCGGTAGACGTAGGGCTCCGGCTGGCCGCCGTACAACACCACCTGGGAGACCGGCGCAAAGGCCGCGGCCAACCGGGGCGCCAGCTCCAGACAGACGTCGATTCGGGGCGATGTCCAGGCGACCCGCCACCCCTGCTGGAGAGCCCAGGCTAACGCGGGATACACGATTTCGGTCTTCCCCGCCCCGGTGACCGCCCAGAGCAGGTGATTCTGCCGTTGGCGAACTTGCGTCAGCAGTTCCGCAGCAGCGGTTGCCTGCTGCGCGCTCAGAGTGCCAGTCCAAGTCAGGGGTGCTTCGGTCCGAGCTGGGAACCGATTTGGCTCGGGAATAGTGTATAATTTAGTACGAGCGGTCAGCCGCCCCAACGTCAGACATTGGCGACAGTACGGAATCTGGTCGGGCAGTTGGTCCGTTGGGGGGATCGCCTGTTGACAGCGAGAACACCGCCAGCGCTGGCGGTCCGTGATCAAGGCTGGTTGACTGGCTAGTGTGGCTGGCGGTGCCGTCAAAGGCACGCGCCGGCCATAAAGGGTCGTGGAATCAAACATGGTGAGACCTCCTCTTATGGGGTTACACACACTAGTTCCGCAGACCGACCGCTAAAATTTGAGAAAAGGTGTTAAAACATGGAAACCGACTATTTAACCATCCGGGCCGCGGGTAATCACGACCTGGAAATCAAGAAATCCCGGTTCATTGCCGACCTCGGCCGGGTGGAAAGTGAGGCCGAAGCCCAGGCCTTCATCGCCGCTATCACCAAACGTGAGCCCAAGGCCAACCACCATTGCTGGGCCTACCTGATTGGCGAACACGATGAGATTCAGCGGGAAAGCGACAATGGCGAACCCTCCGGAACCGCCGGTGTCCCAATTCTGACTGTGCTTCAACGTAACCACCTGCACAACACGATTGCCGTAGTTACCCGGTACTTTGGCGGCATCAAGTTGGGGGCCGGCGGCTTAATTCGGGCTTATAGTAACGCCACCTCGACCGGCATCGAGGCCGTGGGCGTGGTCAAGCGGGTTCGCCAGCGGGCCATCACACTGACCGTCGACTACCCCAACTACGACCGGCTGAACCACTACCTGACCGAGAACGGTATTACCATTCTTGAGACACTATACACTGCAGCTGTTACCCTGACCATCGCCGTGGACCTAGCAGCCGTCGAGGCTACCCAACAGGCCATCCGTGACCTACTCAGTGACCGGTTGACCATGGTGCTGGGCGACGTCGACTACCACGAAGTCCCCGTCGAGATTCACGCTAGCAGCCGCGACGACGTGACAAACGACTAATCGTCCGCTTGTTTCTTATGTATATCGAGAGCCGCGTTGCCCAAATAATCCACCGGTTCCAGCAAAAAAGCCTACCGTTGCCGGTAGGCTTTTAGTCTGAACTCTTAGACGTAAACTGTTTAACGATGTGCTTGATCCAGTGTAACAACGGCTGGCGATTCGAACCGACCAAGCCAATGGCCTCAACGAACAGTTCCAACCCAATCAGGATGGCAATCGTCAGCAGGACCGACCCCCAAATCGTGGATAACGGGTACAGTAGCGCGATGAACGAGAAAATCAACGCAATCCCGTAAATCACTAAGACCGTTTGCCGGTGGGTCAATCCTAACTGCATCAACCGGTGGTGCAGGTGGTGCTTATCGGCGTGCGAGATGGGCTGACGGTTCAAGATCCGCCGAATCATCGCGTAGACCGTATCGGTAATCGGCACCCCCAGGATAATCACGGGGATGATCACCGAGATGAACGTGACGTTTTTCAAGCCGTACAACGAGAAGCAGGCAATCATGAACCCAATGAACTGGGCTCCGGTGTCCCCCAGATAAATTCGTGCAGGGAAAAAGTTATAAGGTAAGAACCCGACCATGGCCGCGACCAACGCAAAAATCATGATGGCGACCCAGGTGTTCGCCAGGTTCAAAAAGAACAACCCGGTGATCCCGGTCGTCGTCAGTGCAATGATCGAAACCCCGGTCGCCAGACCATCCAACCCGTCAATCAGGTTGATGGCATTGATAATCGCCACAATCCACAACAAGGTAATGGGTAGGGCCAGGAGCCCTAAATGCCAGGTTCCAATAAAAGGTAACGTCAGGTAACGCATGCGAACTTCGGCAACGAAGTAGACTTCAACTGCCGCGATTAGTTGACCAATCACCTTCTGGTGTGGTTTTAATTCATAAACATCATCGATCATTCCCTCGGCAACGATGATACACTCACCGCCGAAGAGCCCCCACAGTTGCTGAGTAGGCATCTGGTCCCGCAATAGGAACATCGTGGAAAATGTAAACGCGATAAAGATCGCCAGACCGCCTAACGTGGGCATAGGCACCTTATTGACGCGTCGTTGATTTGGCTTGTCGACCGCTCCAATCTTAAATGCGAAGCGCCGGACAAACGGCGTCAGGACCGCAGAAATGATCATGGTAGCAAATAAGCTAACAATAATCTCGAATTTCATTAGGAATCCTCTTTCTATTCTTTCGGCTCATCTGCTAATTATACAAAGCCAGAAAATTAAACACAACCGCAATTTCGGTCCAATCCCTAAAATAATGTGTTTGTTAGGTCTCCTTAATTTATTCACAAGACTTTCCATCATTTTCTTGTGAAAAGATAAATTTTTGCAAAACTTTGTGTAACCGCTTCCTTATTGATTTCCTAGCATTCATCGCTCACAAGTGGACAAGGCAGACCGCATAAAACCCCAGATTTGTCTTGTGCAAATTGGCAAAAAGCCATATAATGAGTTTGTGTCATTGAGAAAGGTTTCACATTTCATTTTGTATCTGAGCTATTTATCCTATTTTCTTGTGAAATCTTTCTAGCTGTCCGTCACCGTTGGTTTGTATTTTGAAAGGAGATTTTTCTATTGGCTGCTAATGATAAAGCTTCAAAGACCGAAACAGCTAAGGAAGAACAAGATTCACCTATCTTAATCCAAATGGGTATTTTCGCGGCTATTTTATTCGTGTCTAGCCTCTTATCCCCATTGTTCCCTGCATCCTTCCCTGTACCAACGCCCGTTATGGGTCTGGTTATTCTTTACGTTCTGCTGTGCACCAAGATTGTTAAACTGCGGAACGTTGCTAAGTTTGGGGACTTCATGATCAGTTTGATCGCCTTTCTGTTCGTTCCATCTGGGATTCAAATGGCCGCTAACCTGGACATTATGAAGACCCAAGGGGTTCAAATTGTTATCGTTACGATCATCGCAACCATTGTTATGTTGCTCTGCATTGCCTACACGACCGCTGGTATGATGTGGCTCAGTAAGCATGTCTTCCATCGTAACACTGAAGTCGAAGAATAATCGTTCGACCTTTTACGACATAGCATAGAAAAGGATGAATAAATTATGATTAGTTTAGCTGCTACTGCTACCCCCCATATGGCAGTTTGGGGAAAATGGCTTGGCGACGCCCTCGGGACTAACGCCGCTGGCGCTTCTGCCGGTAATGCTATCTTTGGTATTTTTCTTTCATTAGTTGTCTACTTAATTGGGCAATGGCTCTTCAAAATCAGTAAAGGTTTCTTCTTATTCCAACCTCTGTTCGTTGGGATGGTCTTAGGGATCTTCATTCTGTTCCTGTTCGCCAAGGCCTTCGGGACTGACACCGCAACCTTCTACAAGTCAGCCTACTTACCTGGTGGGAACATCATCTTCTGGTTCCTGAACCCAGCTACGATTGCCTTCGCCATTCCGCTGTATCGTCGTAACGATATCGTTAAGCGGTTCTGGTTGGAAATCGTTGTTTCCTTGATCATTGGTCTGTTGATTTCCCTGTTCATCATCTACTACGTTGCCAAGCTGTTTGGTTTGGACAACTCAGGGATTGCTTCCATGTTGCCACAAGCCGCAACGACTGCCATCGCGATGCCAGTTGCTGTCTCTGTTGGTGGTAACTCCGCAATCACGGCCATGGCCTGCATCATCAACGCCGTTCTGATCTACGCCTTAGGTGACTTCTTAGTTAAGGTCTTCCGTCTGAACAGCGATCCTATCGGTGCTGGGCTTGGTCTTGGGACTTCCGGACACGCCGTTGGTACTGCCAAGGCGATCCAATTAGGGTCCATCCAAGGTTCAATGGCTTCCATCGCGGTTGTTGTTGTTTCCATCGTTGTGGACATCGTGGTTCCACCATTTGCACACATGATGGGCTTATTCTAAACCTACTATTTAAGCCAAAAACGTTCCGTCAATCGACGGGACGTTTTTTTGTTGCTCGTGATAACTAAACTCAAAAACGGCGACCGCTAACTGACGGCCACCGTTTCATTCATCGCAGAAAGATGCTAACCCCAAAGTAGATAATCACCAGCCCCATGATGGGCGTCAACCAGCGACTAAGCTTAACCATGTCCAAGCGGTGTAACAGAAGCGGCGTGATGACCGCCCCCATGACCGAACCAATCATCAGGCTGATTCCCGCCGTCCAGGCAATCGAGCCGGTAAACAAGTGACTGATGGCGCCAATCACGGCCATCACACTCAGTACGTAGGTCGAGGTCCCAGCCGCCTCTAAGGCGTTAAGTCCCAGAATCGATAACCCGGCCACCGTGGTTCCCCCACCGGTCAGACCGCCGATGCCCACCATCAGGCCACTCAGCAGTCCCAGGGCCACGGCAATCCCCGTGCGCGAGCGACCACTGGCCTGCTTGGCCGCCGGACGATAAGCTCGGTACAGCACGATGAGACCCATGACTGTCAGGATGCCGCCCACGACCCAGTTATAGAGTTGGTCTGGAATGTACGGCGCGATTCCCGACCCCACAAGAATTCCCGGTAAGGCTGCCAAAATCATCCTGTTGCCCAAGTCGTAATGGACGTTATGGATGCGCATCTGGGTCGCACAGCCAAAGAGCAACGCGGGAATCGCCACGATTAAGGAGGTCGGGGCCGCCACCGCAGTCGCTACGCCCAGCTGGCTAGTCAGGATCCCCAGGTACATCGCGGCGCCCCCACCCCCCATTACGCTAATAAAGGCCCCAATCAGCAGGCCATAGAACCAAACTACCATTATTATAGCTTCCTTTCTCATAAGTGGAACACATTCCATATAATAACTGGAAATCGTTCCGCTTGTCAATAAGGTGGTTACTGGTGTACCTTATAGGTACCGATTTTCCAGAAGGGAGCGCCCACCATGCGTCGAGACGCCGAAGCGAATCACCGTAAAATTCTCACCACCGCCACCCAGCTCTTTGCCCAACTAGGCGTCGCCAATGTCGGCATGAAACAGCTCGCTGACGCCGCCGGTATCGGCATCGGAACCCTATACCGGAACTACCCCAACAAGGGCGCCCTGTGCCTCGCATTGACCCATGACAGCATCCAGGCCTTCGTCGACCAACAGAATGCCTACTTAGACGTTACTCAGGCGCCACCCCAGCAACAACTGGCCCACGTCCTGCGAGGCTACCTCGATGTCCGGCACGAAAACCAGGAGCTGCTGACCAGCATCGAGACCGAGTCTTCGCCGGAGCAGCTGACCAAGCTGCTCCAGACCCCCATCTACGCGGAACGCGTAGCCCTACTGACCCGGGTTCTTCGGCGGGTCCAACCCGCAAGTGATCACGACTACCTGCAGTTTCAGGCCGACATGGTGGTCGCCATGTTCAAGAGTCGGGTCTACACCTTCGAGCGGTATCACCGCCACCTTTCCACCGACGACCTGTTGGCCTACACCCTGAAGCTCCTGAACCACTAAAAAACGGACATCCCCCAACCGGCGGATGTCCGTTTTGCGTGTCACAAGGACACTACTCTCTTAAATGATAGTTATAAGTTGAAACGATGATGTTTTCCCGCGAATTCAGCACGGCCCGCAAGCGCAACGCCGTCTGGTTATGCAGGATATTCTGCCAAGGATGGCGCGGGACGAACTGGGGAACCAGCACCGTGGTGGTGAAGTTCCGTTCGGCCGCCCGCTTGGCGATCACATCACAGAACCGCAACGTTGGCGTCGCGATGGACCGATAGGACGAGTGAATGTCCACGAACCGGATGTCCGGGAACTCTTCACGGAATTCCAGCGCCGTCTTGTGTTCCTTCTTGGGATTCTCATCGAAGGAGACGTGCATGGCAATCACGTAGTCCCCAATCGACCGGGCGTAGTTGATGGCCCCCGTGGTCACCTGGGTCACGTTGCTGACCAGAACGATCACCGTCGCTCCATCATACTCGTGGACCGTCGCCGCCTTAGCCTTCTCGGCCACCCGCAATTGCCGGGCGACGTTCAGGTAATGCTGGTGAATCCGATAGAACATCCACAATAGCAGTGGCATGATGATCAGGTACGGCCAGACGTTCCCGAAGTGTAGGAACAGCAGAAAAACCACCAAGACCAGGGAAATCAAGGCCCCTAACAGGTTAATAGCCGCCTTACCTAGCCATAAGCCTTCGCGCGTCCGGAACCAGTGAATAATCATCCCAGATTGCGATAAGGTAAACGGCACAAACACGCCGACCGCGTACAGCGGAATCAGCAGAGTCGTCTGTCCGTGGAAGATAAAGATCAAGACAATGGCTCCGACCGCCAAGGAGATGATCCCGTTGGAGTACCCCAACCGGTCTCCCCGGTCCAGGTAGGCGTGCGGCAGGAACTTGTCCTTCGCCAGGTTGTAGGCCAGAATTGGAAAGGCCGAGAACCCGGTGTTGGCAGCGACCGCCAGAATCATGGCCGTCGACAGTTGCAGGATGTAATACATGACTCCGTGACCGAAGACGCCCCCGGCAATCTGTGACAGGACCGTTTGGCTCGACTGCGGCCGAATTCCCATGTAATAACTCAGGTAGGTGATGCCAGCAAAGAAGATTGCCAGGATACCGGCCATGATGGCCAGCGTCGCTGCGGCGTTGTGCCGTTTGGGTGCCTTGAAGTTTGGTACCGCGTTACTGATGGCTTCGACCCCGGTCAGGGACGAGGACCCAGAGGAGAAGGCCCGGAAGAACAGTAACAACGTCATCCCCTTCACGGGAGCGCCCATACTGGCCGCCGCGTGGTAGGTGATGTTACCGGAGACGATGTTGTAGAACCCGACCCCAATCATGACCAAAATCATGATAATAAACAGGTAGACCGGTACCGTCAGAAAGGCCGCCGACTCCTTCATCCCACGTAAGTTGAGGAGCATAATGCCGATAACAATCAGTACCGATATCAGGACCGAGTACGGATAAAGCGCCGGGATGGCCGAGGTAATTGCCTCGGTCCCGGAAGTCGTCGAAACGGCCACCGTCAGCATATAATCAACTAACAGCGATCCCCCAGCCACTAACCCTGCCGACTGTCCCCAGTTGGTACTGGCCACCACATAGGCACCACCACCGGAGGGATAGGCATGGATAATTTGTTGGTAGGAAAGCGTGATCGCAAATAACAGTACTAAAACCAAAGCGGCAACCCACAATTGATACATGAGGGCTGCGGCCGATAAGGTAATTAAGACTGTGGTAATTTGCTCAGTACCATAAGCCACGGAGGACAGCGCATCGGATGATAACAACGCTAACGCTTTAAACTTGGTCAGCGCTTGACCGCCCTCGTCCATGGTTTTGAGGGGTTTTCCAATCAAAACCCGCTTTAAATAACGCCACATGACTATTTACTCCTTATCTCCACGAATAATAAATGACTCGAAATCCGGTTATTCGCCGGCATCATGAACACCACTCGTCTTTTTAAACGAATGCAAACGTCATTCTACTACAACTGACTCCACATTACCACAATTCTTGGTGTTGGCAAGTCGAAAAAATCCCGCCAATCCGGTATCGCGAGCCGGTCCGCTTCCGTCAATCTAGCGTCGCGTTCCCGGCCCAACAACCGTAAATAGGTGGTTCTGCTAATCAGTCCATCATCAAAACTACTAGTTTCCTGTAAGTTCGTCAAATGGGTTTTCCCACGGTAAATCGTTATGATAACGATTTAAGGACGGCGGCCCCTGACCTATCAGGCTTTTCCCGCCGCAACTCACCGAAAATTTATTTTCAATAGCCACTTTGTACCTATATAGTAAACCGTACAGGTCGCTTAACTTAACACGACAAAAACCCCGACGTTGTCCACAAAAACACGTCGGGGTTTCGTTTAATTCATCAATTAATGGAGACGGCTTACATCATACCGCCCATGCCGGGTTGTGCGGCCGGGGCAGCGGGTGCAGCGTTCTTTTCTGGCTTGTCAGCAACAACAGCTTCCGTGGTCAATAACAAGGCGGAAACGGATGCGGCGTTTTGCAGAGCAGAACGGGTAACCTTGGTTGGGTCGGTAATCCCGGCAGCAACCATGTCTTCGTACTTGTCGTCAGCGGCGTTGTAACCAATACCTGGCTTCTCACCCTTCAGGTGTTCAACCACAACGGAACCTTCAACACCAGCATTTTGGGCGATTTGACGAACAGGTTCTTCCAGGGCACGGAGAACAATGTTGACCCCGGTCTGAGCGTCGCCTTCGGCCTTAACAGCAGCAACGTCCTTGATCACGTTGATCAAGGCAGTCCCACCACCAGCAACGAAGCCTTCTTCAACGGCGGCACGGGTCGCGTTCAAGGCGTCTTCGATTCGGTACTTCCGTTCCTTTAATTCGGTTTCGGTAGCAGCGCCGACCCGAACCACAGCAACACCGCCGGATAACTTCGCCAAACGTTCCTTCAGCTTGTCACGGTCGAATTCAGACGTCGTGTCAGCAATCTGACCCTTGATCTCTTCAACCCGAGCAGCGATTTGGTCCTTGGCACCAGCACCTTCAACAACGGTGGTGTTGTCCTTGGTAACGTTAACCTTTTGGGCTTGACCTAATTGATCAATGGTCGTGTCCTTCAGGTTCAGGCCTAAGTCATCGGTGATGACAGTCCCACCGGTCAGAACGGCGATATCTTGTAATTGGGCCTTACGACGGTCACCAAAGCCAGGGGCCTTAACGGCAACCACGTTGAACGTCCCACGCATCTTGTTCAGAACCAGCGTTGGTAAAGCTTCACCGGTGATGTCATCAGCGATGATCAACAGGGAACGGCTTTGTTCAACAACGGATTGCAGTAATGGCAAGATGTCTTGGATGTTCCCAATCTTCTTGTCCGTAATCAGAATGTATGGGTTGTCGAGGTTTGCTTCCATCTTATCGTTGTCGGTAACCATGTATTGTGACATGTACCCACGGTCGAATTGCATCCCTTCAACAACGTCCAAGCTGGTATCAACCCCACGGGATTCTTCGATGGTGATGACCCCGTCATTACCAACCTTTTCCATGGCGTCGGCAATCAACGTCCCAGTTTCCTTGCTTGCGGATGAGATAGCAGCGATTTGCGCAATGTCGTCCTTGGTCTTAACATCGTGAGACATCTTGTGCAGACCATCAACGGCAGCCTTAGTTGCCAATTCGATCCCGTGACGGATACCAACAGGGTTGGCACCGGCAGTCACGTTCTTCATCCCTTCGTTGACGATGGCTTGGGTCAGAACCGTGGCGGTCGTGGTCCCATCACCAGCGATATCGTTGGTCTTGGAAGCAACTTCGGAAACCAGCTTAGCGCCCATGTTTTCGAAGTGGTCCTCTAATTCAATGGACTTAGCAATCGTCACACCATCGTTCGTGATGGTTGGGTTACCATAGCTTTGTTCCAAAACAACGTTCCGGCCTTTCGGGCCAAGCGTGGTCTTAACCGTGTCAGCTAACTTGTCGACACCGGCTAACATTGCGCTACGTGCATCTTCAGAAAATTTCAATTCTTTAGCCATTTTAATTGTTCACCTCATACTAAAATTTTTAAATCGCGCTTCTGGATGAGTAGTGGGAAAGTTCTAGTCGACGATAGCGACTAAGTCCTTTTCGTGTAACACAAGGTACGTCTTATCTTGGTATTTAACTTCAGTACCGGCATATTTGTCGAACAATACTTTGTCGCCAACCTTAACGCTAGGCGCAACCTTTTCACCATTGTCCAATACCCGACCGTCACCAACTGCAACAACGTTGGCCGTTTGAGGCTTTTCTTGTGCGTTACTT